>DATFPD010000548.1:0-1901 GCA_035265005.1 Gemmatimonadaceae bacterium | reverse complement strand
CGTGGGACGGAAGGGCGAATTGAACCACAGAGGACACAGAGGGCACAGAGGGAGCGCCACGAGGCCGGGCCGGCGCGAGTCTTTGACGTCGTCATCCCGACATCGACGCGCTCCCTCTGTGCCCTCTGTGTCCTCTGTGGTTGATTTCTTCTGTTCTTTGCCTGACACTGGACCCGTCCCGCCGCGCACGTTCCCCATCCCTTGGCGTGCATCGCCGACCACTTCGGCGTTGTCTCATCCGCGCCGGCGCACGACTCTCGACCCGGTCCCACCCCTCTCCGGGAGAACGCATGACCAACCGACGTGACTTCCTCAAGCAGGGCGGCGTGTCGCTCGCAGCCCTGGCGGTCGGCACGGCCGCGAGCCCCGCGCTCGCGCGGGCGGCCGCGCTCGGCATCGCGGCGCCGGCCGCGACCGACGCCGCCGTGCGCGAGCTGCTCATGGAGGCGCTCAACGCCGCGAAGATGGCCGGCGCCGGCTACGCCGACGTGCGGATCGAGCGGCAGCGGCAGAACTTCGTCTTCACGCGCGAGCAGCAGATCCAGAACGTCGTCGACCTGGACAGCGTCGGCTGCGGCGTGCGCGCGCTGGTGGACGGCGTGTGGGGGTTCGCCGCCACGCGCACGCTGACCAAGGAGGGCGTGGCCGGCGCGGCGCGCAAGGCGGCCGCGATCGCCAAGGCCAACCGCGTGGCGCGCGGCCGCGCGGTCGAGCTCCAGCCGTCGCCGGCGGCGCCCTCGGGCGCGGTGTGGCAGAGCGCCTTCAAGACCGACCCGATGACCGTGTCGGTCGAGGACAAGGCGTCGCTGCTGCTCAGGGCGAACGCCGAGGCGATGAAGGCGAAGGGCGTGCAGTTCGTCTCGAGCCAGCTCTTCTTCGTGCGCATCGAGAAGAACCTCGCCACCACCGACGGCTCGGTGATCACCCAGACGCTGATCCGGAGCTGGCCCGCGATGCAGGTGACCGCGGTCTCCGCCGACCGCAGCGACTTCCAGATCATGAACGCGCCCGTGCCGCCGATGGGGCGCGGGTGGGAGTTCGTGCTCGAGGCCGACCTGCCGGGGAAGGCCGCCGGGTGGGGGGAGCTGGCGGTGAAGAAGCTCACCGCCAGGCCGGTGGACGTGGGGCGCTACGACCTCGTGCTGCATCCCACCAACCTCTGGCTCACGATCCACGAGAGCATCGGGCACCCGACGGAGCTCGACCGCGCGATGGGCTACGAGGCCAACTACGCCGGCACCAGCTTCGTCGCCCCGCCCGAGAAGATGCTGGGCGCGTTCAAGTACGGCCCCGAGTTCATGAACGTGCAGGGGGACCGCTCGCAGGAGGGCGCGCTCTCGACCGTCGGCTGGGACGACGAGGGGGTGAAGCCTGACGAGTTCCTGATCATCAAGAACGGCGTCGTGAACGACTACCAGACGACGCGCGAGCAGGCGCCGTGGCTGCGCTGGTGGTACGACAAGCAGGGGCGCGAGGTGCGCTCGCACGGCTGCTCGTACTCGCAGGGGTGGCAGGACGTGCAGTTCCAGCGGATGCCGAACGTGTCGCTCCTCCCCGGCGAGCGCGACCTCGGCTGGGACGAGCTGATCGCCGCCACCGACCGCGGGATCGCGATCGTCGGCGACGGCTCCTTCTCGATCGACCAGCAGCGCTTCAACGCCCAGTTCGGCGGGCAGGTGTTCTACGAGATCAAGGGCGGGAAGATCGTCGGCATGCTCAAGGACGTCGCCTACCAGATCCGCACGCCGGACTTCTGGAACAGCATGGACATGATCGGCGGGCGCCGCAGCTACGAGCTGGGCGGCAGCTTCTTCGACGGCAAGGGGCAGCCCGGCCAGGTGAACGCGGTCAGCCACGGCGCGCCCCCGGCGCGCTTCCGGAACGTCAACGTGATCAACACC
>DATFPD010000547.1:0-15284 GCA_035265005.1 Gemmatimonadaceae bacterium | reverse complement strand
CGACGAGCGCCGGGTGCGACCAGACGGGATTGACGGCCCCGGTCCTCGAATACTCGCATGCCGACGGCTGCTCGATCACCGGCGGCTACGTCTACCGCGGCTCGCGCATCCCGGGACTCGCCGGCCACTACTTCTACTCCGACTTCTGCACCGGCTTCCTGCGGAGCTTCAAGTTCGCGAGCGGCGCGGCCACCGACCGCCGCAGCTGGAGCGTCGGCAGCGTGGGCAACGTCCTGTCCTTCGGCGAGGACTCGTCAGGCGAGATCTACATTCTCTCGGCGAGCGGGACGGTGTACAGGGTAGAGCAGTAAGAGCGATTCGCGAATCGCGAATCGCTCTTACGCTCTCACGCCCGTCACGACTCCCGCCACCACCATCGCGCCGCCCCAGATCACGTCGAGGTTGATCCAGGCGCGGCGGAGGAGGGCGAGGCCCAGGATCTCGAAGACGGCGATGGCGACGCCGGCCATCACCGCGAAGAGCGCGAGCGTGTGGACGCCGAGCGCCGTCGCGCCGCCAATCGCGCCGGCGGTCGAGGCGAGCTGCGCGGCGTGGCCGACGTGGGCGCCGGCCGCGGCCGCGGCGGGGATGGCGAGCAGCACCGGGACGAGCATCAGCCCGGCGCCGTGGGCGGACGACATCAGGAACGACCAGAGGGTGAGGTCGCGGAAGCCGACGCGCATCCCCACCCAGCGCGGGTGCCGCACGCTCCGCCTGACGAGGACGTAGCCGCCGAAGCCGAGCAGGACCGCCGCCGCGGCCAGGGCGAGGGCGCGCGGCGGCACGACGAGGCGCAGCGCGCTCACCGCCGCCAGCACGGCGCCGATCGAGAGCGCGTGCCCGAGAGCGATCGGCGGCAGCGCCCGCAGGACGCCCGCGCGCCGACCCTCCTGGAGCCCGAGCCCGACCGCGAACAGCCATCCCATGGCCGGGTTCAGGCCGTGGAAGGCGCCGAGCAGGGCGACGGTGAGCGTCGTGCTCACGTCGTACTCACGTCGTGCTCACGGATAGCAGTAGCTGTCGGAGCTGGCGTCGCCGCCTTCCAGGCGGACCTGGTGGGGGCGCGTGCCGTCGGGGAAGTCGGTGAAGAAGGCCGGGTCGGCGGTGAGGCCGCCGCTCGGGTTGGCGTCGAGCTTCGCCAGCCAGCCGCGGATGCCGTCCGGGTAGAACTGGGCGTCCCACGGCAGGTAGAGCGAGTTGGTGACGTAGACCCGCCGGCCGTCGCGGCTCACTTCCACCATCTGCGGGCCGCCGTTGAGCGCCTCGCCGGGGCGCGACGGGTGCGACGCGCGGCGCACGATCCCGCCGATCTGCACCGTCCCCGTCAGGCGCGGGCGGAACGGGTCGGTGACGTCGTACTGGCGCAGCTCGCCCGTCCCCCAGCAGGAGACGTAGAGGAAGCGGTCGTCCACCGACAGGTCGATGTCGGAGACGAGCGGCGGCACCGCCTCGAACGTCCTGAGCGCCGGCGGGAGCAGCGCCGGGTCCGCGGGCTCGGCGGGGATTTCGATCACCTTGTGCATCTCCCAGTCGTCCCCCTCGCGGTGCCACATCCAGATCGACGACGAGAGGTCCTTCACGCTCACCACGACGCCGACGAAGCCGTAGGCCTTCGTCGGGTCGTGCGCCGGGCGCAGCTCGAGCGTCATCTGGTCGTCGTCGCCCGCCGCCAGGCGCTTGAGGTGGCGGCGCCGGCGCAGGTCCCAGACGTGGATCGCGCGCCCGTACTTCTTCCCCACGAGCTGGTCGAGCTGGAGCCCGCCCTCGATCATGTTGGGCGTCCCCCACTCGCTCGTGATCATCGTGTCGTAGCCCAGGTGCCAGGCGAAGTCGTAGGCCAGCTGCTGCGGCCCGCGGTCGATCTCCCAGCGCCCGCGCACCTCGAAGCTGTCGTGGTCGAGCAGGAAGATCCCCCCGGGGCCGCCGCCGTTCGGCGCGCCGAGGGCACTGACGTAGATCCCCCCGGGGCCGCAGTGCACCGAGTGTGGGCGCGAGTAGCCGGTCTTCGAGAAGATCTCCTCGGGCTCGATGATCTTGGCGATGCGCGGCTGGAGCGGGTCGGGCTGCGTGTCGACGATGTAGATGCGCGACGAGCGCATCCCGGGCACGACCAGGTAGCGGCGCTGCGCGTGCGGGTGCGGCGCGTAGGGGCAGAGCGAGGAGCTGCAGGCGTTCCACCCGAAGTGGTGCAGCTCGTCCCCCGCGTACGGCAGCTCGGTGCGGCCGAGGATGCGGCCGAAGGTGTCGGAGTTGGGGTTGCAGTCCACCACGCCGATCGCGTCGGGGCGGCCGTCCGTGCGCGGGTTGACCAGCGCGACGTAGGCGAACGTCTCCGGCGGCGCCTTGGCGGCCATGCGCGGCGACGGGTAGAACGAGGCGTCCGGAAGGAACCCGGAGACGGAGTACGTCGGCTCGCTGCGGAGCCCGGGGACGCGGAGGGACATGAGGCGGTGGGAGAGGAGTGGGTTCGTGCTGCGACCTGCGGCCTGCGACCTCACTGCGCTCGGGGAGCCCCTGCGTCCTGAGCGCAGTGAGGTCGCAGCTCGCAGGTCGAAGGTGCAGTCCGCAGGCCAAGGGGGGCAGCGCGGTTCATACGGCCTCCTCAGCGTGCTTGGGGTGGGACTGCGGGTCGACTCGCGCGGCGGGGGATTCGAATATGCGACGCGCGTTTAGGGAGTCAACGAAAAACTGTTGGTCGCCGCTCCCGATCAGCGCTCCCGGATCACCGGCCGAGCGTCGCGGTTCACCGTGAGCTCGAAGACGTCCGGCCGCGCGTAGTGACCCACCACGTCGAGCTGGCGCTTCGGGCCGACCAGCAGCCGCGGGTCGACCTCGGCGTACAGGATCTCCTCGCGCCGCTGCGACGGGCCGGCGACGAGCTTGCCGTTGGGGTCGACGATCGCGCTGTCGCCGGGGTTGAGCCACTCGTCGCCGCCCGCGTAGACGCGGCGCAGCGCCTCGTAGCGCTCGGGGATGTCGTCGCGGCGCATCGCGCTGCAGCAGCCGATCACGTACACGCGCCCCTCCTTGGCGATGTGCCGCAGCGTCGAGAGCCAGGGCTCGCCGCGGTCCCACGTGGGCGCGACGTAGATCTGCGCGCCCCACGCGTACATCGCGTAGCGGGCGAGGGGCATGTAGTTCTCCCAGCAGATGAGCCCGCCGACCCGCGCGAAGGGGAGCGCGTGCACGCCGAGCGTGGAGCCGTCGCCCTGCCCCCAGACCAGGCGCTCGCCGCCCGTCGGGACGAGCTTGCGATGCTTGCCGACCACCCGGCCCGCGTCGTCGATGTAGACGAGCGTGTTGTAGAGCGTCGCGCCGCCGACGCCGTCCCGCTCGCACTCGTTGATTCCCATCGCCACGCACACCCCGGTCTCGCGCGCCGCCTGCCCCAGCCGCTCGGTGCTCTCGCTCGGCACCGCGACGGCGTTCGCCGCCAGCTCGGCGTAGAGGTCGTTGAGCAGCCGCGACTCGCCGGCGGGGACGTTCCAGACCCAGAGCGGGTAGGTGGGGATGAACGTCTCCGGAAACGCGAGCAGCTTCGCGCCGGCGCGCCCGGCCTCGGCGATGAGCGCGCACGCCTTCTCGACCGTCGCCTCGCGGTCGAGAAAGACCGGCGCGGCCTGGGCGGCGGCGATGGTGAACGGCGCACCGAGATCGGGCATGATCAATCCTAGTACGACCTGCACTCAGTCTTTCGTCTCCACCGGCAGCTCCTCGCGTCCCGCCCACTCGGTGAACGAGCCGTCGTACACTCGTACGCGCGGGTAGCCGAGGAGGGTGCGGAGGGCGAAGTAGACGTGGCTCGACTCGATGCCGCTGTTGCAGTAGACGATGACGTCCTTGTCGGCGGTGATGCCTTGCGACGCGTAGCGCGCGGCCAGCGTGTCGCGGTCGCGCCAGACGCGGGCGATGCCGGCCTGCGTCAGGTCGTCCTGCCAGTAGTGGTTGACGGCGCCCGGAATGTGGCCGCGGCGCATCTGCGCGCCCGCCTGGCCGGCGTACTGCTCGGGGACGCGCGCGTCCACCAGGATCGTGCGGCCGTCGCGGCGCTCCACGGCGCGGCGCACGTCGTCGAGCGTCGCGCGGTCGGGGGCGAAGCGCCAGCCCGCGGAGGCGGCAGCGCCTGACGCGGCGGGGTAGCGGCGCTCGGTGCGGCGCGACTCGGCCTCCCACTTCCGGAAGCCGCCGTCCAGCACATACACGCGCGGGTGGCCGGCGCCGGCCAGGACCCAGGCCGCGTAGGTGGCGTCCACCTCGCGGGACTCGCCCGACGCGTAGACGACCACCGGGCGGTCGGCGCGCACGCCGAGGCGCGGCCAGAGCGCGGCGTACGACCCGGCGGGGAGCAGCAGGTTGGGCACGCCGCCGGCGGACGAGCGGAGCGTCTCGACGCTCAGGTACACGGCGTCGGGCAGGTGGCCGCGCAGGTAGAGGCCGATGTCGCCGCGCAGGTCGAGCAGCGTCGGCGCGGGGCCGGCGCGCACGAGCGCGTCGAGACTGTCGCTGGAGATGAGGTGCGGGACGGCGGGAGCGCCGGAGGTGGGCGTGGCGCGACTGCCGCCTGACGAGGCGCAGGCGGCGAGGGCGAGGAGCAGTCCGACTGTGGGGGAGCGATGCACGGAAATGGTCTCGCGGCGCGAACGGCGGTTGTCAGTTGTCAGTAGTCGAGTTGCCGGTTGTCAGTCGAGTGGGCGAGGCATGCCTCGCCCCTACCGACAACTGACAACCGCCGTTCCTGCCGCGCTAGAGCTCCCTGCGGTGGGCGACTCGCGCTCCATCTCCAGATACACCCTGACCGCGTTCCGGCGCACCAGCGACGCGCGCGAGACCGGGCGCCCGGCATCTTCCGGCGGGAGCCGCCGCAGGAAGCGGCCGAGCGGGGTGCCGTCGGCGACCGCCGCCCGCGCGTCGGCGCGCGCGCGGTCGACGTAGCAGCGCGTGCGGGCGGTGAGCGCGAGGGCGGCGGCGGGGTCGTGAGCAGTCCGTCCGTGGCCGGGGACGAGGACGCGCGGTGCGAGAGAGTCGATCCGATCCAGGGCGCGCAGCACGGCGCCGGAGCTGCCGTCCACGACCATCGTCACGCCGTCCTCGATCAGCACGTCGCCGGCGAACAGCACGCGCTCGTCCGGCAGCCAGACCATCAGGTCCCCGGGCGTGTGCGCGGCGCCCGGCTGGACAATGTCGATCGTCCGCCCGCCCACGCGGAGCGTGGTGTCGCCGCGCACCGGGACGTCCGGCACGTCGGCGAACGCGAAGCCGCGCATCTCCTCCGCACCTAACGCGGCGGTGTACGCGGCGGCGAGCGCCGAGTCGCCGGCGTCGCTGGCGAGGGTGGAGCGGTCCGGGTGGGCGACGACGCGCGCCCCCGCCGCGCGGAGCGCCGCCGCGCCGAAGTGGTGGTCCGGGTGGTGGTGGGTGAGGATCAGCCAGCGGACCGGCTGCTTCGTCACGCTCCGGACGGCCCGCAGGAGCGCCTCGCCCTGGCGCGGCGAGCCGAGGGCGTCGATGACGACGACGCCGCTGTCGGTGACGACGAAGCCCGCGTTCGCGCGCCCCTCGGAGCCGCGGCCGGTGTCGCCGGGGACCAGGAACACCCGCGGCGCGAGCTCGCGGACCGTGAGCTGTGCGCCGAGCGGCGTGGTGAGCGCGAGTGCGACACCGAACGCGAATCGCGTTGCGCGAATCGCGAATCGCATCACCCGAAGCGGATGTCCGCCGTCTGCGTGAACACCGCGCCGCGGTTGTCGGTCCAGGTGACGGTGAGCGGGGCTTCGCGCGCCGCCTTGAGGGGGAAGGCGACGTACGGGTCGCGGCTGATGCCAGAGCTCCACTCGAAGCGGGCCACCGGGTCGCCGCCGTAGGTGACCCGCACCTCCTTCACCCAGTACGCCGGGATCGGCTTCCCCTCGGCGTCGCGGGAGAGGCCGGTGAGCATGGGGTGCGCGAGCAGGGCGCGCACGTGGAGGACGGCGTTGCGCTGGACGCGGGCGGGGACGAGGACCTTCGCGTCGCCCGTCCCGGTCTGCGGCGGGGCCAGCTCGATGGCGGGCCGGTTGGTGGGGGTCATGGCGTCGCCTCGCTCAGACGCAGCCGTTCATCGTCACGTACACCATCTGCGCGGCCGACCACAGCTCGCCGCGGCTCGTCTCGGCGATCACGCGGACGTGGGAGCTGCGGCGCATCTTGATGCGCGTGTCGATCGCCGCCTCGCCCATCGCCGGGGTGAGGTGGAAGCCGGCGAGGTAGACGTCCGGGTTGTGGTCGACGATGACGTGGAAGCTCTTCACGTAGTCGGCGGGCGTCATCGGCAGGTCGCTCTCGATGAAGAGCGGGACCGTGCGCCCGTCGGGCGCCGACTCGGGCGCGTCGAGCTGGACGTGCCCGGTGCGGATCGGGCGGTCGCCGAAGCGCTCGCGGATCACCTTCTGCGCGGCCGGCGGCAGCTCCTCCTCGCGCAGCAGGGGGAGGGCCGCCAGGGCGGCGAGAAAGGCGCGGCGGGAGAGCGAGATGCCGACGAGATCCATGGAACCCTCCGTGTGCGTGCGGCAATTTAGCGTCGGGCGCGGGGGGGTGCGAGGAGCGGGGCGCGCGGGGCTCCCGCCGCTTCCTTCTTGACACCTTCCACCCTGGGGTCCATTCTCTTGTCCCCATCCGTAGTCGGACGAGCTACCCGGCGTGTGGGGTCGCGCCCTGCGACACCCGCCCGGGACTGCGCGGCTGGGAAGTGTTCCTCCGTGCCGCTCGCCTCGCTGGTCACTCGCAAGCTCCACCCACCTACTTTGCGACGGAGGCGTTCCACATGGCAGCGGACTTCTTTCTCGGCGAGTCCCTCGTAGGCGAAGGCAACGAGGTTGCGCACATCGACCTGATCATCGGCTCGAAGCAGGGCCCCGCGGGCACGGCGTTCTGCAACGCGCTGACGAACAACAAGGACGGGTTCACGACGCTGCTCGCGGTGGTGACCCCGAACCTTCCCGCGAAGCCGGACACGATCCTGTTCAACAAGGTCACGATCAAGGGCGCGGCGCAGGCGGTGCAGATGTTCGGCCCGGCGCAGGCCGCGGTGGCGCGCGCGGTCGTGGACAGCGTGGGCGAGGGGATCATCCCGCGCGACAAGGTGGACGACTACGTCGTGATGGTCGGCGTGTTCATCCACTGGGAGGCGAAGGACGACAAGAAGATCTACGAGTACAATTACAAGGCGACCAAGGAGTCGATCCAGCGGGCGCTGACCGGCCGCCCGACGGTCGCCGAGGTGCTCGGCAACAGCGCCGCCGCGCGCCACCCGTTCGCCAGCAACGCCGAAGCCGCCACGGCGAAGGTCTGACGAGCGAAGGCGGGAAGGGGGGCGGGGGATGGGGGACGAACTGCGAGAAGCTCCGGCAGTTCATCCCCCGTCCCCCGTCCCCCTTCCCCTCTTGCGGCACCTACCGGAGCTCCAACTCTGAAAAAGCTCCTTCTCCAGCTCGACTCCTCGCGCCTTCCCAGCATGTTCGACCGCGTCGTCGCCTTCGACGGGGGCGCCGACGAGGTGCTGAGCTACGCCGGCGTCGCCGAGCCCGACGTCCGCGACCTCGTGCACGGCTGCATCTTCACGCGCGGCCCGAAGGACCGGAAGAACACGGCGATCTTCGTGGGCGGCGCCGACATGGCGGCGGGCGAGCGGCTGCTCGACGCGGTGCGCGCGGCGTTCTTCGGCCCGTTCCGCGTCTCGGTGATGCTGGACTCGAACGGCTCGAACACCACCGCGGTCGCCGCGGTCGACAGGATCCTCGAGGCGCTGGGCGGCGACGCCGGTGGCGCGCGCGCCGTCGTCACGGCCGGCACGGGGCCGGTCGGCACGCGCGTCGCCGGGCTCCTCGCGGCCGCGGGCGCGGACGTGCTGATCACGTCGCGCCACGCGGCCGACGGCGAGCGGGTGGCGGCGGCGATCGCCAGGCGCTTCGGCCACACGGTGCAGTCGCTGGAAGTGCGCGACCCCGCCCACCTCGCCCCCGCGCTCGACGGCGCGACGGTGCTGTGCAACGCCGGGCCGGCCGGCGTGATGATCGTGCCGCGCGCGGCGTGGACGGGGCGGAAGGAAGCTCAGTCGCTCCGCGTGGTGGTGGACCTCAACGCCGTCCCGCCGCTCGGGGTCGAGGGGATCGAGGTCAACGACTCGGCGGTGGAGCGCGACGGCGTGGTCTGCTTCGGCGCGCTCGGCGTCGGCAACTTCAAGATGAAGCTGCACCGCCGCTGCATCGCCCGCCTGTTCGAGCGCGACGACCTGGTGCTCGACGCCGAGTCGATCGCGGAGGTGGCGGGAGAGCTCTCGGCGACGGCGAAGGCATGAAACAACGGCTGCGACCTGCGAGCTGCGATTCTTCGCTTCGCTCAGGACAGGCTCTGCGACCTGACACCCTCGGGACGCCAGGGGCCTCCCGGGAGCCGTTAGGTCGCAGAGCCTGTCCTGAGCGAAGCGAAGGATCGCAGGACGCAGGTCGCAGCTTTTAGCTCTCGTGCCCCGCGTCGTCGGCATCGACCCCGGCACGGTGAGCGTCGACCTGTGCGGGCTGGACGACGGGCGGGTGTTTCTCGACCGCACGATCCCCACCGCCGACGCGCTGGCCGACCCGCGGGCGTTCGTGGCGGCGATCGGCGAGGGCGGCGGGGTGGAGCTGGTGGTCGGACCGTCGGGGTACGGGCTGCCGCTCGTCAGGGCGGACGAGGCGACCGACGAGGAGCTGCGGCTGGCGTACCTCGCGCCCGCCGACGGCGCGGCCGGCGGCGGGATCGGCGGGCTGCTCGCGCTGGCGCGCGAGCTCGCCCGCTCCGGGCTGCCGGTGGTCTACACGCCGGGCGTCATCCATCTCGAGAGCGTGCCGGCGCACAGAAAGGTGAATCGCGTGGACATGGGGACGGCCGACAAGGTGTGCGCGGCGGCGCTCGCGATCGCGAGCCAGGCCCGGCGTGTCGGCTGCACGATCGCCGAGGTCTCGCTCATTCTCGTGGAGCTGGGCGGCGCGTTCACGGCCGTGCTGGGCGTCGACGGCGGCCGCATCGTCGACGGATTCGGCGGATCGTCCGGGCCGCCGGGGCTGCGGGCGGCCGGAGCGCTCGACGGCGAGGCGGCGTTCCTGGCCGGCGCGGTCTCGAAGGGCATGCTCTTCGGCGGCGGCGTCGAGGCCATGCTCCCGCGGGGCGAGGCGGAGCGCTGGACGACCGACGAGCTGATCGAGCGCGTGCTTGAGCCGCGCACCGGGCGGGAGCGCGTCGCGCGCGAGGCCTACTTCGAAGGGGTGGCGAAGGGCGTGGCGGCGATGCTGGTCGCGGTGCCCCGGCCGCGGGAGATCGTGCTCTCCGGGCGCGTCGGGGCGGCGGCCGGCGTCCGGGCGGCGCTGCTGCCGCGGCTGCACGCGGTGGCGGGCCGCGTCCCCGTTAGGCAGCTCGGCGGATTCGCGTCGGCGGCGAAGCACGCCGCCCAGGGCGCGGCGCTGGTGGCCGACGGGCTCGCCGGCGGCGCGTGCGCGGGGCTCGTCGACCGGCTCGGCCTGCGCGAGGCGCGCGGGACGGTGCTCGACCATCTGTACGTGCTCCCCCCGGACGCCGCCCGGCGGCGGCTGGGGCTCGCGTGAGCGCGCGCCGGGTGCGCACGGTGCGCACGGTGCGCACGGTGCTGCTGGTCGGCGTCTCGGTGCGCGCGATCGCCGAGTCCGCGGCGCGGGCCGGGTACGGGGTGATCGCGCTGGACGCGTTCGGCGACCTCGACCTGCTGGCGCGCGCGCCGGGGGCCCGCTCGCTGCCGCGCGACCTGGGCGTGCCGTACGGCAGCGTGGCGGCCGCGCGCGCGGCGCGGGGGCTCGAGTGCGACGCCGCGGCGTACGTCGCCGGCTTCGAGAACAGCCCGCGGGCGGTGGCGATGCTGCGCGAGGAGCGGGGGCGCGCGCTGTGGGGGAACCCGCCCGAGGTGCTGCGCCGCGTGCGCGACCCGGTGCGGCTGGCGCGGGCGTTCGCGGCGCGGGGGATCCGGGCGCCGATGGTGCTGGCGGGGGCGCGGGCGGCGCGGGCTGGGGCGGCGGCGTCTCACGACCGTGGGGGGGCACCCCCCCGAGATCAAGATAACGCCGGCCGGACGCCGGAGCGCCATCGGTCGGTTGCGACGCGGGGCGGAACGTTGCGCGCGGGCACCCCCCTCGAAAGGGATTACACCGCGGGCGACGCCGAGCGTCATCCTTCCGCCGCGACGCGGGGCGATTCGACGCGGTGGCTCGCCAAGCGACGCCGCTCCGGGGGCGGGCACGGCGTGCGCGCGTGGACGCCGGGCGAGCCGCTCGCGCGCGGGAGCGTGCTCCAGGAGCGCATCGACGGCACGCCCGGCTCGGTCGTCTTCGTGGCCGACGGGGCCGGGCGCGCGGTGCCGATCGGGATGTCGCGGCAGCTCGTCGGTGAAACGGCGTTCGGGGCGCGCGGCTTTACCTACTGCGGCAGCATCCTCGGCGGCGCGGGCGATCCGCAGTTCGACGAGGACGCGTCGCTGCTCGCGAGCGCGGCCGCGCTGGCGACGGCCGCCGCCGACGCGTTCGCGCTCGTCGGCGTCGGCGGGGTCGACTTCATCGCCCGCCGCGGCGAGGCCGTTCCGGTGGAAGTGAATCCGCGCTACTCGGCGTCGATGGAGCTCGTCGAGCGCGCCTACGGACTGTCGGTGTTCGCCGAGCACGCGCGCGCCTGCGAGGGCGGCTCGCTCCCCGCCTTCGACCTGGCGCGCGCGCGAGGGGCTGGCGGTGGTGCCGTCGGGAAGGCGATCGTCTACGCGCGGCGCGACCTCGTGCTCGGGGACACCGCCGGCTGGCTCGACGACGATTCGCTGCGCGACGTGCCGCACTCCGGGGAGCGGGTGCCGGCGGGGCGGCCGATCTGTACCGTGCTCGCGCGCGGCGACGACGCCGCGGACTGCCAGGCGGCGCTGGAGCGGCGCGCCGCACTCGTCTACGAGGAGGCGGAATGCCGACGTCGGCGGACGGCATGATGGGCGGGGACGCGGTGTCGGCGAGCGCCGCCGGCCCGGTGGCCGAGCACGAGGACGTCACCTGCCTCGGCTGCGGCTGCGCGTGCGACGACATCGTCGTCCGCGCGCGCGGCGGCCGGATCGTCGAGGCGCGACACGCGTGCCCGCTGGGGCAGGCGTGGTTCGGCGACGGCGGCGTGCCGGGGCGCGCGCTCTCCGGCGGGCGCGAGGTGGGGGCCGCGGCGGCCGCGGCGGACGCGGCGCGGATGCTCGCCGGCGCGGCGCGCGGCGCGCTCGTGTACCTGGCGCCCGAGCTGTCGTGCGAGGCGCAGCGGCAGGGCGCGGCGATCGCCGACCTCCTGCGCGCGGCGCTCGACAACGTCTCCTCCGCCACCGTGCTCGGCGGCACGCTCGCCGCGCAGCGCCGCGGGCGGGCGGCGGCCACGCTGGGCGAGGTGCGCAACCGCGCGGACCTCGTCGTCTACTGGGGCGTGGACCCCGCCGCGCGCTACCCGCGCTACGAGGAGCGCTACGCGCCGCGGCGCGCCGGCCGGCGGGTGGTGGCGGTCGACGTGGGCGCGCACCGCGGCCCCGAGGACGCGCACGAGCGCGTTGCCGTCGACCCCGCGCGCGAGGCGGACGCGCTGGCGCTGATGCGCGCCGCGGTGAAGGGCGGCGGCGCGCCCGCCGAGGCGGCCGGCGGCTGGGCGCGCGACGCGCTCGCCCTCGCCGGGCGACTGACGGCGGCGCGCTACGCCGTGGTCGTCCACGACGCCGAGCCGCCTGACGACGACGACGACGCCGCCGCCGGCCCGGAGGACGACGCGGCGCGGGCCGCGCGCGCGGAGGGGCTGATCGCCCTCACCCAGGCGCTCAACGCCGGCACGCGCGCCGCGCTCAGCACGCTGCGCGGCGGCGGGAACCGCGGCGGCGCCGAGTCGGTGATGACCTGGCAGAGCGGGTTCCCGCTGGGGGTCGACTACGCCCGCGGCCACCCGCGCTACCGCCCCCACGACGGCGCGCTCGTCCTCCTCGAGCGCGGTGAGGTGGACGCGGCGCTCGTGCTCGGCGCGGCCGCGCTGGTCCCGGCGCGGGTGCTGGGGGCGCTGGCGCGGGTGCGCTGCGCGGTGGTGGGCCCCCGGGCGAGCGAGTCGGCGTTAGGCGCCGAGGTGGCGGTGGACACCGGCGTCGCCGGCATCCACGAGGGCGGGCTCGCGCTGCGGATGGACGACGTCCCGCTCCCGCTCCGCGCCGTGCTGCGCGCGGCCCGGCCCTCGGCGGCCGAGGTCGCGCGGGGCATCGTCGGGGAGCTGAAGCGGCGGTCCGCGCCGCGGCCGGCGCCCATGGAATCGGGACAGCGGTCCGAGTGACCGGGGAACTGCGCATCGCCGGCGGCGCCGTCTACGACCCGGCGAACGGGTCGGACGGCGAGGTGCGCGACGTCTGCGTGCGCGACGGCGTCGTGGTGCGCGAGGTCTCGCCGGCGGCGCGGACGATCGACGCGCGGGGGATGGTCGTGATGCCGGGCGGGGTCGACATCCACGCCCACGTCGCCGGCGCCAGCGTCAACCACGGGCGCCGGCTCCTCCCGGAGGACCGCGCGGCCGACCCGGCCCCGGCGCCGCGGCTGCTCGACGCCGACGACCCCGGCGCGCCCCCGGCGCGGTCGGGCACCGGGGGCACGCTGCCGAGCACCTTCACCACCGGCTATCGTTATGCGGGGCTCGGCTACACGACGGCGTTCGACGCCGCGGTGGCGCCGCTGACCGCCAGGCTGACGCACGCCGAGCTGGACGACACGCCGATCGTCGACGCCGGCTGCTTCATCCTGATGGGGAACGATGAGTACCTGTTCCGCCTGATCGACGGGCGCGACCCGGCGGCGGCCCGCGAGCGCGCGCGCGACTACGTCGCCTGGCTGCTCGGCGCGGCGGGCGGCTACGCGGTGAAGGTGGTGAACCCCGGGGGCGTGGAGCGGTGGAAGCGCAACGAGCGCGGGCCGACCGAGCTCGACGCGCCGGTGGGGTCGAGCGCGGTCACGCCGCGCCGCATCCTGGAGACGCTCGCCGACGCCGCCGAGGCGCTGGCGCTCCCGCACCCGGCGCACATCCACTGCAACAACCTCGGGATGGCCGGGAACGCGCGCTACACGCTGGAGAGCATGCGCGCGCTCTCCGGGCGCCGCGCGCACTTCACCCACCTCCAGTTCCACGCCTACGGCGGCGAGCCGGGGAGGGCGTGGCGGTCGGGGGCGCGCGAGGTGATCGAGCACGTCAACCGCACCCCCGAGCTGAGCGCGGACGTGGGGCAGGTGATGTTCGGGCCGGCGACGACGCTCAGCGCCGACGGGCCGGCGCAGTACCTCCTGCACGCGTCGAGCGGGCGGAAGTGGCTGAACGTGGACATCGAGCTGGAGACGGGGTGCGGCATCGTCCCCTACGGCTACCGGGAGAAGGCGGCGGTCTCGGCGCTCCAGTGGGTGGTGGGGCTCGAGCTGTTCCTCCTCTCGGAGGACCCGTGGCGGGTCGTGCTCTCCACCGACCACCCGAACGGCGGGTCGTTCGCCTCGTACCCGGAGCTGATCCGGCTGCTGATGGACCGCGCCTATCGAGACGACGTGCTCAAGCGCGTGAGCCACAAGATGCTGGCGGGGAGCGCCCTCGCCGACGGCCTGGCGCGCGAGTACACGCTGGGCGAGATCGCGACGGTGACGCGCGCCGCGCCGGCGCGGCTGCTCGGCCTGCGCCGCAAGGGGCACCTGGGCCCGGGCGCCGACGCCGACGTCACCGTCTACGCGCGGAGTGCGAACATCGCCGAGATGTTCGCGTCGCCGCGGTGGGTGGTGAAGGGCGGCACGGTGGTGGTGGAGGACGGCCACCTGCGCCGCGCCCCCGCCGGCCGCCGGCTGCACGTGCGCCCGGAGTTCGACCGCGCGCTCGTGCCCGACCTGCGCCGCTTCTTCGCCGAGCGCTCGTCGGTGTCGTTCGCGAACTACCCGGTGGGGGAGCTGCGGGACGCGCCGGTGGCTGCGCGGGATGCGGGAAGCGGGATGCGGGATGTGAGCCACTCGCCGCCCGCCGTGCCGATGAGCGCAGCTGGAGGATCTCGCGATGTCTGAAGCGTCGGCCGTTCATCCCGCATCCCGCATCCCGCATCCCCTGCTCCACAAGGGCGTCCCGATCGACGACTCCTTCGCCGAGGCGTTCACGATGCGCGTCGCGCGCGTGGCGATCACGGCGCGGAGCGCGCGCTGGGCGCGGACGGCGGCGCTCGAGATGACGGGGTTCGCGACGTCCGTCATCGCGTGCAAGTGCGAGGCGGGGATCGAGCGCGAGCTCGCGCCTGACGAGACGCCGGACGGGCGGCCCGGCGTCAGCGTCCTGCTCCTGACGATGGACGCGGAGAGCCTCCCCAAGCGGCTGGTCGAGCGCATCGGGCAGACGGTGCTCACCTGCCCCACCACGGCCTGCTTCGACGGGATGCCGGACGCGCCGGCGCGCGTGCCGGTGGGCAAGGCGCTGCGCGTGTTCGGCGACGGCTTCCAGGGGAGCAAGGTCGTGGCCGGCGAGCGCTACTGGCGGATCCCGGTGATGGAGGGAGAGTTCCTGGTGCAGGAGACGTTCGGCGTGCGGAAGGGGGTCGGCGGCGGCAACTTCCTCATCCTCGCCGCGGACGACGACGCCGCGCTCGCGGCCGCCGAGGCGGCGGTGGACCGGATGTCGGGGATGCCGGGCGTCGTGCTCCCCTTCCCCGGCGGCGTCGTGCGCAGCGGGAGCAAGGTGGGCTCGCGCCGCTACAAGGGGATGATCGCGACGACGAACGACGCGTACGCGCCGACGCTGCGCCCGCTCACGCGGAGCGAGCTCCCCGACGGCGTGAACGCGGTGCTCGAGATCGTGCTCGACGGCGTGGACTACGACTCGATCGCCCGCGCGATGCGGGCGGGCATCGACGCCGCCTGCATCGACGGCGTCCTCGGCATCACCGCCGGCAACTACGGCGGCAAGCTGGGGCCGCACCACTTCAAGCTGCACGAGATCATGGGGAGAGCGGACACGGATGAACGCGGACGAGGGCACGGATGAACACGGAGGCACTATCCGTGTTCATCCGTGCCCTCGTCCGCGTTCATCCGTGTCCGCCCCTCCGACTCCTGACCGACGATGATGCCTGACACGCTCGTCCTCACCCCGCGCGTGATACCGGAGCGCACCCTCGAGCTCGAGGGTGCGCTCGCGCCAGGCGCGCTCGGCGGCGAGGCGGCGATGGCGAGAGTGCGCGTGTGGCACGGACGGGAGGC
>DATFPD010000546.1:0-6524 GCA_035265005.1 Gemmatimonadaceae bacterium | reverse complement strand
TGATCGAGAACACGCGCCGCAACTGGCCCTTCCTGCGCGACCGCCGCATCGACGCGTACGGGCCCATCCTCAACCGCTATCTCGGGGTATGAGCGTGAACCGAGAGGGGATGGGGGATGGGGGATGGGGGATGCACCCTTCCCCCTCCCCCTCCCCCTCCCCCTCGCTGCGCTCGGGGTCGGGGTCGGGGTCAGGGTCAGGGCAGGCTGTCAGCGGGAGCAGCTCATCCCCCGTCCCCCATCCCCCATCCCTCTTTCGCATGCCCGCCGAGTGGGAGCCGCACGAGGCGACGTGGATCGCGTGGCCGCACCACGAGCCGGACTGGCCGGGGAAGCTGGGTCCGATCCCGTGGGTGTACGCCGAGATCGTACGGGCGCTGCACTCGTACGAGCGCGTGGAGATTCTGTGCAACGCGCCAGACGACGTGGAGATCGCGCGGCAGCATCTGACCGCGCACGGCGTGCGGCCGGAGGGGTACCGCCTGCACGTCGTACCTAACGACCGGGTCTGGCTCCGCGACTCGGCGCCGACGGGCGTGGTCCGGCCGGACGGCTCGCCGGCGCTGTGCAACTGGAAGTTCAACGCCTGGGCGAAGTACCCGAACTACGAGCACGACGCGCGGGTCGGGCAGGCGGTCGAGCGGATCGCGGGCCTCCCGCGCGTGGAGCCCGTGCGCCCCGACGGCGGCGGGCGCGTGGTGCTGGAAGGGGGCGCGATCGAGACCAACGGGCGCGGGCTCTTCCTGGTCACCGAGGAGTGCCTGCTCTCGCCCATCCAGGAGCGCAACCCGGGACTGACGCGGGAGGGCTACGAGCAGGTCTTCCGCGAGTTCCTGGGCGTGGAGCACACGATCTGGCTGGGCGAGGGGTGCGTGGGCGACGACACGCACGGCCACATCGACGACGTGGCGCGCTTCGTCTCGACGGACACGATCGTCCTCGCCTACGAGGAGGACCCGGCCGACGAGAACCACGAGCGCTCGGCCGACAACCTGCGGCGGCTGGAGCTCGCGTCGTCGCGCGTCCCCGGCGGGCTGCGCGTGGTGACACTCCCCTTCCCGCGCGCGGTCGAGATGAACGGCGAGCGGCTGCCGGCGAGCTACGCCAACTTCTACATCGCCAACGGCGTGGCGATCGTCCCGACCTTCAACGACAAGAACGACCGCGTGGCGCTGAACACGATCGCCGAGCTGATGCCCGACCGCGACGTGATCGGCATCCACTCGGTCGATCTCGTGTGGGGGCTGGGGACGCTCCACTGCCTCTCGCAGCAGCAGCCGCGAGGGCATCCGGGCCGGGACGCTTGAGGAGTTGACCACCGAGGGCACAGAGGGCACCGAGGGAGCGCCCCTACAGCGGGCAGCCTCTGCTCTTGTTAGATGCGCTCCCTCGGTGCCCTCTGTGCCCTCGGTGGTCAATCTCATGACGGTTTCCTCGCGATGAGGCACGCGCTCGCGGCACTGCTCGGGTTGTGTGTGGCCGCTTCGCCGAGTCAGGCGCAGGCGCGCCTGCCCAGCGGCCGACCCGGTCCCGGGTACTGGCAGCAGCAGGTCGACTATTCCATCGACGTCGCGCTCGAGCCCGGGACGCGTGAGCTGCGGGGGAGCGGGCGCGTCGTGTACCACAACAACTCGCCGGACACGCTCCGCGAGCTGCACTGGCACCTCTACCAGAACGTCTTCCGGCCGGACTCCGGCGGGAGCGCGCGGCGGTCGATCCTCGGGCTCATCATGCCGACGACGCGCGGGATCACCGTCACCCGACTCGCGGCGCGGGGGCGCGAGCTGGCGCGAGAGATCGACCGCACGCTCATGCGCACGCCGCTCGCCGAGCCGCTGACGCCCGGCGACTCGCTGGCGATCGACGTGGCGTGGGAGCTGGAAGTGCCGCCCTCGCCCGCGATCCGCACCGGCGCGCGCGGCGGCGACTTCGGCATCGCGCAGTGGTACCCGCAGGTCGCTGCGTACGACGACGTGCACGGCTGGGACACCACGCAGTACGACGGCGCGGGCGAGTTCTACCTCGAGTACGGCGACTGGGACGTGCGCATCGGCGTCCCCGCCGGGATGCTCGTCGCCGCCACCGGGATGCTCCAGAACGCCGCCGACGTGCTGACGCCGGCGCAGCGCGCGCGACTGGACGGCGCGCGGGCCGGCTCGGTCGCGCACGTCGTGACGCCCGACGAGGTGCGTGCGCGACGGCGGGGCGACGGCGGCGGGACGCGCAGCTGGCGCTTCGTCGCGCGCGGCGTGCGCGACTTCGCCTGGGCCGCGTCGCCGCGCTTCGTCTGGGACGCCACGCGCACCGCGCCCAACGCCGCGCAGCCGGCCGGCGTGCTGGTGAGCGCCGTCTACCGCGACGACGAGGCGCGCGACTACGAGGGCTCGGCGGCGCTCGCTCGTCAGGCGGTGGAGTACTGGAGCGAGCGATTCGGGCCGTACCTGTGGCCGCAGGTCACGCTCGTCTCGGGGCCGGTCGAGGGGATGGAGTACCCCACGCTCGCCTTCGGCGGGCCGGCCAGCCGGCTGGAGAACTACCCCGTCGGCGTGATCCTGCACGAGCTGGGGCACCAGTGGTACCCGATGATGCTCGGCACCCACGAGACGCGCTTTCCGGCGATGGACGAGGGGATGACGACGTTCATCACCACGCTCGCGCAGGCGCGGCTGCTCGGCCCGAACAACTTCTGGAGCCCGCGCCTGCCGCTCTTCCTGCGCGGCGTGCTGGGGGCGGGGGACGAGCGGCGCTGGCTCGCCGCCACGTACCTGGTGAGCACCGGCGGCGCGGGCGACCTGCCGCTGCTCACGCACGCGCACGAGATGGACGCCTACCAGCTCGGCCTGCTCGTCTACACCAAGATGTCGAGCGCGCTCTTTCTGCTGCGTGACGTGCTCGGCGCCGAGACGCTGGAGCGCGCGATGCGCGAGTACCACGCGCGATGGGCGCTCCGGCATCCGTACCCCGAGGACTTCTTCCGCACCGTCGAGAACGTCTCCGGGCGCGACCTCGAGTGGTTCTGGCAGCAGTGGTTCCGCGAGACGCGCGTGGCGGACGTGGCCGTGGCGCAGGTGGACACCGCGCGCAGCGGCGACTCGTGGACCGCCGAGATAAGGCTCGCGAACCGCGGCACCGCCGCGATGCCGGTGACGGTGGCGCTCACGCTGCGCGACGGGAGCGTTCGCACGCTGCGCGTGGACGAGACCGCATGGGGCGACTGGCGCGACGCGCGGGCGGTGCGCGGCAGCTTCGTCGCCCTGCGCGCCGACTCGCTGCCGGCGCCGGTCGTGAAGGTGGAAGCCGACCCGGCGCAGGTGGTCCCCGACGTGCGCCGCCGCGACAACGTCTGGCCGCGCGGCGCCGAGCCGGCCGCGGGGCCGTTGCTCGGCGCGCGATTCGGCGACCTGGCGAGGATGACGCTCGTGGCGCTGGTGGCGCTCGCCCTCGCGCGCGCGGCGGGACATCTCGCGGCGGCGCGGCTGGCCGGCTTCCGCACCATGCGCTATGCGGTCGGCCACACGATCGTCTGGAGCACCGGGCGCGGCTTCGGCCTGCACCGCGACCCGAAGCCGCGGCTGTGGGACGACAGCACGGCGGCGCTGCCGCCGGCCGGCCTCGAATCGCTGGGACGCCGCACCGCGGTCGTCGCCGCGGGCAAGGCGCTCGGCGCGCTCGCGCTGGCGCTGGGCTCAGTCGCGGCACTGGCGGCGTTGGAGGGCGCCTATCGAGCGGGGCTGCGCGACGGGAGCCGGTTTCACCTCGACACGCAGCTCTTCGCGGTCGGCGCGCTCGGGCTGCTGGCGCTCCTGCTCGGCGCGATGCCGCGTCCCACGCGCGGCTTCGTGCGGCGGGGCGCGTGGCTCCCCGCCCTGCTCCTGGGCGGCGAGCGCGCCGAGCGGTGGGGCCGCATCCTCGCCCTGCGCGCGGCCGCGCACGCGGGCGTGCCGCCGCGTGACTGGGACGCGGAATGGGTGACGGGTGCGGCCCGGCGCTCGGACGGCTCGCGCGCCGAGGCGGGCGCCTGCCTGCTCGCCTACCACTGGGCGCTGGACCGCGGCGACCTCGGTGCCGCCGCGGCGTTCCTCCAGCGCGCCCGCGGCGCCGCCGTCCGGCGCGGGTGGCTGCGCGGCCGCATCCGGCGCGCCATAGCAGAGGAGCGACACCCGACTTAGAAAGAAAACACTCGCGATTGCAAGCAAACCGGTGTATCTTTCGGCATGTGTTCGGGCCTGCGATGACCTGCCCGGACGAGCTGTCAGCCGTAGCCGGATGTGCCGATGGACCTCACGAAGAAGCTGGAGATCCTCGCCGACGCCGCGAAGTACGACGCGTCGTGCGCGGTCGTTGCCCCCGCCCGCCGCACCGACCCCGCGGAGGCGGTGGGGATCGCGCAGAGCTACGGCGCGGACGGGAAGCGGATCGCGCTCCTCAAGATCCTCCTGTCGAACCACTGCGTCTTCGACTGCTCGTACTGCGTGAACCGGCGGTCGAGCGACGTGCCGCGCGCGCGGTTCGCCGTCCCCGAGGTGGTGGCGCTCACGCTCGACTACCACCGCCGGGGGCTGATCGACGGGCTGTTCCTCAGCTCGGGGGTGTTCGGCGGCGCCGACGAGACGATGGAGCAGCTCGTCGCGGTCGTGCGCTCGCTGCGGCGGGAGCACCACTACTTCGGCTACATCCACCTCAAGACGATCCCCGGCGCGAGCGCCGAGCTGCTCGACGAGGCGGGGCGCTGGGCGGACCGGCTGAGCGTGAACGTCGAGCTCCCTCGTCAGGCGGACCTCGACCGGCTGGCGCCGGAGAAGAGCCTCGTGCAGATCCAGCGGTCGATGGACGCCATCAAGGGGCGCATCGACGCCGCCGCCGAGGAGCAGCGCGAGGCGCGGGTGCCGTTCGCGGCGGCGCGGTACGCGCCGGCCGGCCAGACGACGCAGATGATCGTGGGCGCCACCGACGCCACCGACGCGCACGTGCTGACCGCCGCCTCGTCGCTCTACGCCGCGCAGGGGCTGCGGCGCATCTACTACTCCGCGTTCGTGCCGATCCCCGGCGCGCCCGACGGCCTGCCCGCGGTGGCGCCGTCGACGGTGCGCGAGCAGCGGCTCTACCAGGCGGACTGGCTGCTGCGCTTCTACGGCTTCGACGCCGAGGAGCTGACGACGCCCGCCGAGCCGAACCTGAGTCTGGCGCTCGACCCCAAGCTCGCGTGGGCGCTGCGGAACCCCGGGCGCTTCCCGGTGGACGTGAATCGCGCGCCGCAGTGGGAGCTGCTGCGCGTGCCGGGGATCGGCGCGACGGGCGTGGACCGCATCCTCAAGGCGCGCCGGCAGCGGAAGCTGGCGCTCGCCGACCTCAAGAAGCTGCGCATCTCCCTGCGGCGCGCCGAGCCGTTCATCGTCGCGGCGGACCACCGGCCGCGGCTGCTGCGACTCGGCGCGCGCGACGTCCGCGACCGGTTCGCGCCGCGCTCGCGGCAGCTCGAGCTCTTCCCCGGCGCGCAGACGGCGGCCGGGGGAGAGCTCTGACACGAATCAGGGGCGCGGCACGGGCGGCGGGAGGGGCGCGTCTCGCGTGGTGCCGGCGGGAGCGACCATCAGTCCCTCCGCGTGGTGGACGATGAGCCCGCCCTCGTAGGAGGCGAGCACCAGCGTCCCCGCGGACGCCAGCCCCCCGAGGAGCACCGCCGCGCGGAGCCACGCCGGCGTCGTCTCGTCGCGCGTCGGCACGCGGATGGCGCGCCACCACGCGTACGCGGCGAGGGCGCCGGTGGCGAGCATGACGTACATCGCGAGCTCGCCGCGCTCCTCGTGCTCGTGGATCGCGCGGCGGGTGATGTACCACGTGTCCTCGACCGCGTCCTCGGCGCGATGGCCGGTCCACAGCGCGGGGTAGACGGTGAGCCCCGCGAGCGCGAGTGTGGCGGTGGCGTAGAGCCACACCGCCCGTCGGCGCGTGATCATTGCCAGCACCGCGGCCGCCGCGCCGACGATGCTCAGGATGATCGGGAAGTGGTTGATCCGCAGGTGCAGGTCGACGGGGTCCATTGGTGATGGGGCTGATTGGGCTGGAGTGGTCAACAATCTCGTCCGATGGGCGTACTCCTTGCACCCCGCGCAGGCATGAAGATCACCCTCCTCTCCGATGACGCGATCCGGCTCGAGGCGACGCCCGGGATGCTCACGATCGAGGCGGAATCCGAGTCCCAGTCCTTCTCGCCCTTCCACATGATGGCGGGCGGACTCGCGGTGTGCACCTACTCGGTGCTGCACTCGTGGGCCTCGCACGCGAAGGTGGGGGTGGAGGACCTCTCGGTGGACGTGCGCTGGGCGTTCGCCGAGGACCCGCACCGGGTGGGCTCGTACGAGGTCGTGCTGCACTGGCCCAGCCTCCCGGCCGAGCGCCACACGGTGGCGAAGCGCGTGGCCGAGCTGTGCGCGGTGAAGCAGACCTTCTCCCACCCGCCGACGGTGACCACCGAGATCGTCGGGGCGAGCCAGGGCGCGGCGGCGTAATGGCCAATACGGTTCC
>DATFPD010000545.1:0-5350 GCA_035265005.1 Gemmatimonadaceae bacterium | reverse complement strand
CGGTCGGCCTCGAGCCAGAGCGCGGTCTCGAGGTAGTTGGCCGGGACGTTCTCGTAGTAGTTCGTCCGGTCCTCGGTCGTCTGGCCGTTGTTGCTCCCGCCCACGCCCCCCGTCAGGCGGTCGTGCACGCCGTACGGGATGTGCCCCGAGCCGGTGAACATCACGTGCTCGAACATGTGCGCGAACCCCGTCCGCCCCGGCACCTCGTTCTTCGACCCCACGTGGTACCAGACGTCCACCGTCACCTGCGGCGTCGAGTGGTCGGGGGCGAGGAGCACGGTGAGGCCGTTGGGGAGCGTCATCCGCTCGAACGGGATGCGGATGGCGTCGGCGGCCTTCGCCGAGCTCGGCGAGCTCTTGGGCGCGGCCTTGGGCGCGGCCTTGGGGGCGCTCGCGGCATCCTGCTGCGGGCGCCGCTGCGCCGCCGCCGGAGCCGCGGCGCTCAGCGCGAGCAGCAGCGCGAGGCGGCGTGGGAGACGAGTGAGACGCATGGCTGCCTGGTGAGAGTGAGTCGTCGTGCGCTCCAGTACCGAACGATGACAGGTTCGTCAGACAAACGGCAGTCGCCGGTTTACCCCCCTCCCTCTATCGGGACGCATTGCTGAGGATCGAACCACAGAGGCACAGAGACACCGAGGACGGGCACACCGGAGAAGGGCCCTCGCTCGGGACGATGCGTTGAGGTCCACCACAGAGGCACAGAGAACACAGAGGAGGGGCACACAAGAGAGGGCCCCCCTGCCGGGAGGAGATGCCGAAGAGCGTTGAGGGACCCCCTCCCGTGTGCCGTCCTCTGCGTCCTCTGCGTCCTCCGCGGTTCAATCGTTCTTCGGCAAAGCCGACCGGCCGGGGGCCCCTCGTCCGTGTGCCCCTCCGCGGTGTCCCGGTGCCTCTGCGGTCGATCCTTAGCAGCCCGTCCCGGCCGAGTAAGCCTAACGTCTCACAGCAGCGAGCAGACTTCCCCGAACTCGAACCGCGGCAGCCGCGGGAAGAGCTTCGAGGCGTCGCCGTAGCCGAGGTTGCAGAGGAAGTTCGAGCGCACGTGGCCGGCCGGCAGGAACTCCTGCTCGCACCCCTCGCACTCGTCGCCGGCGCCGAAGAACTCCTCGTCCACCTTGGCGTTGTCGAAGCCGGACATCGGGCCGGCGTCGAGCCCGACCGCGCGCGCGGCGAGCATGAGGTACGCGCCCTGGAGGCTCGAGTTGCGACGCGCCGTCGTCTCGACCAGCTGCGGGTTGGTGGCGAACATCTTCCGCATGTTCGGGCTGTGCGGGAAGAGCCGCGGCAGCTTCTCGTAGAAGAGCAGGTCGTAGGCGACGATCACCGTCACCGGCGCGGCCATCGTCTTCTCGACGTTGCCCGACGCCAGCGCGGGCCGCAGCCGCTCCTTCGCCTCGCGCGAGCGCAGCATGAGGAAGCGCGTCGGGTTCGAGTTCGCGCTCGTCGGCCCCCACTTCATGAGCTCGTAGACCTGCCGCAGCGCGTCCTCGGTCACGGGCTTGTCGAGCCACGCGTAGTGTGACCGCGCGGTGCGGAAGAGCTGGTCCAGCGCGACGTCGGGCAGCGTGCTCATGTGTCGCTCATCTGTCGGTCCCCTCGGCGTGATGGTGGGGCGTGGGTGACGCCAGGGGTGTGCCGCCGGACGCGTCGACGCGATGGAGCAGGTGCTCGAGTCCGCTGCCGCTCCAGCCATTCCTGCGCGTCGGCGCGCCCGAGCGGCCTGGCCTAGTAGCGCATCACGGGCGGCCCCGGGACGTCTCTCATGCGGAACTGGCAACTCGTGATGCCGCACCGAGTTCCAGAAAATGCTCGAACAGAGCATCCATAAGTGCGCACATTGTATTAGATTACGAGACACTTCCGAGGAGCCGCAATGAGCGAAACGTTCGCGTTCGTGGACCAGGGTCGTACGTTCACGTGCACCGTCGAGCGCCGCCCGTCGTCGGGCGCCGATGCCTGGTGGTGGTTTCACGTCTCGACCGACGACCATCACCGGTACGCGCCGTTCCGCGCCGAGTCGACGGACACCAAGGCCTCCGTGCAGAAGCGCGTGGTGCAGTACTACGAAGAGATGCTCGCCCGCCGGGCCCAGCCCGCGGTGAGCCCCTGGCAGCGCCGGCGCGACGCGCGCGACGCGGCGCAGGCCGCGCGGCAGAAGCAGCAGGCGGACGGACCTGCCGCCGTCCCGCAGCCGCAGAGTTAGGCGAGCGCGAACGGCGACGAACAGCGACGAACAGCGACATATGGTGGCGGCCTTGAGGAAATGGGGCCGCCACCGTCTTTTTGTGGGCGCCCACCCGGCACGCCGCCCCTCACGCGCCCGCCATCATGCCTACCCTCTCCCAGCCCGCCTCGCCGCCCACCGCGTACTCGCCCACGCCCGGCGGGAGCGCCCGCGATCTCGAGGCGGGTGGGGTGGCGGGGCCCCGCGGCGCCGCGCACGTGGCCGCGGGGCTCGTCGCGTCGGTCGCCGTGGTCGGGGTCCTCGACATCGCCTTCGCGATCCTCTACTGCCAGGCGGTCAACCGGGCGTGCGTCCCCAGCCGCGTCTTCCAGCTCGTCGCCAGCGGGCTGCTGGGGCCGTCGGCGTTCCGCGGCGGCGGCGCGGTGGTGGCGCTCGGCGCGGTGCTGCACTTCACCGTCGCCGCCACCTGGTCCGCCCTCTACCTGGCGGCCGACCGCAACCTCCCCTGGCTGCGCCGCCGGACGGCGGACGCCTTCGGGACGCTCGCCGTCGGGCTCGCCTACGGGGTGCTGGTGTGGCTGGCGATGCAGTACGTGGTGCTCCCGCTGAGCGGCGCCCGCCCGACCCCGATCACCTCGCCCGGCTTCCCGCTGATGCTCCTCTGGCACACCGCCGGCGTCGGCCTGCCGATCGTCCTCCTCCTGCGCTCGGAGCCGGACCGCCGTTAGGCGCCGAGGCTGGAGTCGACCGCCGCGGCGGCGTGCAGCGCGGTGGTGTCGAAGACCGGGAGCGGGGAGGCAGTCCGCCGAGCCGCTCGGCTACGCCGCGGTTGAGCAGCCGGTAGTACTCGGCCGTGGACTCCGCTCATGCCGCCGATCAGGCCGAGGCAGCGCATCGCCGGCGTCAGGCGGGCGTCACGGCCGGGCGCCCGCCCTCACGGGACTCACGGGACGACCTCTTCGCTCCCGATCGCGGCCAGCGGCTCCGCCCGGTACAGGATCTGGGTGCCGACGACGAGATGCCAGACCGGCGTGCCGTCGGCCGCCACCTCGTACACCTCGGTCGGGCCGGTGGAGCCGGCCAGGCCGGCGCTCATCCCGAACGCGACCAGCGTGCGGCCGCCGTCGAGCCGGCGCGCCGAGCCGACGGCGGTGGCGAAGTTGACCCGCGCCGGCCGCCACTCCCAGACTTTTCGCACCGGGCCGCCGTCGGTCGCGAACTCCACCGCCCGGGAGTAGCCGCCGCGGTCCACGCCGTTGTCGAAGACGATCACTCGCCCCGGCGCGATCTCGCGCCCGGTGTGCTGGCCGGAGAACTGTTCGGCGTCAGGCACGGGGAGGGTGGCGTTCACCCCCCCCAGCCGCCACTCGACCCCCCGCCAGTCGGGGGTGATGGAGATGATCTGGTTCCAGTGGTGCGCGCTCAGCAGGATGTTCTGCCGCGGCCCCATCGCCAGCGCGTTCCCGTGCATCCACTCCCCGCTGCCGCGGGGCGCCGGCGCGTCGGCGAACGTGAAGTGATCCCACACGCTCCAGCGCTTCACCACGGCGCCGGTCTCCGGCGTCCACGCCCAGATCGCCTCGCCGCGCACCCGCGCCCCGTCCACCGTCCGGTCGTCGAACGCGATGAAGAGCACGCTGTTGTCGGGGCCCACGATCGCGTCGTGGTGCTGCTCGCGGCTCGCCAGGTCCTGCGCCAGCTCGTGGACGACCCGGCCCGCGGGCGTGACCTCCAGCAGGCCGCGCCCCTTGTCCAGGAACACGAAGTTCCCGTTGCCCCGCCGCGCCATGCCGAACGGGAAGTCCGTCGTGCGCCAGTACCACACCACCCGCCCCGAGTTGTCGACGGCCGCGTAGCCCTTGAACCCGGCCGGGTCGAAGAGGTGCAGCATGACGAGCGGCCCGCTCCGCTCGCCCGTGGCGGCGAGCGACACTCCCGCCAGGTCCGCCGGCAGCGGGTCGGTCGTGAACGTGCCGCGCGTGCCCGCGCCCCGGACCTCGTACTGGTAGCTCCGGCCCGGGCGGAGCCTGGCGAGCAGCAGCGCGTGGTGCTCCGCGCTCGCCGAGCGCACGCGCAGGTGCGGGTCGCCCTCGGTCCAGTAGTCCACCGTCACGGCGGCCGGCCGGTCGAGCGTCAGGTCGAGCGCGCGCACGAGCGGCGCGGGGGCCGACAGCTCGGCGCCAACCACGCGGACGGCGGGGGCGTCGGTGCCGCCCTGGCAGGCGGCGGTGGCGAGGACGGCCGCGGCCGCGAGCGCGCGAAGGGCGCGCGGCCGGGCGCCGCGTGAAGGAATGATCACGGCGGGCATTGAAGAACGATCTCCTGTCGACATCGCGCGACCGCCCGGGCGGCGTTCCACCGGGCCCGCGGCCGCATTCGCGCTCGACCCGCTCAACTAGTGCGGCGCGGACCGCGGACGCGCCAGCCCCCGGCGCTCAGCTCCCGGCGCTCAGCTCCCGCCGCGCGCGATCGGCTGCCCCACGCGGACCTCCGCGCCCGGCACGAGCAGGGCGTCCAGCTCGACGCTTCCGGGCTGGAACAGCAGGACGACGGTCGACCCGAGGTGGAAGACCATGACCTCGCCGCCCGCGTCGACGCGCTTCGGCGGGTCGTAGTGGCGCGTCTCCGCCACCGCGTGCCTGCGGTTGGTGACGGCGGCGCCCGGCGTCCCGCTCCACCCGGGGTCGAAGACCGCCGAGATGCGCCCGACGTTGTAGGCGCCCACCGCGACGACCGCCACGCGCCCGAGCGCGCCGTCGACGTAGGTGATCAGGCGCTCGTTCGTGGCGAAGAGGCTCTCGACGTGCAGCACGGCGGCCTCGTTCACCGGGAGCAGCGCGCCGGGCACGTGCCGCGCCGCGCGGATCTCGCCGGGGAGGGGCGTGTGGATGCGGTGGTAGTGGCGTGGGCTCAGGTAGATCGTGACGAAGTGGCCGGCCTGGTAGCGCGCGCCTTCCGCGTCGTCGTCGAGCAGCGCGCCGGCCGAGTAGTGGCGCCCCTTCGCCTGGATGAGGCGGCCGTCGGCGATCACGCCACTCTGCCCGACGACGCCATCCACCGGCGACGCGACCACGGTGTCGCCCGCCGGCCAGCTGCGCAGCCCGGGCTTGAGGCGGCGCACGAATAGCTCGTTGATCGTGCGGTACTCCTGGAGCGGGCGCTCGG
>DATFPD010000544.1:0-13214 GCA_035265005.1 Gemmatimonadaceae bacterium | reverse complement strand
CAGCAGCTCCATCGCGATCCGCGTCAGGCGGGCCTCGGTGTAGCGGTAGGCCGCCGGCGGGTCGCCGTCCACCGAGCCGAAGTTCCCCTGCCCGTCCACCAGCGGGTAGCGCAGCGAGAAGTCCTGCACCATGCGCACGAGCGCGTCGTAGACCGACGTGTCGCCGTGCGGGTGGTACTTGCCGAGCACGTCGCCGACCACAGTCGCCGACTTCTTGTACGGGCGCCCGGGGACGAGCCCCAGCTCGTTCATCGCGTAGAGCACGCGCCGGTGCACGGGCTTCAACCCGTCGCGCACGTCCGGCAGCGCGCGCGACACGATGACGCTCATCGAGTAGTTGATGAACGACTCTTTGATCTCCTCGTCGATCAGACGCGGGAGGATCCGTTCGCGGTTGTTCGGTGCGGTCATGAAATGGCGACAACGAGGTGACCATCGGGCCCGGAATTCCGCCGCGCGATGGGGGCGAAGCGGGCCGTGGAGCAGACTGTGAAATATACCTTGTGAAAGGGGGCAAAGCAACCCGATCTCATTCTTCTAACTCGTTGCCGCAACACGATTTACAAGACGCGATTTCGAGCGCATCGCGAGCGCCGGACAAACCGCGAACGGCGGCCGTGGACGGACGCCGATGTGGCCAGCTCCGCCCCTCGCCCGGCGCCGCTCGTCCCGCGCGAATACCACCCATCCCCATCCGCTTGCCGCCCGCGCCGCGCGGACCGACACTCTCGGCATGACGACACACTGGACTCTCCGCCGCGCCCTGGCGGCGCTCGCCGTCGCCGCCGCCGCCCCGCAGCACGCGCGCGCGCAGGAACGCGCGCAGGAGTACCGCGCCGCCGACTCGTCGCCGATCGCCGACTCGGCGCAGACCGCGCGGGCCGCCTATCGAGAGGCCGCGGCCGCGTACCGGCGCGGCGACCTCGCGGCGGCGCGCGCGTCGATGCGGCACGCCGCCGAGGCGTGGCCGGGGCAGCAGGTGTACGTCTACAACGCGGCCGCCCTGGCCGCCCGCGCCGCCGACACGGCCGACGCGCTGCGCTGGCTGGCGCGCTACGCCGACCTGGGCGCGGGGCGCGACCTGTCGGCCGACTCGTCGTTCCGCGCCGTCGCCGGCGCGCCGGGCTACGCGGCGCTCGCCCGGCGCGTCCGCGACAACGCCGCACCCTGGGCGCGCAGCACGCTCGCGTTCGCGGTCGACGACTCGACGTTCCACGCCGAGGGGATCGCCTTCGACCCGGCCGGCGGCGGCGGCGGGCGCTGGTTCCTCGGCAGCGTCAGGCAGCGCCGCATCGTCGCCGTGGACCGCGACGGGCGCGCGAGCGACTTCGTCCCCGCCGGCGGGAGCACGCTCGCCGGCGTCTTCGGCCTGGCGGTGGACGCGACCCGGCGCACGCTCTGGGCGGCGACGAGCGCGCTCGAGCGGATGGAGGGCTACACCGCCGCCGACCGCGGGCGCGCCGGCGTGGTGGCCTACGACCTCGGCACCGGCCGACTCGTCAGGCAGCTGTGGCTCCGCCCCGACTCGGCGGAGCACGTCTTCGGCGACCTCGCGCTCGCGCCGAACGGCGACGTCTACGTCTCCGACAGCCGGACCGGCGTGCTGTACGTGGCGCGCGCCGGCCGCGACTCGCTGGAGCGGTTCGCCGCCCACCCGCTGCTACGCTCCCCGCAGGGGATGGCGTTCGCCGCCGACGGCCGCGGCATGTACGTCGCCGACTACTCCCACGGCCTCCTCCGCGTCGACCTGGCGACCGGCGGCGTGCGCCCCGTGCCGGCGCCCGACGGCGCCACGACCCTCGGCATCGACGGGCTCTACCGGCGCGACGCGCGCACCCTGCTCGGCGTGCAGAACGGCGTCACCCCGCCGCGCGTCGTCGCCCTCTGCCTCGACCCGCGGGGCGAGCGCGTCACGCGCGTCCTGCTGCTCGACCGCAACCTGGCCGCCGCCGACGAGCCGACGCTCGGCGTCCTGGCGCGCGACGCCTTCTACTACGTGGCGACCAGCGCCTGGGAGAAGTACGACGACGCCGGCCGCCGCGTCCCCGGCACCACGCTCCGCCCGGTGAGCGTGCTGCGCCTCCCGCTGGAGCGCGACGCGTGCGGAGCGAGATGAAGATGATGCGCGACCGCGGGATGACGTCCGGGCTGGCGGTGGTCGTCCTCGCCGCCCTCGCCTGCCACTCGGCGCCGCCCGCGCCGGAGCCGGCCGGGCATCGCGTGCTGTTCGTCGGCAACAGCCTGACGGAGGCCAACGACCTGCCGGCGATGCTCGAGGAGATCGCCACGAGCGGCGGGGACACGATCCGCACCGCCGCCGTGCTCGCGCCCGGCACCGCGCTCATCGACCACGCGAACGGCGCCACCAACGCCCTCGCCGCCGTCCGGCGCGGCGGGTGGGAGTACGTGGTGCTCCAGCAGGGGCCCACGTGGCCGGGGGTCTGCCTGGACACGCTCGTCCTCGCGTCGCAGATCTTCGACCGCGCCATCCGCGGCGTGGGCGCTCGGCCGGCGCTCTACATGACGTGGCCGGCCACGGCAGACCTGCAGTACTTCGACGGCGTCCGCACGTCGTACGAGACCGCCGCGGCGAGCGTGGACGGGCTGCTGCTCCCGGCGGGCGAGGCCTGGCGCGCCGCCTGGCGCGACGCCCCCGACCTGCCGCTCTACGCCGGCGACGGCTTCCACCCGTCCCGCGTCGGCACCTACCTGGCCGCGCTCGTGATGTACGAGCGGTTCACCGGCCACGACGCCCGAACGCTCACCTCCCGCCCCGTCCTCGGCGGCCGCCCGCTCGGCCTGCCTGACGAGGCCGTGCAGCTGCTCCAGCGCGCCGCGCACACGGCGAACACGAAGTACGAAGTACGAAGCGCGAGCTACGAGGTGCAGGCGGCACCGCCGCCCCCGATCGCGTCCGGCGTCACCTGCTGAGGGCCCTCGACCGCAGGACCTCGTACTTCGTATTTCGTACCTGCCTCACCCCCAGGTCCGCACGATCGACAGCAGCCGCCACTCCGTGCCGACGCGGTGGAAGATGTACGACGCGCCGCCGGCGCCCTTGGGCAGCTGGAGGATGCCGCGCGCCTCGGCGGGGCGGTTGATGGCCACCAGGGCGTAGTCCCGCCACGGCACGAACGCGGCGACGCGCACGTAGGTGAACAGCGCGTTCGGGTCGGCGGCGCCGCGGGCGGCGTAGAACCAGTCGCGCGCCTGCTTGAGCCCCTCCTCGCCGACGTACGGCCGCACGACCGTCTTCCCCAGGGAGGGCGGCCTGAAGCTCGTCAGCGGCGGGATGATCACCGCGATGGTGTCGTCGTGGGCGAGCGTCTCGCACTTCCCCGTCTGCGGGTTGTCGTACGCCCCCGTGAGCCCCGTCGCGATCGCCTCACGGCGCTTCGTCTCGCCGGGCAGCACGTCCCAGAGCGGGCGCCCCACGCCCGCCTCCCAGCCGACCACCGTGCGCAGCAGGTCGTGCGCGGCCGGCGTGTCGATCGTGTCCTCGACCCCCTGGGTGATGATGACGCGCTCGATCGCCGCGACGCTGTCCGTGATCGCGCCGACGACGGCGGCACTCGTGTCGCGGAACGACCGGAACTCCCCCGGCCGGCAGCTGTCGGCGCCGAGCTCCGTCCACACCATGTTCTCCAGGATGTAGCGGCGCAGGCGGCCCGCGCGCTCGTACGCCGCGCGCTCCTCGGGGTCGACGATGGCGGGCGCGGCCGCGGCGGCCGTAGCGGCCGCCGCCGAGCTGCCTGACGCGGCGCTCCCGCCGCTCGCGCACGCGCCGGCGGCCGCCGCGGCCAGGGCGACGGCGAGCGCGGTGAGGGGGGCGAGGGGGGCCGCCGCGCGGCGGACGCGCGCGGCGGAGACGGTCGAAGCTGCGATGTGCATGTGGGGTGAGTTCGGGTCCATGACGCCCGGTCAGGGCGCCGGCGGGGACTGACGGGGCGCCGGGGGCGCGTTGTCCAGCAGCTCCGCGGCGGCCGCCTCGCGCTCGTCCTCCGCCTCGAGCTCGGCCGCCTCGCGGGCGATGCGGTCGCGCTCGGCCCTGTAGCGCTCGTACCACTCGCGGGTGATCTCGCCCGCCAGCTCGCGGTTGCCGAGCCCGAACGAGAGCGCCATCGCCAGCGCCACCGCGCCGAAGAGGATGGTGAACGCCGTGGTGACGATGTCGGTGGCGATGCCGAGCTGCTCGAGCGCCATGAACACGGCGAGCAGGATCACGCCGCTGCGCCCGACGCGCGCCAGCGTCGGTCCGCCGTGCAGCGCGCCGGCCGACGCCATGATCAGCCCGCCCACGAAGCCGCCGAGGACGATGCCGATGATGATGATCCCGATCGCCGCGATCACGTTCGGGATGTAGCTCACCAGCTGCCCGACGACCGTGGCGAGCGAGTCGAAGCCGAGCACGCTCGCCATGACGAGCATCGTGGCGAACATCACGATCCAGAAGAACAGGTTCGCGATGACCCGCGTCGGGTTGAGGTGCGACCCCGACCGCTCCACCGCCTGCATCACGCCGCCGCGCTCGAGCAGCTGATTCAGCCGGATCTTCCGCAGCACGCGGTCCGTCCCGCGCTCCACCAGCCGCGCCAGCAGGTAGCCGGCGAAGAGGATGATGACGGCGGCCAGGATCGTGGGCAGGATCGAGATGAACTGGCCGAGGCTGTCTTGCATCCGCGACGTGAAATCGTCCATGGGCGCGCGCTAGAGAGGGGATGCGGGACGCGGGACGCGGGATGAGCTGCGCGTCCCGCGTCCCACGTCCCGCACCCCGCAATCTAGAAGCGGATGCTCAGAATCGGATGCCGTCCCGGCACGCCGGCCGCGGCCAGCGCGGCGCCGCTCGGCGAGAGCTGGAAGCGGGACGAGGACGACGAGGACGAGCGCGGCGGCGCCGGCGCCGCGCCCCGCGCGTCGTCCGCGGGCGCGGTGAAGTAGCCCGCGCCGGCGATCCCCGCGGCGCCGCCGATCGCCGCCAGCGTCGCCAGCGCGGCGTCGTTCGACCGGTTGTTGCTGGCGAGCACGTAGACGCCGGCACCCATCAGGCTGCCGGCCGCGCCGCCGAGGAGCACGAGCACGCCCTGCGAGAACGTGTGGTCGAAGCGGCGCACCAGCAGAGGGTCGCCGGCCAGCGCGCCGGCGGCGAAGCCGAGCCCCGCGCCGAGGAAGCGGCCGCTCTCGTGCGCGTGCGACGCCTCCGCCACCGCGACGCCGAGCAGCGTGCCGACGCCGCCGCTCGCGTAGAGCGTCACCACGTCGCCGTCGGTCACGTTGTAGCTCCCGAAGCGCCCCGGGTAGACCGCGCCCAGGGGGTAGCCGACGAGCCCGGCGGCGGCGATCGTGCCGATCGCGGTGCGGCGGCTGATCCCGCTCCCGCTCTCGAAGCCGTTCATCCCGCCGGTGACGCCGAGCGCGACGATGGCGAGCGCGTCCGCGCCGAAGTTCGCCGCCGTCACTTCGGCGAGGCTCATCTCCTTGCCGAAGTAGATGCCGGCTACGGTGCCGCCGAGGCTGCCGACGAAGACGCCGGCCGAGTTCCCGTCGTCGCTCATCCCGAGGCCGTACGTGAGCCCGTAGCCGGCAAGCCCGCCGTGCAGCGCGGCCGAGGTCGCGAGTCGGTTCTGCGCCGGCGCGATGCCGTAGTCGCGGCTGAACGAGGAGGCGGCGAAGAACGACCCGCCGGCCACGAGCAGGTAGGTCGCCACCTGCCCCGCGGCCTCGTTCGTCACCGTGGCGGCGAACGACGGCGCGTAGACCAGGAAGCCGAGCGCGGTCTGGTTGACGACGAACGCCGTCCGGGCCGACGAGTCGCTGGCGACATCGCGGGCGTGGGCCACGGCCTCCGAGAACCCCTGCCGCAGCTGCTCCGCGAGGTCCGGCGGGAGGGTGGCGGTCTTGGCCCGCAGGTAGGCGCGGTCTTCCTTCGTGATCGAGTAGCGCTCGACGTCGCCGGAGCGCCGCTGCACGACGATGACGTAGCCCTCGTCGCCGAGCGCGTAGAGCCGCGCCTCGCGGTAGTCGCCGGTGATGCGCCAGGCGGGCGGCAGCAGCTCGAGCCGCGCGGCGATGCTGGGCGTGATGATCATCACACGACCGGCGCTGTCGAACGCCTCCGCGCGCTCGACGGCCTGCGCGGAGGCGGAGGACGTGCCGCGCGGCGCCACGGCCGGCGCCAGCGCGACCAGCAGGGGAAGCGCGAGAAGTCGAAGGAGCCGATTTTTCATGGGCGGCAATGTATAGCCGGAGACCGGTGGCTGGGGACTGGGGACCAGAGGTAAAGACCCCTCAAACAATGGTCTCCCTCATCGCCTGTCTGTGATTAGACCACCGGGCCGCCCGAGACGTTGGCTGGAAGATCGGAATTCGGCCGGGCTCAGCACTGAGAGAGAGGCCGGCCCGGGATGCATGGGCCCTTGATGAATCAAGGGCCCACCAGTGCCTCAGGATGCCCTACCGCCGAGTGCCGAGTCCCCAGTGCCGAGTCCCGGCTTTCAGGTCCGCGTGCCGCGCTTCACGTCGAAGATCGCGCTGCGGTGGCAGGTCGGGCAGATGAGCCACTCGCGCCGGCGCGCGTAGCCGAGGCCGAAGGAGCCGCCGCCGATCGGGCGGACGTTCATCGTCGCGCCGCAGCGCGGGCACGCGGGCAGCCCGCCGGCGGCGTAGCGCTCCCGGATCGCCCGCTGCTCGGCGGCCGAGTACTGTGCGCGCTCGCCTCCGTCCGCGGGCGCCGGGTCCGGCGGGTCCGGTGGGGCCGGCGGCGGGGGCTCGTCCTCGGCCGGCGTGCTCACGGACACGCTGGGGAAGCCGAGCTAGAAGGCGAGGCGCGCCGCGACGCGTACGCGCCCCGGGGCCGCCGCGTCAGGCAGGACCGACAGCCCCGTCAGCGCCAGCGCCCGGCCTCGCTCCGACTCCCGCCGGGCCGGCGGCGACGGCGCGGCGCTGCCGACGCGCGTCGGCCGTCCGCGGTCGCGCGCCACGCGCAGCGCCCGGTGCATGAGCAGTACGGTGCCGATGCTCCCCGCGGTGGCGAACGCGAGCGCGCGATGCTCGTTCGATTCCTGGGCGTCGATGACGCCGTCGCCGTTCCTGTCGCGCTCCTCCGAATCGCTCACGCCCGGGATCCGGAGCATCGCGAGCGCGCCTGCGCCCGCCGCCGCGGCCAGCAGCCCCGCTTCGCGCAGCTTGTAGTCGAAGCGGCGCGCGAAGACGAGGTCGGCGGCGGTCACGCCGAGGTTCGCGCCCGCCAGCAGGGCGTAGGAGGTGCGCCGTCTGCTCGCGTCGTCGCCCACGACGGCGAGGCCGCCGAGCATGCCGATCCCGGTGCCGACCGCGAGGACGACGACGTCGCCGTCCGTGACCGCGCGCCCGCCGCCCCGGGCGAAGGACGGCCCGAGCGCGTAGCCGGCGGCGGTGGCCGCGACGAGGGATCCCGCGGCGCGGCGCGTCACCTCGACGTCGCGGTCGGGGTCGCTCCCGGCAGATACCAGCAGGTACCCGTCGAGCAGCGTGAGATCCGCGACGAAGGCCGTCGCGGCCGCCTCGGACTGGTCGAGGGAGCGGCCGAGCAGCATCCCGGCCGCCGACCCGCCGACGCCGCCGAGGAGCGCGGCCAGCGAGGTGCCGCCGGCCTCGAGCCGGCTCTCGCCGCCGGCCGCGTAGACCAGCGCCGCGCCGGCCGCCGCGCCGTGCACCGCCATGTGGGTCGAGAGCGTGTTCTGCGCCCGCGTCAGGCGCCCCGCCGCCACGAGCCGGTTCCCCACCAGCACCGAGCCGCCGATGGCCGCGAGGTACGCGACGTACGGGAGCGTGGGGTCGCTCGTCAGCGCGTTGACCGCGGTGGCCGCGAGCGGCCCGTAGAGCAGGCCGCCCAGCAGTGCCTGGCTCCCCATCACCTCGCCGACCGGAGCGGCCCCGGGCCGCCGGGGGCTCGCGGCCGCCGGCGCCCGCGGTACGGCCGGCGCCGAGTCGGCGGCGACGACGACCGCGGGCGTAGCGGCCGTGGGCGCCGCCGCCCTCGCGCGCTGCGAGCGGTCGATCGTGCCGCGCAGCGCGGCGACCGACTCGTCGAGCATGGGGAGGCGCTCCAGCGCGCCCCCCGGGCGCTCGACGATCAGCACGTACCCGCCGCTGCTCTGCCGGTACAGGCGCGCGACGACGAACGCGCCGGATACCGGCCACGCCGGCGGCTGGAGCCCTATCGAATCCGCGGCCGCCGGCGTTATGCGGGTGAGGCGACCGGCGCTGTCGAACGGCTGCGGCGTCTCGACGACCTGGGCCGCCGTCGTCCGCGGCGCGGCCACGGACGCGGCGGCCGCCGTCGCGGTCGCGACGATCAGCAGCACGGCGAGCGGGGCGCATGATCTCGATCTCATCCTGAGATCCGGTCCATCAAGGTTCGCACCACTCCCGCGGCCGTCAGACGGCGGCCAGCTTCGCCCGCAGCTCGGCGGGGATCTCAACCGACTGCTGGGTGGCGTAGTCGAACATGACCTGCACGGTGTGGCCGTAGGCGATCAGGCGGTCGTCGCGGCGGTCGAGGACGCGATAGCGAAGGAGCCAGGACTTCTCGCGCACGTCGGTCGTCGTCACTTCCACGTCGAGGGGATCGCCCAGCCGCGCCTGGCGCACGTAGCGCACCAGCGCCTCCGAGACGACGAACGGGAACTCCGGCGGCATCCCCATCGCTTCGACCCACGCTCGGCCGCGGGCCATCTCGAAGTAGGTGACGTAACACGCGTTGTTGACGTGGCCGCCCGGGTCGTAATCCGAGTACCGGGTCTCGATGGATACGCGCACGGCGCTCCCTAGTCGGCCACGCGCAGCACGACCTTGCCGAACTGCCGGCCGGACTGGAGGCGCTCGAACGCCGCCCGACCGTCCGCGAGCGCGTACACCGTATCCACCGGCGGCAGCAGCCGCCCCTGCCGCAGCTCGTCCACGATCGCCGCGAACTCGGCGTCGCTTCCCATGGTGGAGCCCATCAGCGTCCACTGGTTCCAGAACATGCGCCGCACGTCGGTCTCCACCATCGGCCCGGAGGTCGCGCCACACGTCACCAGCCGCCCGAGCTTGCCGAGCGCGCCGAGCGACTGCTTCCAGGTCGCCTCCCCGACGTTGTCGATGACGACGTCCACGCCGCGCTTGCCCGTCCGCGCGCGGACCTCGCGCCCCACGTCGACCGCCCGGTGGTTGATCGTCTCGTCGGCGCCGAGCGCGCGCGCCCGGGCGAGCTTCTCGTCGCTGCCTGACGTGACCCACGCGCGCGCGCCGAGGGCCTTCGCGATCTGGAGCGCGGCCAGCGCCACCCCGCCGCCGATCCCCCAGATGAGCACGTCCTCCCCGGCGCGCAGCTGCGCGCGGGTGACGACCATGCGCCACGCCGTGAGCGTGGCGAGCGGAAAGGCGGCCGCCGCCTCGATGCCCGTGCCGGCCGGTATCGCGTGGACGCTGCGCGCGGGCGCCACGACGTACTCGGCGAAGGTGCCCGGGACGTGCTCGCCGAGGATGCCGTAGCGCAGGCAGAGCGGCTCCTCTCCAAGCCGGCAGTACTCGCAGACCCCGCAGCTCGTCCCCGGGTTGATCACGACCATGTCGCCCACGCGCAGGCCGCTCACCTCGGGGCCTACCGCGTCGACGACTCCGGCGGCGTCCGCGCCGAGGATCCACGGCGGCGTGATGGTGATCCCCGGGAGCCCGCCGACGACGAACAGGTCGAGATGGTTGAGCGCCGCCGCTCCCACGCGTACGCGCACGTCGAGCGCCCCGCGTATTTCGGGGACCGGCAGGTCGTTCCGGAACTCGACGCGGTCGAGGTTGCCGTGGGACGAGATGGTCAGCGCCCGCAAACCGTAATCCGCAAGGGTTTTCTGCCGGTTATATTGCCCGCGAATGCTAGCGCGGCGCCCGAGGGCAGACTAGCCGAGAAACCCAACCCGTCTTTCGCATCATGATCTCTCTCAAAGTCCCCCCGCTCGGTGAGTCGATCGTCGAGGCGACGGTGTCGCGCTGGCTGAAGAAGGAAGGCGACGCGGTGGCCGCGGGCGAGACGGTGGTCGAGCTCGAGACGGACAAGATCACCGTCGAGGTGCCGGCGTTGAAGGCGGGCGTGCTCGCGCGTCGCTCCAAGAACGAAGGCGACGTCGTGCACGTGGACGACGAGCTGGGCGCGGTGGAGGAGGGCGCTGCGGGCGGCGCGGCCCCGGCCCCCGCGCAGCAGCAACAGGGCGGCCAGCAGCAACAGCAGCAACAGCAGCAACAGCAGCGTCCCGCGGCGGCCGCGCCCGCCGCGGCGCAGTCGCAGCCCGGACAGCAGCAGCAGCCAGCGGCCGCCGGTGCGCAGGGCGACGGCGGCGTCCGTGCGTCGCCGGGCGCGCGCCGGCTCGCCGCGGAGGAGGGGGTGAACCTCGCGGGCGTCGCCGGCACCGGGCGCGGGGGCGTGGTGAGCAAGCCGGACGTGGTGGAGGCGCAGCGGCAGGGAAGCGGGAGCCAGCCGCCCGCCGCCCCGCCCGCCGCCCCGCCCGCGCCGACTCAGCCCGCCGGCGGCGCGGCGGCCACGCCGCGGGCGCCGGCGGCTCCGCGCCCCGCTCCGGTCGCGGCCGGCGGCAACGGCGCGCGCGAAACGCGGGAGAAGATGACCACGCGTCGCAGGCGCATCGCCGAGCACCTGCTGGAGTCGCAGCACCAGACCGCGCACCTGACGACGTTCAACGAGATCGACATGTCGGCGGTGAGCGCGCTGCGCGAGCGGCTCAAGGAGCGCGTGGAGAAGGAGCACGGCGTGAAGCTCAGCTTCATGCCCTTCTTCGTGAAGGCGGCGTGTCTGGCGCTCAAGACGTACCCGACGGTGAACGCGCAGATCGACGGCGACTCCATCATCTACAAGCACTACGTGCACATGGGGATCGCCGTCGCCTCCGAACAGGGGCTCGTCGTCCCGAACGTCAAGGACGCCGACCGGAAGGGGATGCTGGAGATCAGCCGGGACATCGCCGCCGTCGCCAAGCGCGCGCGCGACGGGAAGCTGACGATGGACGACCTCACCGGGGGCACGTTCACGATCACCAACGGCGGCGTCTTCGGCTCGCTCGTCTCGACGCCGATCATCAACTACCCGCAGGTCGGGATCCTCGGCCTCCACAAGACCCAGGAGCGCCCGATCGCGGTGAACGGCAAGGTCGAGATCCGCCCGATGATGTACATCGCGCTCTCCTACGACCACCGGATCATCGACGGCCAGCAGGCGGTGCTGTTCCTGGTCCGGCTGAAGGAGCTGATGGAGGACCCGGGGTCGATGCTGGTGGACTAACGACAGGGGATGGGGGATGGGGGATGCGGGATGAACGGCCCTGGGAGACGATGGCTCCCGGGGCCGTTCATCCCGCATCCCCCATCCCCCGTCGTACGATGCACGGACGCCTCGTAAGGCTCTCGCCCTACGAGGCGTCCGTACTGCCGGCGACGCGCGTTTCTGTGCGAGGACAGGAGTCGCGGCCGCGCGGCAGGAAGCTAGAGACTCGCGCCCCATCGCTTCGTCCCTAAGACGCATCAGACATTGGCAGGTAACGGGCCACTGTGATCTGTCGCACGTTCGCAACATACCTCCGTCCCGAGGCGGGCTGGGCCGGAAGGGGCCATGTCGCCTCCGCGAGCGGCGCTGCGCTTATCCGAGTGTGACCAGACCGACATACACACTCGGACGCCGGAGCGGCCCCATGACGGCGTAACCGATCCCGCCCTCGGGGCCCAGGACGGAGGTGCCGTATGCGGTACGCTCTCGACTCGCGCCGCTCCCAATCTCGACGCACGTGGACAGTCCCGGCGATCGTGACCCTGATGAGCGTAGCGCTCGCCGCCTGCTCGCCCGACGATGCGACGGCTCCTCCTCGCGCTGCTCGTGCCGCGCTCACAGACGCGCTCGTAGACAGCGCGATCGTCTCCCCGCTCCCGACCGAGATCGGCGTGGACTTCCTGTCGAACCGCTTCGCCTACGTGTGGGCGAACAGTCCGACGGAGGTGAGCTACACCCCGAGCGGCTCCTACCAGTACAACGCCAACGGCGGGACGGTGCAGATCTTCCGCCCGAGCGTCGGAAGCTACGACGTCATCTTCAACAGTGCCGGCGGCTGGAGCGGCAGCACGTACGGTTTCGCGCTCACGGCCTACGGGTCGTCGAACCTGCGCTGCGCGATTCCGTCCCACAACATCTCGGGCACACAGTACATCGTGCGGGTCCGCTGCTTCGACAACGTGACGCGCGTCCACGCCGACTCGCGCTTCTCGCTCCTGCTCGTGGGGAGCGGATCGCTTCAGCCTCGCTCGGCGTTCGCCTTCGGCAACCAGCCGAGCGCGCCGTCGTACACGCCGAATTCGCTCGCGAGCTTCACCAGCGGCACGGGGCCGATGGTCATCTCGCACGACTCGCTCGACGGCGACTACAAGGTGGACCTCGGCGTCGGCAACCCCGCGGGCTCGACCTTCCTCGTCGCCGAGCAGTTCTTTTTCCCCGGCTACCTGTGCAAGGTGCGAGAGTGGAAGGCGGCGAGCGTCGGCGTGCGCTGCTTCGACGCCGACGGCCTGCAGCACGACACGTGGTACTGGGCGCTGCAGGTGGACGGCGGCCGGCCGGGTCGCCGGCTGGGCTTCGCCTGGGCCAATGAGCCGTCGACCGCATCGTACACGCCGAACCTGCACTACTCCTACAACTCCGCCAGCGGCGCGATTACCGCCACGCGCTCGGCCGTCGGGCGGTACGCGATCGAGTTCGAGGGGCTGCAGAAGCTGACGGGCCACAGCGAGAACGTGCAGGTGACGCCGTGGGGGACGGGCTACGCCACCTGCAAGGTGGTGAACTGGGGCAACTCGGCGACCGGGGCCGCGTTCCGCGCGAACGTCGAGTGCCGGAACATCACCGGCGCCTTCAAGGACGCCCGCTTCAACGTGCTCGTGATCGAGTGACGGAGGCCCGGCGGGGTCTACCCTGACGAGCGCCACCCCCTTCCGCCCGCCGCTACTTTCACGGGATGACCAATCCCGTGAACACAAACGAGACCAACGCGGACGTGCTGGTGCTCGGCGGCGGGCCCGGGGGGTACGTGGCGGCGATTCGCGCGGCGCAGCTCGGGCTCGACACCGTCTGCGTCGAGATGGACAAGACGCTGGGCGGCACCTGCGTGAACGTCGGCTGCATTCCCTCGAAGGCGCTGCTGGAGTCG
>DATFPD010000543.1:0-3580 GCA_035265005.1 Gemmatimonadaceae bacterium | reverse complement strand
GCGACGATCCACTACCTGCTGGCGGTGAAGCTCGACACGCTCGGCCCCTACACGTTCGGCGTGCTCTTCGCCGTGCTGCTCGGGCTGCGGGCGTGGTGGGCGGTCCGTAAGTAGGAGAGGCTTCCCGAGGGTGTTGAGACGCAGCCCGCAGCACGCAGCACGCAGCTTTGCATGTTTCGCCATCACCGCCCCGGGACTCGAGCCGCTCGCCGAGCGTGAGCTGCGCGCGCTGGGACACGGCGACGCGGCGGCGGAGGCGGGCGGGGTGGCGTTCGCGGCGACCCGGCAGGAGCTCTACCGCGCGAACCTCTGGCTGCGGACCGCGAGCCGCGTGATCGTGCGCGCGGCCGAGTTCCGCGCGCGCACCTTCTTCGAGCTGGAGCGGCAGGGGGCGCGCGTGCCGTGGGAGCAGTTCGTCGGCCAGGAGGTCGGCGTCCGCTTTCGCGTCACCTCGCGCAAGTCCCGCCTCTATCACACGGACGCGGTCGCGGAGCGGCTGGGCGCGGCGGTGGAGCGGCGCACGGGTGCCGCGGTGCTGGGCGTGTCCGAGGCGGACGCCGAGGAGTCCGACGCGGCCGCCGGACAGCTCTTCATCGTGCGCGTGGCGCACGACCGCTGCACGGTGAGCGCCGACAGCTCGGGCGCGCTGCTCCACCGCCGCGGCTACCGGCAGCGGGTGGCCAGGGCGCCGCTGCGCGAAACGCTGGCCGCCGCGATGCTCCTCGGCGCGCGGTGGGACGGCTCCGCCGCGCTGCTGGACCCGATGTGCGGCTCCGGCACCATCGCGATCGAGGGCGCGATGCTGGCGCGGCGACTGGCCCCGGGGCGCGGCCGCGACTTCGCCTTCATGCGCTGGCCGGACTTCGACGCCGCGCTCTGGCGGCGGCTCGTCGATCGGGCCGCCGAGCAGGCGCTCCCGGCCAGCCCCGTCCCCCTCTACGCCTCGGACCGCGACGCGGGCGCCGTCGAGGCGACGCGCGAGAACGCGCGCCGCGCCGGCGTCGAGGACGACCTCTCCATCTCGGCGCGGCCGCTCTCCGCGTCGGCCCCGCCGCCACCCGCCCCGGCCGCCGGCTTCATCGTCACCAACCCGCCCTACGGCGCCCGCATCGGCGACCGCGCCCCGCTCCGCGACCTCTACGCCGCGCTCGGCGCCCTGGCGCGCACGAGACTTCCCGGCTGGACCCTCGCCCTCCTCTCCGCCGACCGCGCCCTCGAGGCCGCGCTCGGCGTGCCGGTGGAAGAGGTGTTTCGCACGAGCAACGGGGGGATTCCGGTACGGCTGGTGGTGGCGGACCTGTCATCCTGAGGGCCAGGCACGCAGCGCGGCCCGAAGGATGACAGCGGGGCTACTTGCGAATCACGTAGCAGGTACCACCGTCTATCTTTACGTTCATGGCTACGATTTCCTCCCTCAACATCTCACCGGGCGGCGTTCCCAAGCGGCCCGTCGCCGAGGCGGAGGTCACGGCGAACGGCCTGCGAGGGGACGACCAGTACAACAAGAAGCACCACGGCGGCCCAGACCGGGCGCTCTGTCTCTTCAGCGCCGAGCTGGTGGAGGCGCTGCGCGCCGAGGGCCATCCGATCGCGCCCGGGACCGTCGGCGAGAACGTGACGATCACGGGGCTCGACTGGGGGCGCGTGTCGCCGGGGACGCGTCTGCGCCTGGGCGGCGTGGAGGTCGAGGTCACCTCCTACACCGTGCCCTGCCGCACCATCCGGCGCTCGTTCGTCGGGGAGCGATTCTCCCGCATCTCGCAGAAATCCCACCCCGGCTGGAGCCGCGTCTACGCCCGCGTGCTGGCCGGCGGCACAGTGCGCGTGGGCGACGAGGTGGCGGTGGCCGAGCGCCGATGAGTGGTAGCGGCTCGACGGTCCCGCGCCCAGATTCGCGCGCGCGTGACCCGCATCACAACGGCCTCAGTCTTGAAGTAAAAGCACCGAATGCGCCCGAGCGAGGGCGCTCCTCCTACTTCCTCTAGATCCTACCCCCACAAGGAGTTCTGCCGTGGAATCGGGCAGAGAGATCGACGGCAACCGCGATCCATCCGCGCGCGCCGGCGGTGATGGTGGCAACGGCGGCGGCGACGGTGGCAGCCGTCGGCGCCCCCGCGGGCGACGCGGCAACCCCGACCCTTCGGCGGGCTCAGGGCAGGCTGATGCGCGCGGGGCGAGTGCTGGCGGCAACGGCGGCGGGAATGGCGGGGGCGGGAACAGTGGCAGCCGCCGCCGCTCGCGCTCGGCCGCCGCGACGGCCGCGGCGGCCGCGCCTCCTCGTCGCCGCTCGTCGTCGCGCGTCGGAGCGGGCGCGCGGGAGCGGGAGTTCGATCTCGTTCTCGGTGGACTCCGGGAGCTGAGCGCCGGGAACTTCGAGGTCCGCCTCGACTCTGACGGCGACCCGGCGATGGAAGAGCTGATCGAGGCGTTCAACGACCTCGCCGACCTGAACGAGCGGATGTGCCGCGAGGTCGCGCGCATCAGCACCACGGTGGGCCGCGAGGGCGAGATGACCGCCCGCGCCCACCTCGGGAACATCGGCGGCGCGTGGACGCAGCAGATCGACGCCCTCAACTCCCTCGTCACCGACCTCGTCACGCCGACCACCGAGGTCGCGCGCGTGATCCGGGCCGTGGCCGAAGGGGACCTGTCCCAGAAGATGGTCCTCGAGATCGACGGCAAGGTCGTGCAGGGCGAGTTCCTCCGCATCGGCACCACCGTGAACACCATGGTGGACCAGCTCTCGTCGTTCGCCGCCGAAGTCACGCGCGTGGCGCGCGAGGTGGGCACCGAGGGGCGGCTGGGCGGACAGGCCCACGTCCCCGGCGTCGCCGGCACGTGGAAGGACCTCACCGACTCCGTGAACGCGATGGCGTCGAACCTGACGAATCAGGTGCGCAACATCGCCGACGTGACGACCGCCGTGGCGCGCGGCGACCTGTCGCGGAAGATCACGGTCGAGGCGAAGGGCGAGATCCTCGAGCTCAAGAACACCGTCAACACGATGGTGGACCAGCTGAACGCCTTCGCCTCCGAAGTGACGCGCGTGGCCCGCGAGGTGGGCACGGAAGGACGGCTGGGCGGGCAGGCGCAGGTGCCCGGCGTCGGCGGGACGTGGAAGGACCTCACCGACTCCGTGAACTTCATGGCCGCGAACCTGACGAGTCAGGTGCGCAACGTCGCCGTCGTCACGACGGCCGTCGCCAACGGCGACCTGTCGCAGAAGATCACGGTGGACGTCAAGGGCGAGATGGCGGAGCTCAAGGACACCATCAACCGGATGGTGGACCAGCTCAACAGCTTCGCCTCCGAGGTCACCCGCGTCGCCAAGGAAGTAGGAACGGAGGGGAAGCTGGGCGGCCAGGCCGAGGTGCCGCTCGCCGCCGGCACGTGGCGCGCGCTCACGGACAACGTGAACGCGATGGCGTCCAACCTCACCGTGCAGCTGCGCGACGTGTCCGCCGTCGCCACCGCCATCGCCAACGGCGACCTGACGAGAAAGATCACCGTCGAGGCGAAGGGCGAGATCCTCCAGATCAAGGAGGTCATCAACAAGATGGTGGACTCGCTCTCGGTCTTC
>DATFPD010000542.1:0-7721 GCA_035265005.1 Gemmatimonadaceae bacterium | reverse complement strand
CTCCAGCGCGCCGCCGCTCAGGTACACCTCCACCGAGTCGCCGGGCACCGTGGGGTAGCTCCAGACCTCGACCGGGCCGGCGGCGGGCGGCGGGCCCGTCACGAAGCCGCCGCCCCCGGGCGCGTCCAGGAAGCGCGAGAGCGCGGCGATGAACGCGGCCGCCTCGGCGGCGTGGTCGAAGTGGACGACGTGGTAGGTGGACCCGCTCGACGGCGACCGCATCGGGGCCTAACGCTCACGCCGGCCCGCGCGGGCGGTCGGCCGCCGCCGCCTGCTGGTCCACCGCCGCCGTGCGGCGCGCCGCCTCCGCCCAGTCGATCGCCGGCGCCACCTCCTCGTCGGCCAGCGCCAGGCTGTCCCGCGCCCGCTCGACCACCGGCGCGCCCAGCTCCGGCGGCAGCGCCAGCCCGAAGTCCAGCTCGGCGCGGCGGCAGAGGCGCTCCTCGCGCGCCCGGTCGCGCCCCTCCTCCCGCACGCCCATCCGGTGCACCCGCGCGTGCATCCCCTCGTGCACGATCGACGACGCCACCGGCGCGGCGGTGATGTCGCGCCGGGCGAGGAACGTCAGCTCGGTCATGCAGCTGCGCTCGGCGGGAAGGTAGGCGCCGCGGCACGGGTAGCGCACGACCCAGAACTGCCGCAGGTCGCGCCGCAGGTGCCGCAGCCGCCACGGCTGGTAGCGCTCGATCAGTCCCAGCGCCTCGTCCAGCCGGGCCAGCACGTCGGGCGTGGCGATGTCCGGGCGCGTGTTCTCGACCACCACGCGGAAGCCGCGCACGTCGTGCACCTCGCCGAGCTGCGTGCGCGCCCAGCCCTGCAGCCGCTCGACCAGCGGGTGAAAGAGTCGGCGGATCATCGTCAGCGTCCGAGCCTGGGTCGGGCGTTGTAGCCCTTGCCGTCGAACGGCGAGAGCCGGTCGAGCCACATCGCTTCCAGGACCCGGAGGTCGTCCGCCGGGTCGTAGTCGGGCTTCCCCTCGGGCGGCTCGATGGTGTCCAGCACCTCGAACGTGAATGCCGCCTCGCCGAGCGCGTCCCAGTCCGCCTGGAGCGCGTGGTTGCGGTGGCCGCGCAGCCGGAGCTGCGCGCGCTGGCGGTTGAGCATCGCCTGCACGTCGGTGCTCGCGCCGACGAGCGCCTTGCCGCTGGCGGTGTGCAGCACGCGGTAGACCCCCATCGGGCGGGACGTCTCCTTGTACTGTCGGGTGAGCTCTTTGCGGTCCATGGGTTCAAGCTACACGATTTCAGGTGGATTCGTGCAAGCCTCTCGATCGGGGGTAGAGGGTCACTTCGAGGGCGAGGGCGACGGCGACGGCTTCGACAGGACGAACGGCGACAGGATGAACAGGCTGGTGAACAGGATGACCACCCGCCGGGATGCATCCCGGAGCCCTTCATCCTGTTCACCATCCTGTCCATCCTGTCGCCGTTCGTCCTGTCGAAGCCGTTCGTCCTGTCAAAGCCGCTGCCGTCGCATCAAACTGACCCACCACCCGATCGGGAAGAGCTACCCACTGCAATTGAACCACCGAGGACACAGAGGGCACCGAGGGAGCGGGCCTTGATGAATCAAGGCCCCCACATGCGACGGCGATGTGTGCGCCGTCACGGCGAAATCGAGGACGCGGGCGTTCCATTACACGCCGTACGTTCGGTAGCAGGACGCGCTGAACGGCGAACGGCAGTAAACTTCGCCGGCATGAGAGCACCCGCCGTCATCATTGCCGCGACCTGCTTCGCCTGCGCGCCGTCGCCCCGACCGGGGCCGCCCGCCGAGGCCGACGTCCCGCCGAGCAGCACCTTCGCCAACCCGCTCGACCTCGACTACCGCTTCATGCTCGAGCCGCCGAGCTGGCGGCAGGCGGCGGACCCGCTGATCACGCTGTACAGGGGCGACTACTACCTGTTCGCGTCGCGGAGCGGCGGCTACTGGTACTCGCCGGACATGCGCGACTGGGCGCTGGTAGTCCCCGAGGGGCTGCCGATCGAGGACTACGCGCCGGCCGTGCTCGCGGTCGGCGGCCGGCTGTACTACACGGCGCACAAGTCGAAGGCGCTCTTCGCCACCGACGACCCCAGGGGGGGCCGCTGGACGAAGGTGGCCGACCTGGACAGCTACGCCGACCCGGCGCTGTTCCAGGACGACGACGGGCGCGTCTACCTGTACTACGGCTCGGCGCTCAACGGCGGGATCTCCGCCGTCGAGCTCGACCCGCATAACGACTGGCGCGTGGCCGGCGGGCCGTTCGAGCTCATGAAGGCCAACCACGCCGAGCACGGGTGGGAGCGCTCGGGGGAGGACAACCTCGGCGCGCAGATGACCGAGGGCTTCCGCATCGGCCCCTACGTCGAGGGCTCGTGGATGACGAAGCACGAGGGGACGTACTACCTCCAGTACGCCGCCCCAGGCACCGTCTGGAAGTCGTACGCCGACGGCGTCTACACGTCGCGCGCGCCCACGAGTGGCTTCACCTACGCGCCCTACAGCCCGTTCTCGTACAAGCCCGGCGGCTTCATCGGCAGCGCGGGCCACTCCGGCACCTTCCGGGACAAGGCGGGGAGCTACTGGCGCGTCACGACCATGGACATCTCGGTCCTGCACAAGTTCGAGCGCCGGCTGGGGATCTTCCCGGCCGGCTTCGACGCCGACGGCGTGATGCGCACGGACACGTACCTCGGCGACTACCCGCAGTTCTTCCCGGGCGTCGTTGCCGCCCCGCTCGACCACAACCGCACGGGGTGGACGGTGGTCTCCGCCGGCAAGCGCGCGACGGCCTCGTCGTCGCTGGACGGGCACCCGCCCGAGCACGCGTTCGACGAGGACATCCGCACGCAGTGGAGCGCCCGCGGGGCCGGCGCCGGCGAGTGGCTGCGCGTGGACCTGGGCGGCGTCGCGCGCATTCACGCGCTCCAGGTCAACCTGGGCGAGCAGGGCGCGCGCGCGCTCGGCCGCGCGGGCGCCGAGCCGGCGCGCTACCTGGTGGAGGCGTCGGCGGACGGCCAGCGCTGGTCGGTGCTGATGGACCGGCGCGAGGCCACCCGCGACCGGCCGCACGCGTACCTGCAGCTGGAGCGCCCGGTGGGCGCGCGCTACGTGCGCCTCACCACCGTCCGCGCGCCGGCGGGCGGGACGACGTTCGCCGTGCGCGACCTGCGGCTGTTCGGCCGCGGGGCGGGGGCGCCGCCGGCCGCGGTGGGCTCGTCGTTCACCGTGCGCCGCCACGCCGACGACGACCGGAGCGTCACCCTCGCCTGGGAGCGCGCGGCGGGGGCGACCGCGTACGTCGTGCGCTACGGGCTGGCGCCGGACAAGCTGTACGCCAGCTACCAGGTTGGGGACGTCGCGAGCCTGACGATGAACAGTCTGAACCGCGGCGTGGCCTACTGGTTCACCGTGGACGCGCTCAACGAGAACGGCGTCACGCCGGGCGGGGCGCCGAAGCGGGGCCGAGCGCGCGCTCGGCGCCGCTCCCGGCCGCGAGCGCCGGCCGCGGCTCGCGGCGCGCGAGCAGGAGCGTCCCGCCCGCCGACCACGCGCCGAGCGACACGCTCACCGCGCCGGCCGAGAGCAGGGGCGTCAGGAAGTCGCCGCGCATGCCGTAGACGACGGTGAGCATGAAGTACGCGAGCGCGGGCAGCGCCAGCCCGCCCAGGGCGCCCCAGAGCGCGGTCCGGCGGAGGGACAGCTCGCCGATCTCGCGGCGCCGCTCGGCGAGGGCCAGCACGCCGGCGAAGACGCTTCCGCTCACGGCGCCCCACGTCGCCCACATGATGACGGGGTAGATGAACAGCCGGAGCGGCGGCGACTCGACCCCGACGGGCAGGTTGTCGCGGATGGAGAGCCAGACGTAGGCCGCCCACGCCGCGCCCACCGGCGCCCAGCCCAGTCCCCACGTGAGCGCGGTGCCGATCACACCGCGGACCTTGCGCAGCAGATTCATCGTCGCCTCCTCGCCCGCGACAGCTTCCCCCACGATAGGATGGGGACCGGCGCCGCGAAAGACGGAATCTGCGGGGCTAGGAGGGCGGCCGGTCGAGGTCGAAGGTGAACATGACGGCGTCGTCGGGCGGGTCGGCGCCGCCGAGCGAGGCGTATAGCCGCACCGCCGCCTCGTTCGAGCGCTCGGCGAGGACCCACGCCTCCGAGCAGCCGAGGCTGCGCCCGACGTCGAACAGCGCGCGCATCACCCGCGACGCGAGCCCGCGCCGGTGGTGGGTCGGCGCCACCCCCAGCTCGTTGATCCAGAGCTCGGGCGGCTTGTCCGGGTGCACGTAGTGGACGGCAGACGCGAACGCCACGACCCGCCCACCGTCGACCGCGACCGCGATGTGGTGGCGCGGGTCGCCCAGGAACTCGGCGGCCAGCTCGGGCTGGACCGGGTAGTCGAAGACGTCGCCCGCCACGTCGGCCAGCACGCCCTCGTCGCCGGGCCCCAGGATGCGGACCTCGATCGGCGCCGGCGTCAGGGACGCCTCCGGAGATCGCGCTCGTGCGCCATGAATACCCCCCCACCGGCGCCCTCGATCTCGTACTGGATCAACGCGCCGGACGCGTAGCCTTGCCGGATGCGCCCGGCGCCGCGCGGGGTCGTCACCTCGTCGCCCTTCCGGAGGACGACGGTGCCCGCCAGCTCGCGGATGCGCATGACGAACGGCCCCGCGGAGTCCGGACGGCCGAACAGCTCACCTTCATGCCACCTCCTCAAGCGCCACGCCGGCCGCGCACAGCGGGCACTCGGCCGGCGCCCACAGCTCGTACCGGTCGCGCGCCGTCGCCTCGACGCCGATCCCGCGGTCGGCGAAATAGTCGGCGCCCGCCGAGCCGAGGACCAGGAGTGCGCCCGCGACGACGGGCACCGCGCCGTGCGCCCGGAGCTCGTCGTGCGTCCCCCGCAGCGCCGAGCCGGCGCTCATCACGTCGTCCACCATCGCCAGGCGCTTCCCGCGCACCCGGGGCGCGAACGCCGGCGGCAGGCGGTAGCGCGCCCGGTAGAGCCCGCCCCCCTCCCCCGCCGGCGGCATCACCCGCTCGGTGAAGCAGAACTCCGCCCCCAGCGCACGCGCCACGAGCTGCGCCAGGAAGGCGCCGCCTAACAACGGCCCGCACACCGCCGCGACCTCGTACGGGCGGAGGGCGTCGGCCAGCGCGGCGACGAACGGGTCGACGCGGCCCGGGTCGGCGAAGAGCGGGTCGAGGTCGAGCCACAGCCCGCCGTGGTGCCCGGACTCCAGCCGGAAGTGGCCCCGGCGGCCGGAGACGAGCGCCAGGAACGCGGCGACGGCGGTGCCGCCCGTCGCGGGCGCCGGCTGCGGTGACGCGCTCATCGCCTAACTGGCCGCCGCCGCCGCGGCCGCCTGCTGCTGGTCGCGGCGCCTCTTCCCCGAGAGCGCGTCGGTGCCGCTCGACTGCTGTGGGACGCGCGTCGACGCGAGGCTCACGACCCCGCGCCCGAGCCCCGTCAGGCGGTTGTGCCAGATCTCCTCGCCGCTCTCGGGGTCGAGGCGCCAGACCTCGCCGCTGTTCGCGGCCAGCAGCGCCTCGCCGTCCCACAGCACGGTGACGAAGTCCGACCCGCGCAGCGTCGCGCGCCAGATCTCGTCGCCGTTCCGCTCGTCCAGCGCCACGACGACGTTCTTGATGCCGACGTAGATCATTACCCGTGGGTCGCGAGGCATAGGGTCTCCGAAGGCTCGGACAAAGTGGTGGTTCCGACGTAGCTCTCGTTCGGGACGCGCTCGTCGAGTTCGACCACAGAGGCACAGAGTCTCTGCGTCTCTGTGCCTCTGTGGTCGATTCTATCAGCGCGTCCCGGCCACGGGGATCACTTGCGCAGCTCGACGCCGATGAGCGTGGCGAGGCGCGCTTCCAGCGCGCCGGTGGAGGAGCAGCGGATGAAGTCCCCGGCGAACGACACCGGGCGCGCCGACGCCTCGACGGTCGTCACCACGGTGGACGCGGTCGACGCGGCGCCCGCCGGCGCGGGCTGCACCCGCGTGACGACCGACATGTGCACCTCGTACGAGTCGGCGCTCGGGGTGCCCTGGGTGTCGCCGCAGTCCAGGTACCGGCTGAGTGGGATGGTGCCCAGCCGCCGGCGCACCTTGATGTTCGGGTTGCCGATGGTGCGCGTGGAGGCGTCGAAGGTGGCGACCGGGATCGTCAGCGTCTCGAAGACCGCCGGCAGCGCGCGCCAGACCGAGTCCACCGGGGACAGGACGGTCGCGATCTCCGGCGACTCGGCCGACACGCTGGAGAGCGTGCTGATGCCGTCGGTGCCGACGATCCGGACGTTGTCCTGGAGGGTCGGGCGCTCGGTCGCGCCCTTGGCCGAGGCGCACGCCGCCAGGGTGCCTCCCGCGGCGGCGAGCGCCGCCAGCATCACGATGTAGCGCATGCGAGATCGGGTGAGGGAATCGAGCTGTCCATCGCTCTACCGCCGCGGGCCGACCCGGACGGGCTGCGTCCACGCGCGGCGGCCGTTGGAGTCGGTCACCGTCGCGCGCACGTACCCCTCGTCGCCGCGGATCTCATAGTGTGCAGACGTGCCCGCCACCTCCGCCAGCACGCGCCTGCCGCGGCCGGCGCCGTCGTCGCCGCCCAGGTTGTTGATGCGCGGCTGGCCGAGGGCCAGCATCTTCGTGGGCATCGGGCCAAGGTAACTCAGAGCCGCCCTCTGTCGACCAGTGACTCCACGAACCGCTTCGCCTCGCCCAGGCCGTAGCCGTAGAGCGAGCGCGCGAGCTTCACCGCCGTCATCACCTCCCCGCCCTCGGCCAGCGCCCGCAGCCGCCGCTCCTGCGCCGCGCGGTCCAGCGCCGCCAGCCCCCGGCGGGTATCGTCGATCGCCACGTCGCGCGCCTCCGCGTCCACGTGCGCGCCCAGCGCACCGAGGAACGCCGACGCGTCAGGCACCACCCCCCACTCGATCTCCAGCAGGCGCGGCGACGGCATCCGCACCGGGTGGTGGCGGTAGCGGGTGCGGCTGGTGCCGTACCAGCGGCGCACCGCCGGTCCCTTCGCCGCGCGCTCGTCGGCCAGCGCACGCTCCAGCTCCGGCGCCTCGTCCCTCAGCTCCAGCTCCACCACCGTGCGCTGCCGCGTCGTCGTCCCGCTCCGGTCGGGGTCGGGCAGGCGCCGCGTCTCGCGCACCAGCCGCGCGCGGCGGATCTCGCGGTATGGGACGAAGGCGACGGTGTGGTCCTCCGCCGGCATGTGGTGGTTCAGGTACGAGCGGAACTTGACGTACACCCCGTCGTCCGCGCCGCGCGCGAGCCAGTTGGTCGGCCGGAACCGCGCGGCCACCACCCCGCGGAAGAGCCAGACCAGCAGGAGCACCACCGCGGCGGCGTAGTACGCGACGGGCGCGCCCTTCACCCGCCCCACGATCAGCAGCGCCGCCGCGCCCGCCAGCCCGAGCATCGCCCCGGCCAGAGCCCGCGCCGCCGAGTAGCGGAACGTGCGCCCGCCGCCGACCGCCGGCACTTCTTCTTCGCGCATCAGACGCATCGTCGCGGCTCGCTGAAGAGTGCCACCACAGAGGCACGGAGAACACAGAGGAGGGGCACCAAGGGAGGGGCGAGGCACGCCTCGCTCCTGCAACCGGGACGAGATGCGACCTCGGGGTTGAGGGACTCCCTCCCGTGTGCCCCTCCTGTGTGCCCTCGGTGCCTCTGTGGTAGCAATCAGCAGTGCCTCCCGGTAGAGGGCTCGGCGGCGTCGTA
>DATFPD010000541.1:0-3070 GCA_035265005.1 Gemmatimonadaceae bacterium | reverse complement strand
GCCGGCGCTCTCGCGCGCGATCCGCGACCGCACGCGCTGGTCGATCACGACCACGACCGCGCCCACGAGCACGCTCACGAGCAGCAGCGAGCCGAGGAGCAGACGCTGGGTGAGCGTCATGTCTACAGGATACGAGTATCTGCCGTCACTTCCCCTGTAGCCGGTACCCGAAGCCCCGCACCGTCTCGATCATTTCGCCCGCGGCGCCGAGCTTGGTGCGGAGCCGCTGGATGTGCATGTCGACCGTGCGCGTCTGGATGTCGGGCGCGGCCTCCCAGACGGTCTCGAGGAGGTGGCTGCGCGCCTGCACGCGTCCGCGGCGCTCGGCGAGCATGAGCAGCAGCTTGTACTCGGTCGGGGTGAGCTCCACCTCGCTGCCGTCCACCGTCACGCGACAGGCGCCGCGGTCGATGCGCACGGGACCGAACTGGAGCAGGTCGGACGCGCCCTGGGCCACCGCGCCCACGCGCCGGAGGATCGCGCCGACGCGCAGCACCAGCTCCTGCGGGCTGAACGGCTTGGTCAGGTAGTCGTCGGCGCCGAGGGAGAGGCCGCGGATGCGGTCGGGCTCCTCGCGGCGGGCGGTGAGCATCAGCACCGCCACGTCGTGCGTCGCGTCGTCCGCGCGGAGCTGCTCCAGCACCTCGAAGCCGGACATGCCGGGGAGCATCAGGTCGAGCACCAGCAGGGCCGGGCGCTCCTGGCGCGCCAGCTCCAGCGCGTCGGCGCCGTTGCCCGCGGTCGAGACGCGGTATCCGGCCTTGGCGAGGTGGTACGCGACCAGCGCGACGATGTCCGACTCGTCGTCCACGACGAGGATGCGCTCGGTCATGCGCTCGGCCGGCCGCTCGCTGCGGTCCCCGCCCCCTTCGGCGCGTGCGGCGCCCGGCGCCGGCGTGGAGCGCATCACCGGCGCCGCGCCTCGAGCGTGCGCAGGATCTTCGCGATGATCATCTCGAGCGCCACCGCGTTGTGCCCGCCGCGCGGGATGATGACGTCCGCGTAGCGCTTGCTCGGCTCGACGAACAGCAGGTGCATGGGCTGCACGGTGGTGAGGTACTGGTCCAGGATCTCATCCAGCGGTCGCCCGCGCTTGCGCATGTCGCGCCGGATGCGGCGGATCAGGCGTACGTCGGCGTCGGCGTCCACGAACACCTTCACGTCGCAGATGTCGCGCATCCGCTCGTCGACGAAGAGCAGGATGCCGTCGATCACGATCGCATCGGCAGGCTCCACCCGCACCACCCGCTCGGCCCGCGTGTGCGTGACGAAGTCGTAGACCGGCTTATCCACCGGCTCGCCGCGCGCCAGCTGCCGCATCTGGTCGACCAGGAAGTCGGTGTCGAAGGCGTCCGGGTGGTCCCAGTTTATGCGCCGCCGCTCCTCCAGCGGGAGGTGCGCGAAGTTCCGGTAGTACGCGTCCATGTCGATGAACGCTACCGACGCGCTCGTGGCCTGCAGCGCCTCGGCGACCTTCCGCGCCAGGCTCGACTTGCCGGAGCCCGTGCCGCCGGCGATCCCGATCACGAGCGGCTTGATGTCGCTCACCGGCCCGCGGCGCGAGCCGCCGCGCCCTCACATTGCCGGCGCGCGCCGGAATTTTGAAGCGATGTGGCTGTCACGGTCCTGTAAAAGCGGGCGCGGGCGGGCAGTCAGCCGTAGGCCGCCGGCTCGGGCTCGCGCACGACGCCGACCTCGACGCCCTGGTAGATCTCGTCGAGCGCGAGGTCCAGCTCGGGGCAGGGGACGGGAACGATTCCCGCGCCGACGACATCGGCGTGGCGCCACGCACCTTTGGAGCCTGCCCCGCGCGCAGCGTCGGGGCGCCAGTGCCGCTCGACGCGGCGGCGCCGGTGGTCCACGATGAGATACGCCTGGAGCGAGGGGACCGCGCGGTAGGCGTCGAGCTTTTCGCCGCGGTCGATGCGCGCCGTGATCGGAGACGTGACCTCGATGACCAGGCACGGGTCGCGCCGCACCGTGTCACTGTCGCGCCCACCAGTGCATACGACCATCACGTCGGGGTAGTAGAATCGGTCGTCCGGCGTGCGGCACTTGATCGCCCACACGACTTGGCAGGGCCCACCTCTCGCCGCTGACAGCAGACGACCCGCGACATTGCTGACGATGCGCGCGTGCCGCATCGTCCCGCCCTCCATGGCGTAGACTTCGCCGGCCACGTACTCGTGCTTCGTCTCGGCCGCGTTCTCGAAGCGGAGGTACTCCTCGACGCTCATGAGGCCGCGACTCGGCTCGGATTCGCTCATGCCGAAGTATACGGCCTCGGCGGCCCCTCTCGGCAGAGCGAGACGCGCGTACCTCCCGGCGTCCCCTCGCCTTCCGCCTTCGGACGGCGCCCGACTAGCTTCCTCCCATGCGGACACCATTCTGGCCGGGGCTGGCCGGCGCACTGATCGCGGCGGGATGCGCATCTCGCGCCCCGGCGCCGGACGCCGCGGCGCGCTCCACCGGCTCGGTTGAACTCGTCGTCGCCGCTACCACAGACGTACACGGGCGCCTCCGCGGATGGGACTACTACGCGGACTCCGCCGAGCCCGGCAATGGACTCACGCGTGCGGCGACGATCGTCGACTCGCTGCGGGCCGCGCACCCTGGCCGGGTGATCCTGCTCGACGCCGGGGACCTGCTCCAGGGGAACCCGCTCACCCACGTCGCCGCGCGCGTGGACACCGTTGGGGTGGGCACGCACCCTGTAGTCGCCGCGATGAACGCGATGCGCTACGACGCGTCGGCGATCGGGAACCACGAGTTCAACTACGGCGTGCCGCTGCTCGACCGGGCGGTGGGGCAGGCGTCCTTCCCCTTCCTCTCGGCGAACACGCGTCGGGCGGACGGCGGGCGCAAGTACCGCGCGTGGACCGTCGTCGAGCGCGCGGGGGTGAGGGTCGGGATCGTCGGCGCCACCACGCCGGGCGTGATGCTCTGGGACCGCGACAACGTGCGCGCCGCCGGCGTCGAGCTGCGGGACATCATTCCCGAGGTGCGCACGGCGGTCGGTGAGGTCCGCGCGGCCGGTGCCCAGGTGGTCGTCGTCACCGTGCATTCGGGC
>DATFPD010000540.1:0-6235 GCA_035265005.1 Gemmatimonadaceae bacterium | reverse complement strand
TCCGGCCTGTCGGCGGTGATCGGGCTGGCGATCGCGCGCGGCGCACTGGCGACCGTGATGTCGTACCTCGATGGCACCCGCGAGATCGCCGATTTCCCGTTCTGGGTGGAGCTCGGCCTCTCCCCGAGCACCGTGCTCTACACGGTGGCGCTCGCCCTCCTCGCCGGCGTCATCGTCGGCGTCGTGCCGGCGCTCAAGGCGACGCGGCGCGACGTGCAGGCCGGGCTCCAGCAGCTCTCGGCGCGCGGCTCGCGGATGCAGCTCGGCCGCACGTGGACCGCGCTGATCGTCGCGCAGGTCGCCATCGCCGTCGCCGGGCTGCCTTACGCCGGCTACATCGCGGGCCAGTCGCTCAAGCGCGGCTCCGCCGCGCCGACCTTCCCGATCCACGAGATCATCCGCGCCCAGGTGGCGGTGCAGCAGGTCGATCAGACGCCGGACGTCTCGCCGTCGGCCTACGACAGCGCCATGCGCGCGCTCCTCCTGCGCCGCGTGGACGAGCTGAAGCGGCGCCTGGAGGCGGAGCCCGGCGTGGCCGGCGTCACCTTCGCGAGCCGCTTCCCGGGCGAGGAGCAGTACGCTTACGTCGAGGCCGAGGGGGCCGCGGCGGAGGAGTCGTTCGGCGTGCGGATGAGCCGCACGGATCCGGGGCTGCTCGACCTCATGGGCGTCCGCCTCGTGGCCGGCCGGCCGCTCGCGGTGACGGACCTCCCCCCGGATGTCGCCGACGCCGCGTCCGACGCCTCGCGCCCGGAGGCCCGCTCGGCGATCGTCAACGGCGCGCTCGCCGACCGGCTGCGCGCGAGCGGCGGCGGGGCGGTGCTCGGCCGGCACATCCGCCTGGTGCGCCGGATTCGGGAGGAGGACGGGCCGGGCCGCGTCGAGAAGGGGCCGTGGGTCGAGGTGGTCGGCGTGATGCCCGACTTCATGACCCAGGAAGACTTCGATCCGGCGGACGCGAAGCTCTATCTGCCCGCGTCGCTCGCCCACGTGGCGGAGGGCCAGCGGTCGGTGAGCCTCGCCGTGCGGGTGCGGGGCACCGGCGCGGCGGCGTTCGCCCCGCGCTTCCGCCGGGTGGCGGCGGCGGTGGACCCCGGCATCGAGCTCCACGACCTGCGCACCGCGGCCGACCTGCAGTACGAGGCGCAGCAGGCGCTGTGGCTGACGGGGCTCGCGGTCGCGGCCACGACCCTCAGCGTGCTGCTGCTGTCGGCGGCGGGGATCTACGCGATGATGTCCTTCACCGTCGCGCGGCGGCGGCGCGAGATCGGCATCCGCGCCGCGCTCGGCGCCAACGCCCGCCACGTCCTGGGCGGCATCTTCGCCCGCGCGGGCGCGCAGGTCGCCGCGGGGGTGCTGGTCGGCGTCGTCCTGGCGGCGGCGATCAACCAGGCCGCGGGGGGAGGGCTCCCTCTCTTTCTGGTGCCGCTGGCGGCGGGGCTCATGCTCGTCGTCGGGCTCCTCGCGGCGTTAGGCCCGGCGCGCCGCGGGCTGGCGGTGCAGCCGACGGAGGCGCTGCGGGAGGAGTAGGGCGCGACAATCCGCAATAGTTCTGTTGCGATCGCGGACCGCGATGGCAAGAGCGGCCGCGGATGACCGCAGATGAACGCGGATCTGTCTCGGCGACATCCGCGTTCATCCGCGGCGCCGTTCGCCGTTGCCATGCGTGATGTCGACAGGGCCATCCGCGATCAGCGGGCGACCTTCATCCGCTCGATCAGCGCCGCCACGCGGGGCTGCGCGCGCACCGCCTCCCACTCGGGATTGGCCGCCAGGTAGACGAGCCCGGGGTCCCGCTCGCGGAAGGCGCGCTCCAGCCACTCCACGGCGCGCGTCGTGTCCCCGACCCGCGCATGGATCGCCGCCACGAGGAGCGCGCGGGGAGCGCCTGACGAGGATCGCTCCTCGAACAGCAGCCAGCGCCGCCAGAACGCGTTGATGCCGCCGGCGGCGTGGGCGCGGCGCAGCGCGCTCAGCTCGTCGGGGCGCGCGCCGCGGCGGGCGGCGACCCGCACGTACTCCTCCACGGCGGCGTCGTACCGCCCCTGCCGCTCGTACACTTCGCCCAGCCCGGCCGGCAGCGCGGGCCCGAGGCCGAGGACGAGCGGGTTCATCGAGTCGATGTCGATGCCGTGGCGATACTGCTCGGCCGCGCGGTCGTACTGCCCGGCGACGACGTAGTCCTTGCCGAGGGTGATCGCGGTGCGGGCGTTCAGGGGGTCGAGCTCGAGCGCCCGGCGCCGCGCCGCGATCGCCTCGTCGACGCGCCCCATGGCCCGCAGGTAGTTCGCGAGCATGTGGAAGGCGTGCGGGTCGCCGGGGTTGAGCTCCGTGGCGCGCCGGAACTCGCGCTCCGCGGCGGGCCAGTCCCACTCGTAGAAGAAGTGGATGATGCCCAGCGCGACGTGCGCCTCGCCGAGCTGATCGTCCAGCTCCAGCGCCCGGCGCGCCGCCGAGCGCATCTCCTCCAGCCCCGGCTCGTACGGGGCGAGCCGGAAGTAGAACAGCGGGCCCATCGCGCTCGCCTTTCCGGCGTACGCGAGCGCGTAGCCGGAGTCCAGCGCGATCGCCTGGTCGAAGTACGCGATCGCCTTGGCGATCGCATCGCGCGTCAGGCGGTTGCCCAAGAACGTTCCGCGCAGGTAGAGGTCGTGCGCCTCGGGGTTCGCCGGCCGGGCGGCCGCGCCGCCGGCGCGATCCACGAGCGTCAGTCGCAGCGCGCCGGCGATCGCCTCGGCGATCTCGTCCTGCATCGCGAACACGTCCTTCACTTCGCGGTCGTACTCGCCCGACCACATGTGGTAGCCGCTCGCCGCGTCGATGAGCTGCGCCGTCACCCGCAGGCGGCCGCCGTCCCTGCGGACGCTTCCCTCGACGACGGTCGCAACGCCGAGGGTGTCGCCGATCGTCCGGACGTCGAGCTTCGCGTCGCGGAGCGCAAACGACGACGTGCGTGCCGCGACGCGCAGGCCGCGGATGCGGCTGAGCGCCGTGATGAGCTCCTCGCTCAGGCCGTCGCTGAAGTACGCGCCCTCGGGAGCCGCACTCATGTCGACGAATGGCAGCACGGCGACGGACGACCCTCCGGTGGCGGCGACGGGCTCCGCCCGCAGGGCGTCCCTCAGCTTCGACGCGCCGGCCGCGGCGAGGGCGATCGCCAGGATGCACGCCATCGCAATGCCGAGTCGCCGGCGCGTCATTCCGTCGGGGACGGCGGGCATCGGTTCTCCGACGCGCTCCGCTGGCTGCTCCGCGGGCTGCTCCGCGGCCTGCTCCGCGGCCTGCTCCCGGACGGCGGCGGCCGGCAGCGGCGCGCGTGGCTCCCGCGGCTCCCGCGGCTCCCGCGGCTCCTGTCCCTGCCCCGCGCGCAGGTCCTCGCGCACCCGCTCGGCCGCCGCCGCGACCGCGGGATCGGGCGGCGTCGCCAGCTCCTGCAGGACCAGCGTCTCGTGCACCCGCGCGTGCTGCAGCGCGGCCTCCGGGTCGCCGGCGGCGGCGAGCGCCTTCATCAGCTCGATCGCGATCCGCGAGCTGAGTGGGTCCGTCGCGGCGAGGCGCCGCCACCACGCGACGGCGCGCGCGCGATCGCCGGCCGCCGCGGCGGCGGTGGCGAGCCGCTCCAGCGCCGAGGCGTACACGTGGGCCAGCCGCGCGCGTTCCCGCTCGAGCCAGCGCTCGAACTCGGGGGCGCCGTCGAGGTAGAGGCCGTCGAGAAAGGGCCCGCGGTAGAGCTCCGCGGCGCGCTCGAGCTCCCCTCGCGCGAGCGCGTCCTCGAACTCCTGGACGTCGCTCCCGATGCTGTCCGGATTCAGGCGCAGCGCCGCGGTGCCGACGACGAGATCGGGGTCGCGCAGGTCGCGCCGCAGGATGTGGAGCGCCTGCTTGAGGGCGTTGCGCGCGCGCGCGGTGTCGCTGTCGGGCCAGAACAGGCCGAGCAGCTTCTCGCGGCTGATGCCCTGCGCGCCCGCGGCCGCGAGCACCGCGAGCAGGAGGAGCGTCTTGCGCTGCGTCGCCGCGCCGGTGAGCGGCGCCGTCCCGCCGGTGACGACCAGACCGCCGAACGCCTCGATCCGATAGGTCGCGCGTGTCTGGAGGTCCATGTGACCCGCCTGTGACCGCCGTATAACCGTGTCGCCTAGAATGACGCCGCGACTCCGGATGGGCAAGCTGGATCCGAGTCCAACGAGTTGGGATTCCATACCAAACAAGGAGATACCGATGTCGCGAATGTCGAGGTGGTCACTTCGGGCGGGGGGTGGCGTGGTCGCCGCCCTCGTGTTCACAGCGTGCAGCGAACCGACGGGCGGCAGCGTCCCGTCGGTCGCTCCAGGCTCCCCAGTTACATCTGCGGCGAAGGCACCCGCGGACAGACAGGTCCCCGCCAGCGTCGAGTGGAACGGGATCGCGCGCGGACTCGTGGCGAAGAACCGCTCGAGCGTGTTCGTGGCCTTCCGTACCTACGCGACGATGAGCGTCGCGCAGCTCGAGGCGCTGCGGGCGGCCGAGCGGGCGTCGTCCGGGTCGAAGGGGAAGAGCGTGTCGCGCCGCGCGGCGATCGCGGCGGCCTCCGCCGTCGCGCTGAGCTACGTCTATCCGGCGGAGGGCCCGACGCTCGAGGCGCTCGTCCGGGAGCAGGTCGAGTCCGATGAGTGGCTGGAGCGCGGCCGGGTGGACGCCGCGGCTGGCGAGGCGGTGGGGCGGGCCGCGGGCGCGGAGGCCGTGGAACGCGCCCGGACCGATCGGTACTTCGACCCGTGGACGGGGACTGTGCCGACGGGCCCCGGCGTGTGGTTCAGCAGCACGAATCCCCCGACCGCGCCCGTCGGTCCGGCGATCGGGGCCGCGCGCACCTGGTTCCTCAGCTCCGGTGACCAGTTCCGTCCGCCCCCGCCGCCGGCGTTCGGGTCGCCCGAGTTCCTCGCCGCGCTCGCCGAAGTGCGCCAGATCTCCGACACGCGCACGCCGGAGCAGGACTCGATCGCGAAGTTCTGGGCGTTCCCGGCCGGCACGTACACACCGCCGGGCTACTGGAACGAGGAGGCGAGCGCGCTCGCGCTGCGGTACCACCTGAACGAGCGCCGCGCCACCCGCCTGCTCGCGATCCTGAACATGGTGGCGATGGACGCCATCATCGCGAGCCACGAGGCGAAGTACACGTACTGGCTCATCCGCCCGTCGCAGGCGGACCAGGCGATCACGCTCTCCATGCCGCTCCCCAACTTCCCCGCCTACCCGTCGAACCACGCGACCATCTCGGGCGCGATGGCGGAAGTCCTCGCCGCGGCGTTCCCCAGCCAGGCCGACCGCCTGCGTGCGGCGGCCGACCAGGCGGCGCTGTCGCGAGTGTATGGCGGCATCCACTACCGCTTCGACGGCACGGCGGGACTCGCGCTCGGCAGGCGGATCGCGCGCTACGCCATCGGCAAGGACGCGGGCGGGCACCGTCACTAGAGAGCGAGCCGTTCGTCCGGGATCCGGTCTTCGCCAACCTCTCTCGATCCGCTCTGTGAAAACTGAACCGCGGAGGGCACGGAGGGCGCGCCCTCCGCGGTTCAATCTTTACGAAGCCCGACCGATAGACGGCTAGTGCGGGTGTGCCCTCCTCCGTGATCCTCCGTGTCCTCCGTGGTCAATGCTGTCCCCCTCGCGCGCCGCCGCCGCCTCGTACAGCACCCGCCGCAGCGTCTCCGCCACGCTCGTCCAGTCGTAGCGCGCCTGCGCCGTGCGCGCGAGCACGTCCTTGTACCTGACGCCGAAGCGGAGCGCCGTCGAGACGTTCGCGACGATGTCCGGCACCGGGTCCGCGGGGTCGAGCTTCATCGCGTCGCCGATGTAGTCGGGGAAGGCGTCGGCGATCGCGTCGATGCTCGCGCGCATCCCGCCGAAGTAGGTGCCGAGCGGGAAGCAGCCGCTCGCCAGCGCCTCGAGAAACACGAGCGGGCCCGCCTCCTTCACGATGGAGGGGAAGATCCCGGCGTCGCAGCAGGGGAAGAGGTGCTGGAGCTCCTCGTGGGTGAGGTAGCCGGTGAAGATCACCCGGTCGCGCCTGACGTGACGGCGCGCGACCTCGAAGTAGCGGTCGAGCTCCCCCGCATTCTTCGCCTCGAGCTGGCGGAAGAAGGAGCGCATCTGCGTGAGCTCGGTGGACCCTGTCGCGCCGCCCGGGTCTCCCTCCAGGAGGCGGCCGGAGTCCACGATCCGCTCGACCAGCGCGCGGTCGCCGTGCTCGAGCCCC
>DATFPD010000539.1:0-9504 GCA_035265005.1 Gemmatimonadaceae bacterium | reverse complement strand
TAGGCTCGCCCGGGGCCGTTCGCGAATCGCGAATCGCGTATCGCGAATCAGCCTTTCGCCAGCACCAGCGTAAAGGTGCTCCCCGCGCCTAACGTGCTCTCGACCCGCAGGTCGCCGCCCATCGCGCGCGCGAACTCGCGGCTGATGGCGAGGCCGAGGCCCGTGCCGCCGGCCTGGCGCGTCAGGCCGCCGACGCCGGCCTGCACGAACGGCTCGAAGATCCGCTCCAGGTCGCCGGCCGCGATGCCGCAGCCGGTGTCGCGGACGCGCACGGCAATCCGGTCGCCGCCCAGCGGCTCGCAGGTGAGCGTGATCGAGCCGCCGGGCTCGGTGAACTTCTGCGCGTTGGCGACCAGGTTCAGCACGATCTGGAGCACCTTCTCGCGGTCGGCGCGGGCGGTCAGCGCCGCGTCCGTGCGGCGGTACTCGTAGCGCAGCGCCTTGGCGCGAAGCTGCGGCGCGATCAGCTCCTCGACCACCCGCAGCGTCTCGTCCATCGGCACCGCGCCGACGTCGTACCGCGTCTGCCCGGACTCCATCTTGGCGAAGGTGAGCAGCGCCTCGATCAGCCCGAGCAGGTGGCGCTGGTTGCGGCGCACGCGCGCCAGGTCGTCGCGCTGCCCGTCGGTCACCGGGCCGTGCACCCCCATCTCGATCAGCTCGACGTAGCCGGCGATGGCGTTGAGCGGGGTGCGCAGCTCGTGGCTCATCGTCGCCAGGAAGTCGCTCTTCGCGCGGCTCGCGCCCTCGGCCTGCTCGCGCGCCCGCTCGGCCTCCCGGCGCGCGACCTCGGCCTCGGCGCGGGCGCGCTGCTCGGCGGCGTGCAGCCGCGCGTTCTCCACCGACACCGCGGCGCGCTGGGCGAGCTGCCGGGCCAGCGCCAGGTCGCGCTCGTCGAACCGCGCCCGGGCGCCGGTCGTGCCGAGCGTCAGCGCGCCGAGCATGCGCCCGTGGGCCGCCAGCGGCACGATGATCACCGAGGTCCACCGCAGCCGCCGCAGCGCGGCCGCGGCCTCCGGGTCGTCCCCCGCCGCGGCGTCGACCAGCGCGTCGGGGACGTCGGGCGCGTAGAAGGACTCGCCGGTCTCCATCACGCGGCGGATCGGGTGGGTGGGCACGGCGTCCGCCGGGAGCCGGGCGCGCACCACGGCCAGCGCCCGCACCGCGTCCATGTCGTCCGACGCGTGCGCCACGCGCTCCAGGCGGCCCCGCCTGTCGTCGCCCTCCGCCTCCACGACGAGGTCCACCGTGCACGCGCTGGCCACCCGCGGGACGACGATCGCGGCGAAGTTGGCCAGCGTCTGCGCCAGGTCCAGCGACGACGCCAGCACCTGCGACGCCTCGGCCAGGAAGCGCAGGCGGTCGGTCGCGCCCTCGGCAGACAGGCGCGCCGTGCGCTCGGCCTCGAACAGCCGCGCGCGGTCGAGCGCCTGCGCACACTGGTTCGCCAGCGCCATCATGAACTCCTGGTCCGCCGGCTCGAAGGCGCGCGGCACCGCGAAGCTGAGCGTGATGCAGCCCAGCAGCCCGTCGTCGATCAGCAGCGGCACCGCGGCCCAGGCCCGGTGGTCCGCGCCGGGCTGGGACTCGTAGCGCTCGATCCACTGCTCGCGCGAGCCGACGAAGACCGGCTCCCGCGTGCGCGCCACGTCGCGCGACGGGAAGGGGGCGTCGCTCGGGAAGCGGCTGAAGCTCCGCAGGCGATCCTCGGGGAAGCCCGCGGCGTGCACGAGCACGTACTCGCGGCCGTCCGGCGTCAGCTCCAGCACGCCCCCCGCGACCGCGCCCAGCGCCCCGCGCATCTGCGCGACGATCACCTCCGCCACCTGCGCCCGCGTCAGCGAGCGGGCGAGCGCCGCCGTCGTCGCGTGCAGCTCGGCCGCGCGCCCCTGGGCCCGCCGGCGGGCGGTGACGTCCAGCACCTCCGAGTGCACGGAGACGAGATGGCCCGTACGCTCGTCGATCAGCGCCGAGTTGTACCACTCGCAGTAGAGGAGGCGGCCGTCGCGCGTGTAGTTCCGGTTGCGCGAGACGTTGCGCGGGGCGCTGCCGTCGACCATCGCCCGCGTGTTGCGCTCGACGTACGGCAGGTCCTCCTCGTGCACCAGCCGCAGCTCCTGGATCGTCCGGCCGAGCATCTCGGCGGCGGTCCAGCCGAAGAGCCGCGCCGCGCCCTCCGACCAGCGCGCGATGCGGAAGTCGGCGTCCCACTCGACGACGGCGAGCGGCGAGTTGTTCGTGTGGAACTCGAGCCGCCGGTTCGCCTCGCGCAGCGCGTCGAGCAGCTCGCGCTCCGGCGCCGCGGCCGCGGCCCGCGGCCGCGCGTCACCCGCGTCGACGGGCGCGGCGCCCGTCGGCGGCGAGTCGTCGGCGGTGCGGCGGCCAGTCACGAGCCTCGCGCGCGCGGGACCTCGCCCCGGTCCATTCCCATCACGTCCTGTGCGGCCATCCCATCCTCGCGAAGCGGGGCCCCGCAAATGTGGGATGGTGCGGGCGAGCGATGCAACATCGGGGGCGGCGGGACGGGATCAGCAGGATGAGATTCTGTTCATCTGATCCTGTCCGCGGCCCCACCGGCGGCTTCTTCCGCGACGGGGAGCTGGTGTCGTGGCAAGATCACACCTCGTCCGGCAGAAGCGGCGGCGGCGTGCGATTGATGTCCTCGAGGGCGTTCACTTCGACCCAGCGACGAAAGAACGGGTCGTCGTAGGTGAAGCCTCCGCTGCGCTCGGTTCTCGTCAGGAGCTCGTCGCCGACGAGTGCCGATACCGCATTCTGAATTGTGCTCTTGGGGCCGAGGTCGTACTTCCCTAACGTCTCTGCGGCCAACAGCGAGACTTCGGGCTCGGCCGCCAGAACCGTGAGTACCCGACGCTCGGTCGCCGTCCGGGCATCCCACACGCGCAGGTGCAGCGGGGATTGCTCGTCGACCAGCGACTCCATGGCCTCCGTGACGTCGGATCTGGTCGCGGCGCCGCGATCTCGCGAGAGGAACCACACGGCGCGAGCGAGCTGCACGATGTCGCGCGTGCGCGGGCCAGCCAGACGGACGATGGTGGCCGCGACGATGACATCGATCGGAACGCCGGTCGCCGCCGAACGGTCCACGATCCATCGCATCATGAGCGCGTCCTCGATCGGACCGAACTCCATCGCTTCGACGACGCCCCAGAGCGCGCGACGCTTCTTCGACACCATGTCCTCGATCAGCCTTCGGGCCGAGCCGGCCATGATGTACGCCGTGTGCCGGTGGGTCTCGAATGATGCCTTGAGCGCCCACTCGACATCCTCGCCGCCCCAGGCGAGCAGTCGCTGGAATTCGTCGAGCACCAGCCCGATCCGATGGTTTCGGCGAGCGAGCTCCTCTTCCACGGCGTCGAGCACTTCGGTCACGAGGCGGCTTTCCGCTTCGGCCGCACCGGAACCCGGCTCCAGCTTGAGCGCGAAGCTGCTGGTGCCGGCAGGCTCTACACTGGCGGTGACGGTGACCGCGCCGCGTAGACGCGCCACGATGCCCTTCGCGAGCTGCTCCCACGGCGCGCCGATCTCCTTGTAGATGGCGCCCACGATGCGCTGGGCGGCGGCGATGGCGCTGTTGGCTTTGCCCAGGTCCACCACGGCTACCGGCCGGCCGGCGGCACGCACTCGCTCGGCAGCCACGTTCAGGGCCGACGATTTTCCAAGGCGTCGGTCGCCGTACACGACAAGTCGGGTGCTCGAATCCGAGAGCGCGTCGACGAACCGGTCGATCTCGGCTACGCGATCGGTGAACCCCTCGCCGGTCGCGTGCTGGCCGATGATGAACGGGTTCGCTGGAGCCGCCCCGGACTGCGCGCTTCGATTCGCGAGTTCACTGCCAGCCATCGATTCGGCCTCCGGTCTCTACAGCCCACTCATCAGTATTGGTACCAAAAAAATGGGACCCGGAAAAATGGGTCCCGAAAAAATGGTACCAGAACCGAAAAGCACAAGCCAATATCGCTGGAAGGACACAAGTCCAATGTCTACGCAGGTCGTTACTTCCCCGCCCCCACCACCTCCCGCTTCGGCGGCGCCTTCTGGCGCGACAGGCGGTAGATGAGCACGGCCGCGCGCTCGGTCTGCATGGTGAGGGCGTTCAGGTTCACCTGCTCGCGCGGGGAGTGCGAGCCGCTGCCGAGGGCGCCCAGGCCGTCGAGGCCGTCGATCAGCGGGGCGACGAAGGAGACGTCGCCGGCGCCGCGGCGGCCGGGGTCGAGCGCCTCGACCTTCCCCCAGCCTAACGCCTGGCTGGCCGAGTCGTAGGCGGCGAGCAGCCGGTAGTTGCCGGGCGTCGGCGACATCGCCGGGTACTCGTCCTGGAAGCTGATCGTCGCCGCGGTGCCGGGGAGGCTCTTCGCCGCGATCTCGCGCATGCGGGCGCGGGTGCGCTCCTTCTGCTCCTCCGAGATGAAGCGCAGGTCGCCGAACACGGTCGCCTTGCTGGCGACGATGTTCGACTTGCCGGCGGCGCTGCCGCTCACGCGCGCGGAGTCGTACGAGACGTCGGTGCCGCCGACGATGACGCCCGGGTTGAACGTCAGGTACTGCTGGCCGGCCAGGGCGCGCCGGAACTCGTCGAGGACGCGCGACGCCTCGTAGATCGCCCCGTAGCCCGCGCCCTCGCCGAACACGCCCGCCGAGTGCGACTGCCGGCCGGTGACGGTGAGCAGCCAGGTGCTGGCGCCGCGGCGCGCGACGGTCGCGTTGTCGCGGCTGCCGCCCTCGAAGGCGAGCGCGACGTCGCTGCGCTTCGCCGCCTCGATCAGGTCGCCGCGCGAGACGCTCAGCGGGTCGCCGGCGCTCTCCTCGTCGCCGGTGAGGGCGACGATGATGTTCGCGTCGGCGAGCGCGCCCGCGCCGCGCAGCGCCTTGAGCGCGTAGAGGATGATCGCGTCGCCCCCCTTCATGTCCCCGGACCCGGCGCCGCGCGCGGTGGAGTCGTCCAGGCGCTCGAACTGCTGGCCGGGGCCCTCGAACACCGTGTCGAGGTGGCCGATCAGCAGGATGCGCGTGGTCCCGGGCTTCCCCCGATGCTCGGCGAGCAGGTGTCCGGCGCGCCCCACGGCGTCCGGCATCGCCACCCACCGCGTCTGGAAGCCGAGCGAATCGAGCGCGGCGCGGAAGGCGTCGCCCACCTGGCGCACGCCGGCCAGGTTCATCGTCCCGCTCCCGATGTTCACGACGCGTCCCAGGAAGGCGACCTGGTCCTCGCGGCTGCGCCGGATGTAGTCGCGCATTCGCTGCTCGGGCTTCGAGAGCTTCGTCTGGGCGCCGAGCAGGGCGGGCGCGGCGGCCAGCGCCGCCGCGGCAAACAGGCGGACATGCGAGCGGAAGATCGCGAGCCACGGCATGCGCAAGGACTGGATGAGGTTGGGGTGAGGTGGGAGTGAGGGTGGATGCGCAACGTAAAGGCCTGGCGGGTCGTCGCGGAACCGGATGACCGGATCGGCGATTCCAGCGCGCAATTCCGATGGAGCTTTCGTGAACTGGCGCACGGCGCGGCCGGGCTCGTCACGCGTAAGTTGTGTCCACCGCAGGAAGATCCGCCTCCCTTCAGCACGAGCGACGAGCCATGACAGTGCTTCGATCGATAGATCTCCGCTGTCCCGTCTGCGAGGCGCAGTTCCGCGCCCAGGCGGTGATGGCCACCAACGCGTTCGGCGGGAAGCAGACGGACTTCCGCGAGATCTCGTCCGGGACGCAGCCGCTGCCCTACCAGGTCCACCGCTGCAACGAGTGCGGCTACGCCGGCCCCGAGGGCGCGTTCACCACGGACGAGCCCTTCAGCCCGCTCATCGCCGAGCAGGTGCGGCGCGAGCTGACGCCGGCCGCCGGCGCCATGCCGGCGACCGCGTCGGAGAAGTACGAGGCGGCGGCCCGGATCGTCGAGTGGCAGAGCGCCACTCCCCGCCAGGTCGGCGAGCTCCTGCTCCGAGCCGCCTGGTGCGCGGCGGACGAGCACGACGGCGAAGCCGAGCGCTACTTCCGCCTCCGCGCTGCCCGGACGTTCGAGCGGGGGCTCGCCTCGTACGACGCCGTCCCGCGCGAGGAGCGGGCGGTGCTGACCTACCTGGTCGGCGAGCTCTGGCGTCGCGCCGGCGACTCGAAGCAGGCCACCGCGTGGTTCAACCGCGTTCCGGACGAGATCGTGTCCCCCGTCGATCAGCGCTGGATCGCGCAGCTCGCCGCCCAGCAACGGGACAGGGCGCGGGAGTGGCTGGCCTGAGATGCGATTCGGGATTCGCGATGCGTGATTCGCCAGGGGCCTCGGGAGGCGCGTAGTCGCCTCCCGAGGCCCCTGGCGAATCACGCATCGCGAATCCCGAATCGCATCTCACCCCGCTTCCAGCTCCGGCCGTCGTCCGCCGCCGGCTAGGACGCGGTAGTGGGTCAGTTTGAGGTAACGGCAACGGCCTTTTGACAGGATGAACAGGATGGTGAACAGGATGAGGGCCGCTCGGGAAGCCACGCCTCCCGGGGCACCTATCCTGTTCACCATCCTGTCCATCCTGTCGCAGTTCATCCTGTCAAAATGCCGTCGCCGTTGCCGTTACCTCAAACTGACCCACTACCCTAGGACGCGGTCCTCGCACATGTCCGGGACGTCGCAGTCCACCAGGACGGTCGACGGGCGCAGCCGCTCGAGCGCCTCCTCGGGGAGCTCGCCGCCTCGGGTTCGAGTGGCGTGCAGCCAGCATGGTCGAGGTAGACGCGCAACAGCCCCTTGATGAGGGGGCTATCCGCAAGTACCAGAATCCGGGCCCTGGAGCTGCTCATCGAACCTCGATCGACCGGCGCTGTCACTCGGCTAAGGTGCTGCCAGGCCACGACATAGCAACACCCGAGCCCGAGCGGTCGCCGGCCTGACACGGAAGCGTGTGTGACCCAGGTCACACTGGTCCGAATCCCGCATCCACGGCTGGGTCCGGCTGTCCGCCCGCACGGACTGCCGTCAACCATCCACGCTCGGCCGCCGGAATCAGGATGTAACGAGTGGCAGTACGAGAGTTCGACGATCAGGGAGTGCACTGGAGAGTCTGGGAGGTCCTGCCGGCGTCCGACGCGTCGCGCTCTCCTGTGCTGGGCACGCTGCCCCTCCCCAAGACGCCGTGGCTCTGCTTCGAGACGGCCGACGGCGAGAGCAAGCGGCGACTGTTCGACTATCCGCGGAACTGGAGCGAGCTGCCGCCCGGAGAGCTGCTCCGCCTCTGGACGGAGGCGGAGCTCGTGGAGAAGCGCAAACGGGAGTCGAGGCTGCGACGATCCGACTCCGGGCCGTCGGCGTAAAAGGGACGGCGGCGGGGGGCGACGGCTGTGTCGCCCCTACTCCCCCCAGGGGATCCAGATGTTCTTGACCTGCGTCGCCTCGCGGAGGAACTCGCGTCCTTCGCCCTGGCGTGGGTCGAGCCAGTCGCGCCCGTGCCACTCGGCCCAGGTGCGCTTCATGTTGCCCGCCGAGGCCAGCTCCACCGCCTTCACGCCGGCGCGGGAGCCGAAGTACCAGACCGCGTCCACGTCGTCGTGCTCGGCGAGCACCTTCGCCAGCGCGTCCTTGGCGCCGGTGACGATGTTGATGACGCCGTCCGGCCAGTCGGAGGTCTCGAGCACGGCGTAGAAGTCGGTGGCGGCCAGCGGGTGCGGGTCGGACGGGACGACCACCACCGCGTTCCCCACCGCCACCGCCGGCGCGACTGCCGACACGAAGCCGAGCAGCGGGTGCTCGTCAGGCGCCGCGACGCCGACGACGCCGATCGGCTCGTTCATCGCCAGCGCGACGCCGCGGATCGGGACGTTGTGGACCTGCCCGTCGTACTTGTCCGCCCACGCGCCGTAGGTGAAGAGCCGCTCGATCGACGCCTCCACCTCGCGCCGGGCGTCGGCGCGGCCGCGCCCGGTCATCGCGGCGATGCGCGCCGCCAGCTCCCCTTCGCGCGCCGCCAGGTTCTCGGCCGTGTAGTAGAGGATCTGCGCGCGGTTGTGCCCGGTCGCGCGCGCCCACTTCCCCTGCGCCGCCCGCGCCGCCTCGACCGCGTTGCGCACGTCCTTCCGGTTCCCCTCGCCGACCTCGCCGACGAGCGTCCCGTCGGCCCCGCGCACCTGCCGGCTGTACCCCGAGTCGGGACGCGCCTGCTTGCCGGCGATGAAGAGCTTGGGGGTGCGGTCCAACGGCGGGAAGGGGGACGAGGGAAGGGGGATGTCGGACTCCGCGTCTCCGTCATCGCTCCGGTCCGCCGCGCTTGCATCGGCGCGAGAAACGCGAACAGCACCGTTGCCATTCATCCCCCGTCCCCCATCCCCCTTCCCCGCAGGCTTCAGGTACTCCCACATCCCCTCGCGCCCGCCCTCGCGGCCGAAGCCGGACTCGCGGTAGCCGCCGAAGCCGGCGGCGGCGTCGAAGAGATTGGTGGAGTTCACCCACACCACGCCGCACTGGAGCTTGGGGGCGATGTCGAGGGCGAGGTTGATGTTCTCGGTCCAGACGCTGGCGGCGAGGCCGTACTGCGTGTTGTTGGCGAGCGCCACCGCCTCGGCCGGGGTGCGGAAGGTCATGCTCACCAGCACCGGGCCGAAGATCTCCACCTGCGCGATCGTCGCCGCCGGCTGCACGTTGGTGAAGAGCGTCGGCGGGAAGAAGCACCCCTCCTGCGGGCAGGCCCACGACGGCTGCCACATCGTGGCGCCTTCCTCCACGCCCTGCCTGACGAGGCCGCGGATGCGCTCGAGCTGCACCGGGGCGACGATCGCGCCCATGTCCACCGCCTTGTCGAGCGGGGAGCCCAGGCGCAGCCGCTCCATCCGCTCGCGCAGCTTGGCGACCAGCCGGTCGGCGACGCCCTCCTGCACCAGCAGGCGCGAGCCGGCGCAGCAGACCTGCCCCTGGTTGAACCAGATCGCGTCCACCACGCCCTCGACCACGCCGTCCAGGTCCGCGTCGTCGAAGACGATGAACGGGCTTTTCCCGCCTAACTCCAGGCTCAGCTTCTTCCCGGAGCCCGCGGTCGCCTTGCGGATGATGCGGCCGACCTCGGTCGACCCGGTGAAGGCGATCTTGTCCACGTCGGCGTGCTCCACCAGCGCGGCGCCGGTGCGCCCGTCGCCGGTGATGATGTTGAGCACCCCCGGCGGGAGCCCGACGTCGGCCGCCATCTCGGCGAACGCGAGCGCGGTGAGCGGCGTGAACTCGGCGGGCTTGAGCACGACCGTGTTCCCGGCGGCGAGCGCCGGCGCGACCTTCCACGCCAGCATCAGCAGCGGGAAGTTCCACGGGATGATCTGCCCCACCACGCCCACGGGGCCGTAGCCGGCGAACTCGCTCTCCAGGAGCTGCGCCCAGCCGGCGTGGTGGTAGAAGTGCCGGGCGACGAGCGGGATGTCGATGTCGCGCGTCTCGCGGATCGACTTCCCGTTGTCGAGGCTCTCAAGCACCGAGAAGAGGCGCGCGTTGCGCTGGACGCCGCGCGCGAGCGCGTAGAGGTAGCGTGC
>DATFPD010000538.1:0-20928 GCA_035265005.1 Gemmatimonadaceae bacterium | reverse complement strand
GCATCCCGAGGCCCGTCTCGCATCTCGCATCTCGCATCTCGCATCTCGCATCTCGCACCTCGCACCTCGCACCTCGCACCTCGCACCTCGCACCTCGCACCTCGCACCTGCCTTCACTGCGCTGGTCGCAGCCGCATGCTTCCTGGCAGCGTGTCGAGCAGCGGGCGGAGGTCGCGGGCGCGGTCGAGGGTGGTGACGAGGGTGATGCCCTTGAGCGAGACGACGAGCATCTGGGAGACGCCGAAGAGCACCACCGTGCCGTTCTCGCTGTGGACGACGTTGCCGGTCGCGTCGGTGAAGTGGGCGGGGCCGATGACGCCGTTGCCGTAGTCGTCGAGGTCGCGGGCGCGGCGCAGGCAGGCCCAGGTGCCGACGTCGTCCCACCCGAACTCCCCCGAGACGACCGCGACCTGCTCGCTCCGCTCCAGCAGGCCGCGCTCGATCGAGATCGACTGGATCATCCCGGCGAAGCGCCCGAGGTCGCCGGCGGCGAGGGCGTTGAGCCCCGGTCCCAGCTCGCGCACGTGCTCGCGGATGGAGTCGAGGAGGAAGCCGGCCTGCGCGGCGACGATCCCGGCGTGCCAGAGCGCTCCGGTCTCGATCAGCTCCTGCGCCAGGAACTCGGCCGGCTTCTCGATGAAGCCCGCGCACGCGCGCGGGCCGCCAGGGCGCATCTCGCCGGACTCGGTGTCGAGCGGCGCGCCGACGCGGATGTAGCCGAACGCGGGCTCGGGACGCGTCGGCCGCACGCCTACCGTGACGATGCGGCGGTGCTTCTCCGCGGCGGCGCCGGCGTCGAGCAGCACGGCGCGGAAGGCCTCCGGGAAGGCGACGGCCAGGTCGGCGTGGATCGCGCAGCAGACTGACCGCCCGCCGGCGCGGCGGGCCACCTCGTGTGCCCCCCAGGCGAGCGCCGCCGCGGTGCCGAGCGGGCGCGGCTCGACGAGGACGTTGGCCTCGGGCACGTCCGGGATCGCCTTGTGCACCGCGTCGGCGATGTCGCGGCTGGTGAGCACCAGCACGCGCTCGGGCGGGATCAGCGGCGTCAGGCGGTCGACCGTGTTGGCGATCAGCGGCCGGTCGCCGAGCAGCGACAGCAGGGGCTTCGGGCGCTCGGGCGTGCTGAGCGGCCAGAAGCGCGACCCGATCCCTCCGGCGAACACCACCGCCCACATCACGACGTCGTGGTCCGGGACGCCGTCCGCCTGCGGCTCGGCCTCCGGCAGCGCCGCCGGCACCTCCATCACCGCGGAGCTGCGCCCCCGGCGGCCGGCCTCGAAGTCGACTTCGACCACGTACGGGTCGTCCTCGACCAGCCTGACGGGCTGGGGCTGGGGCGGGGGCGTGGGCGCGGGGGAGTGCTCGGATGGCTGGGTCAACGCGGGACTCGCGGTACGCCGGGTGAGGGCCGTCTCTATCTGGAAGCGTAGGAAGAAGATAGGGGCACTCGGAGGCCAGCGAAAGCGGGTCGCGGCCGGTGGCGCCGAACGTGCCATGTCTGGTCGCCCGTCCTGGCGCCGTGCGGCGCGCGGCGACGGTTCACCGAGGAGGGCGGCGAGGGTGCGAGAGAACACGCGCGTGTGGCCGGGAGACGCGAGCGCCGGCGAGATCGAGGTCCTGAGCGAGGAGCTCGTGTGGTCGCACCCGATGGTCCGGCTGTACTACGACCAGGTGCGCTTCCCGGCGAGGCGCCGCGGGCGCCACGTCGAGGGGCGCTACTTCCGCCTGGCGCACGGCGAGGGGAAGGACGACGGCGTCTGCGTCGCGCCCATCGCCGCCGACGACCGGGTGCTGCTGGTGCGCACCTTCCGCCACCCGGCGCGGATGTGGCTGCGCGAGCTCCCCCGCGGCGCCCGCGAGCGCGACGAGTCTCCGGCCGCGGCGGCGGCCCGCGAGCTGCGCGAGGAGCTGGGATGCCGCACCCGCGTCCTCTACCCGTTAGGCCGGGTCTGCACCGACTCCGGGCAGCTCAGCAGCGTCCCGCACCTGTTCGCCGCCCGCGTGGTCCGCGCCGGCCGCCCGCGCCGCGAGCCCGGCGAGGCGATCGACCGCGCGATCGCCTACCGATTCACCGACCTGCTGCGCGCCTGTCGCCGCGGCGAGATCATCGACGCGCTGACGCTGGCCGCCGTGACGCGGCTGCAGCCGCATTTCGACGGCGACCGCTTCGAGTATAAGGTGGGACCCGGTTGAGGGGCTCCTTCGCTGCGCTCAGGGTCGCTGCGGGAGTGCTACACGGCTGTGCTGCGCCGCAGTCCCGCTGTTACTCACGCGCCAGCGTGAGTGTGAAGACGGAGCCTGCGCCGGGGGTGCTCTCGACCGTCACGTCGCCGCCCATGCGGCGCGCGAGCTCGCGGCTGATGGCGAGGCCGAGGCCCACGCCGCCGGCGTCGCGCGTCAGGTGGGAGTCCACCTGCGTGAACGGCTCGAAGATGAGCTCCAGCTTCTCCGGGGCGATGCCGCGGCCGGTGTCGCGCACGTGGACGCGCACGTCGCGCGCGCCGGCGTCGCACTCGAGGGTGATTCGGCCGCCGGTCGCCGTGAACTTGACCGCGTTGGTCAGCAGATTGAGGAGGATCTGGTGGATCCGCTCGCGGTCGCCGCGGGCGACGATGCCGGAGTCGCAGGGCTCGTACACGTAGTCGAGCCCCTTCGCCATCACCTGCGGCCAGATCAACGCCTCGAGGCTGGCGAGCGTCTCGTCCATCATCACGTCGTTCATCTCGACCTCGATCCGCCCGGACTCTACCCGGGCGAACGTGAGCAGGCCGTCGATGAGACGGAGCAGGTGCTCCTGGTTCTGCTGGATGCGCGCGAGGTCGTCGCGCTGCTGGCTGGTCACGGGGCCGTGGAGCTCCAGCGCCAGGAGCTGCACGTAGCCGGCGATGGCGTTGAGCGGCGTCCGCAGCTCGTGCGACATCACCGCCAGGAACTCGCTCTTCGCCCGGCTGGCCGCCTCGGCCTCGGCGCGCGCCGCGTGCTCGGACTCGAACAGCCGCGCGCGCTCGAGCGCCTGCGCGCACTGCGCGGCGAAGGCGAGCATGAGCGACTGCTCCTCGGGCGGGAATTCCTGGGGCGTCGCGAAGTTGAACGCCACAATCCCCAGCACGCGCCCCTCCAGCGCGAGCGGCAGCGCGGCCGACGCCTGGTACCCCTGCTCGGCGACCGCCGGGGCGAGCCTGGGGTAGAGCCGCTCGCAGTCGGCCAGCGTGCGGAGGTAGACGGCCTGCCCGGTGCGGACGACGTCGCCCCCCAGCGTGTCGCCGGAGACCGGGTAGCGGCGCCACGGCGCCACCTGGCGCTCGACGAACCCGACCGACCGGAGGCTCACCAGCTCGCGGCCGTCCGGCGTCAGCAGGTTGACGAAGCCGCCGGCCGCGCCCAACGCCGGCCGCGCCCGCTCCAGCACGGCCGCCGCCACGCCCTCGGCCGTCATCGCGGGGCCGAGGGCTGTCGTCAGCTCCTGGAGGTGTCGCACTCGTGCCGCCTCCCGCTCGGCGCGCGCCCTGGCCTCGCGCTCCGCCTCGTGCAACCGGGCGCGCTCGAGCGCCTGCGCGCACTGCCGACCGACGGCCAGAAAGAAGGCGCGCTCGTCTTCCGGGAATGGCCGCGGGTGGTCGTAGGTCCAGAGCAGCGCGCCGAGCGTGACGCCGTTCACGGTGAGCGGCACCGCGGCCCAGGCCTCGCTGACGCTGGCGGGAGCGGCCGGCGCGGCGTGGGCGGGCGCGGGGTGGGGCGGGGCGTAGCCACCCAGATAGCGCTCGGCCCAGGCGGCGCGCGACTCGACGAAGACGCCGGCCCCGCTTCGGGTGGACTCCGCGATCGGGATCGACGCCGAGATGGGCCAGCGTCGGCCGGCGTCCATGCAGGCGCCCGCGGGGTAGCCGATCGAGCGCATCAGCTCCAGCTCGGCGCCGTCGGGCGTGCGCAGCGCGATCACACCGGCGTAGGCGCCCAGCACCGGCAGCCCCGCGCGCATCACGGTGTCGCCAACGGCATCGCGACTGGGCGCGTCGGCGAGTGCCGACGTCAGCTCCTGGAGTCGGTGCGCGCGCTCGGCGGTGCGGACCAGTCGCGCGACGTCGGCCGCGCTCGCCGAAGTTGCGCCGGTCCCCACCGCCCCCTGATCGACCTGGACGCCCGCGACCTCCGCCATCCACGGCTCCTCGCTGATGCGAGGGCAATATGGGTGACGGAAGTCGCGGGCGCGATACGGCGCACGCGTCAGAGCGAGAACTGCACCCCGAAGCGTACGGTCGTGGAGTGCTCCTGCCCGCGCACGTAGCCGGGTCGGACGTCCGCGATCAGCGAGTACGGCGCGTCGGCCTGGAGCTTGAGCTGCGCGCCGAGGATGTACTGGAGCCCCAGCTTCGCGCCGCCGAATCCGTCGCCGGACGACTGCCAGTTCGCGCCCACGCTCCCGCCGGCGTAAGGCGAGAAGAGCGGGCCCACCGAGAACTGGAGTGCGAGGTCGAAGTTGGTGCTCACCTGCTTCTGGTCGCCGCCCTCCTGCTTCACATAGTCGGCGCCGACGCTGGGGTTGAGCTTCACCGGCGCGTTCTGCCCGCCGAAAGAGAGCCCGTAGTTCGCCCCGGCGCCCCAGGCGCTCTGGTGAGAGTGATTGGACCGCTGGTAGTTCCCGTGGCCATCGAGCTGCGACTGCTGCGCCGCCGAGGGACCGGCGGTGGCCGCCGCGGCGAGGACGGCCACGATCATCGCTCTACGCATCTGCTGCACCTCCGTGTGTGCGCGCACGGAAGCGCATGACGCGCGCCGCGGCAGATTGGTACGGCGCCGTACGAACGCGGCGTTCGTAACGTTAGGCGCGAGGCGCCGAGAGGAACTCGGCGAGCGCCGCTGCCACCTCCGCCGGCGCCTCCTCGTGCGGCCAGTGTCCCACCGGCAGCTCGACGACGCGCGCCTCCGGGAGCGCCTCGCGCCACCGGGCGAGCAGGCGCGGCTCGAAGGCCGAGTCGCGTGTGCCCCAGACGATCAGCGCCGGGAGGCGGCGGAGCCGCTCGCGCCGCTCCCAGAGGCGCCGGTAGTGCGCGCTGGAGCCAAGGAGTGCGCGCGCCAGGGGCCAGAGCACCGCGCCGCGCGACCAGGCGTCGGGGAAGGGCGCCAGGTACTGCGCGTGGATCGCGGGCGTGAGCTTGCCGCGGTCGCCGTACGCGTGCGGCAGGAGCACGCGCAGCGAGAAGTTGAGGCGGCGGTAGAGGAACCGGCCGAGCCGCCCGCCGGCGAGCCGCGCCTTGCGCGCCATGTCCGGGTCGTCGTCGAAGCTCCACATCCAGCTGTTGATGACGACCAGGCGGCGCACGCGGGATCGGTCGTCGAGCGCGAGCGGCAGCGCGATGGGGCCGCCGTAGTCGTGCACGACGAGCGTGACGTCGCGCAGCTCCAGCCGCTCGACGAGCTCCGCGATGACGCGGGCGTGCGCCTCGGGCGTGTACGGGAAGTCGCGCGGGCGGTCGGAGAGCCCGAAGCCCAGCAGGTCCGGCGCCACGCAGCGATGGGTGGCCGAGAGGGCGCGCACCACGTGCCGCCACTCGAACGACCAGGTGGGAGTGCCGTGGACGAAGAGGACGGTGTCGCCGGAGCCTTCGTCGAGGTAGTGCAGTCTGCGGCCGTCCGCGAGCCGGAGGGTGTGACTGGCGAACGGGTACTCCTGTCGATCGACCCAGGCGGGAGCCGTGAGGCCGCTCGACTCCGTGTCGGCGTTCGTGAGGGCAGCTGACATGACCTGTCCAGGGTTGACGTTTTTGTTGAGTGAGTGTACACTCAATGAAAAGTCCACGCAAGAGGGCATGTGTTGCCGCATCGATGAGTCCGCGATCCGCCGCCGCCAACGAACGCCTGCGCGCCGAGAGCCGGGCGCGCATCCTCGAGCACGCGCTCCAGCTCTTCGGCGAGCACGGCTACGACGGCACGACGGTCAAGATGATCGCCGAGTCGGCCGGGATCTCGCAGGGTCTCATCTACGCCCACTTCGCCAGCAAGGACGCGCTGCTCGTCGCGATCTTCGAGCAGAGCATGCGCGACGTGCAGGAGTCCTTCGCGCTGGCGGAGGCCGCGGGAGCGCCTGCCGAGCGGATCGAGCGACTGCTGCGCGGCAGCTTCGAGGTCCTGCGCCGCAACGAGCGCTTCTGGCGGCTGTCCTACGGCGTCCGGATGCAGCCGGCGGTGCTCGCCCTGCTCGGCGACCGCGTCCCCGACTGGACGGACGTCATTCGCGGGACGCTGCGTCGCTACCTGGCCGACGCTGGCGTTCCCGATCCGGCGATCGAGGCCGAAGTCCTGTTCGCGCTCATCGACGGCGTGTCACAGCACTACGTCCTGGAGCCGGAGCGGTACCCGCTGGAGGCGGTGGTGGAGCGGGTGGTGGGGCGATATCGGCGCTGAAGCGACGGCACCTCAGCGACGCACCACCACCTTCCACACCCGCCCGCGCTGGTCGTCGGTGATGTACAGCGCCCCGTCCGGCCCCTCGGCCAGCCCGGCGGGTCGGTGCGCGGCGCGGTCGGGCTGCACCTGCCCGCCGCCGGCGAAGCCGTTCGCGAACGCCTCGTACTCGGTCACGGTCTGGCCGCCGCCGATCCGGGCGAAGACGACCTGGTAGCCGCCCTGCGGGCCCGGCGCGCGGTTCCAGGAGCCGTGGAAGGCGACGAACGCGCCGCCCCGGTAGCGCTCGGGGAACTGCGAGCCGCGGTAGAACAGCAGGTCGTTAGGCGCCCAGTGCGCCGGGAACGCCGCCGCCGGCGCGCGCTTCGACTCGCACTGCCCCGTCTGCGTCCCGTCGCCCCCGTACTCGGGCGCCAGCACGAGCTTGCGCTGGGCGCCGTCGTAGTAGCAGGTGGGCCAGCCGTAGTCGGCGCCCCGCTCGACCTTCACCACGACTTCCGCGGGGAGCTCCTGCCCCTGCCCGACGGTGAACTTCTTCGGCCAGTTCTCGGTCAGCTGGTCGCGGCCGTGCTGGGTGGCGTAGAGCGCGCCGTCGGCCGGGTTGAACGCGAGCCCCACGGCGTTGCGGATCCCGGTGGCGTAGCGCGCCTCGCGGGCGAAGTGCTGGCCGGGCTGCCGGGCGTCGAAGCGCCAGATCCCGGCGCGCGTCTCCAGCTCGGCGCACGGCGTGCGGCCCGGCGACTGGAGCGTGCGGTCGCGCTGCTGGCAGGCGTTGGACGCCGAGCCCATGTTGGCGTACAGCGCACCCCCGCTGTCGATCACGAAGTTGTGCTGCGGGTGGTTGCCGCCCGTGGGGAAGCCGTCCACGATCATCTCCGCCTGTCCCGACGGCGCGAGCTGCCCCTGCGCCATCTGGTAGCGGACGATGCGCGGACCCGACTCCGCGTACAGGTAGCCGCCGTAGAGCGCGATCCCGGTGCCGCCGTCGCTCTTCGCCTGACGAGTCTCGCCGAAGCGCTGCACCACGTCGGCCCGCCCGTCGCGGTTCGTGTCGCGGAGCGCCACCAGGAACGGCCGGTCGGCCGGCGTGGAGTCGCGGTAGTACGGGCCCGACCAGCTGTTCACGTACACGTCCCCGTTCGGCGCCACCGCGACGTGCCGCGCGTGGCCCAGGCTGTCCGCGAACACGCTGGCGCAGAAGCCCTCGGGGAGCGTGATCCCGCCGTTGTCGGGCGCGCACGCGGCCGAGGCATCCGACGATCGGCCCGCCGCCGCGCCGTCACCGCCGCGCGAGCTGTCCGCGCCCCCGGACGCCGAGCGGTCGCCGCCGCCGCCGCACGCGGCGCCGAGCAGGATGAGAGCGGGGAAGACGAGTCTGTTGCGCATGTGCGGTTCCTCTGGCTGGTTCGGTGCGCCCCGCACGCCGCGGCGGCGCGGGAGGGCGGACCTAACGTAGGCCCGTCCGCCCGCGAAGTAAGAGGCGCCCGCCGCGCCCGGGGTTCCCGCGGCGAGCCCGTGCGTCACGCTCCTAAAGCTGTTACCGTCAGAGGAGAGCCACACCTCACGTTCGACCCACCCCCGTCCAGAGGCCCTGCGATCGATGGAACGCTCCAACCCCGCGCTCCAACCCACCCGACTCCGCGCCGCCGCGCAGGAAGCCACCGCCGCCGACGGCGTCATGACGCTCGGCGGGACCGTGGCCAAGGCGTTCGTGCTGGTGCTGCTGACGATCGCGTCGGCGGGCTACACCTGGTACCAGTACCAGCTCGGCAACGCCCAGAACCTCAACGTCCTGCTCGGCGTCGGCTTCCTGGGCGGATTCGTGGTGGCGATGGTCGCCATCTTCAAGCCGCGCACCTCGCCGTACACGGGGCCGCTCTACGCCGTGCTCGAAGGGATGGCGCTCGGCGGGGTCTCGGCGGTCATCAACGCGCGCTACCACGGGCTGCCGGTGCTGGCGGTCTCGCTCACGCTCGGCGTCTTCGTGGCGATGCTCGCGCTCTACGTGACGCGCATCATTCGCGCGACCGAGCGCACCTGGGCGATCGTCGGCACGGCGACGCTCGGCATCGCGGTGTACTACCTGATCGCGCTGGTGCTGGGGATGTTCGGCGTGCAGGCGCCGCTGATCCAGGACTCGGGGCCGCTCGGGATCGCCTTCAGCCTGTTCGTCGTCGGCATCGCGGCGTTCAACCTGATCCTCGACTTCGGCCTGATCGAGGACGGCCTCCAGGCGGGCGCGCCGAAGTACATGGAGTGGTACTGTGCCTTCGGCCTGCTAGTCACGCTCGCCTGGCTGTACCTGGAGCTGCTGCGACTGCTGCGGAAGCTGCGGCGCTAGGACGCGACGTCAGGCTGCCGCGGTGATGACCGGCACCTCGGCGACACTCGCCCGCCTGCTCGCCGCGCGTTGCCCGGCGAGGACCGAGGAGTAGGCGGCGCGAAGCAGCGCCCGGCGGGCCACCGTCCGCAGGGTGTAGCGGATGAGCAGAAGGAACGCCGCGTAGACGGCGCCGATCATCATCATCTCGGAGTCACCGGTCTGCAGTCCGACCAGCAGCATGATCGGGGCGAACAGTCCGAACAGACTGTAGAAGCCGCTCACCGCCGACTTCGCGAACATGGCTCGGCGCCGCCGCGCGTACCACGTGCTCGTGGCGGACTCGCTCCGCCGCAGGCGTATGGTGGTCTCGGCCACGTACGCCTCGAGCGTCAGCGCTAGCTCCTCCTTGCCGAGAACCGCCCGCGCGAGCCGCTCCATTGCGCGCCCGGGCGTCGCGGGCGTGCCGGGCGTCAGCCCCGCCGCGCCGGCCGTCGCTGGCGTCTCCGCGGGCTCGCCGGAGGGCGGGAGCAGGGGCACCTCCACATCGGCCAGCAGCTTGTGCTCGTTAGGGAAGTCCCTGGAGAGCGCGAGCGCCTCGTACCGGTTCTTGGCGATCTCGAGGTTCAGCTTCAGCCGGTTGAGGCGCGCGGTCTCTCTGCCCACGAGCATGAGGTCATACGCCTTGAAGAGGAACCACCCGATCGCGCCGAGCAGCAGCAGGCCGGACACGAACCAGCGCAGTCCGGCCGGCAGGCGCGAGAGCGCGTCTGCCGCGGAATCGCCGATCACCGGCACGATGCGAATCACGTTCGCCAGGAAGTCGGTTCCGTCGCTCCAGTGGCCGCGAACGACGTCAGCGTGTCGGGGTCGGGCGGCGGCGTCGCTGAGTCCGACGTACCCGACCGAACTTCGTTCGTAGAGCCGCGGCCGGCCCGCCGAGTCGGTGAAGGTGAGATGCTCGGGTGTGATGTACAGCAGGCGGCCGAGCAGGCGCTCGTACTCGTTCGAATCCCTCACCCGCTTGACGTACAGCGTGTCCGCTGCCGACGGTCCGGCGCCGTCTAGCTCGGGCACCTGTGCAATTGCCGCGGTCGACGTCAGGATCCCAACCGAGGCGAGGCCGATCGACAGGCGCAGCAGGTGGGACGGGATGCGGCTGCCTCGCATGAGACCTCCATTCGGAAGCGTTCGAGACTCGCGGCGGCATCCGGCCCGCCGCGCGCGACCTCGAAGGCTTTGGACGGCCCCGAGATCTCGATTTCCGGCCGTGGTCTCGCGCCAGCCCGGCGGACGCACACCGGCGGGCGCGCCGGCAACGGCTCGCCACGCTCTGCAACCGATCGATGCCGGACCGCGGCGGGGCGCGCGTACCTTGGGTTCGTGCTCGCCGCCGTCCGCTCCGCCGCCGTCCTCGGCATCGACGCCTACGACGTCACCGTCGAGGTGGACGCGTCGTTAGGGCTCCCCAACTGGACGCTGGTGGGCTTGCCGGCCGGCGCGGTGAAGGAGAGCCGCGAGCGGGTCAGCGCGGCGATGCTCAACTCGGGGTTCTACCTCCCGCCGCGGCGCATCACGGTCAACCTGGCGCCGGCCGACATGCGGAAGGAGGGCACCGCCTTCGACCTCCCGATCGCCCTCGGCCTCCTCGCGGCGACCGGGCAGATCGACGGCGACAGCCTCATCGGCGTTCGCGCGGTCGGCGAGCTGGGGCTGGACGGCGCGATTCGCCCGGTGCGCGGCACCCTCCCGGTCGCGCGCCACCTCGCGCGAGAGCGCGATGGCGAGGGCGCGACGACGCTCGTCGTGCCTCCCGGCAACGTCCACGAGGCGCGCCTGGTCAGCGGCGTGCGGCTCTCGGCGCCCCCCACGTTGCGTGAGCTCGTCATGCAGCTCCGGATGCGGCAGCTGGTGGAAGCCCGCGCCGGCCCCGCGCCCCCTCCCGCGCCCGTCGACCAGCTCGCGCCGGACCTTCAGGACGTCATCGGCCAGGAGGCGGCGAAGCGCGCGCTCGAGGTGGCTGCCGCCGGCAACCACGGGCTCGCCCTCATCGGCCCGCCCGGGGCGGGCAAGACGCTGCTCGCGCGCTGCATGCCCGCCGTGCTGCCCGCGCTCATCGAGCACGAAACGCTGGAGGTCATCGCCATCCAGTCGGTGGCGGGCGTGCTGGCGACGGACCGGCCGCCGAACCCCGAGCGGCCCTTCCGCGCGCCGCACCACACCATCTCCGCGGCGGGGCTGATCGGCGGCGGCTCTCAGCCGAGGCCGGGCGAGGTGAGCCTCGCGCATCTGGGCGTGCTCTTTCTCGACGAGATGCTCGAGTTCCCGCGCTACACCCTGGACGCGCTGCGCCAGCCCATGGAGGACGGACACGTGATCATCGCCCGCGCGGCCGGGAGCGTGCGCTTCCCGGCGCGCTTCACCCTCGTCGGCGCGATGAACCCGTGCCCGTGCGGCCACGCCGGCGACCCGACCGGCCGCTGCACGTGCAGCGCGCCGGACATCCTCCGCTACCGCGCGCGCCTCTCCGGCCCGCTGGCCGACCGGATCGACCTGCACGTGACAGTCGGCGCCGTCCCCGTCCGGCAGCTCGGCGCGCCGAATGGCGCGGCGCGCGGCGAGTCGTCGGCCGCGGTCCGGGCGCGGGTGGAGTGCGCGCGGGAGCGGCAGCGCCGACGCTACACCGGGCTAGACCCCACGCTCAGCAACGGTCGAATCCCCGGCCGCTGGCTCGAGACGCGCACGCGCATCGACGCCGAGGCGCGCGAGCTGCTGGCTTCCGCCGCCGAGCGACTGGGGCTCTCGGCGCGGGGCTACCACCGGGTGCTCCGCGTGGCGCGCACCATCGCCGACCTGGACGGCGAGGACGCGGTGCGCGCCCTCTGCGTGGCGGAGGCGCTGCGCTACCGACCGGTCCGGGCCGACGGCTGACGCTGGTCCCCGGCGGCTCGCTTCAGCGGGCGTCCTTCCCCATGAGTCGGACCGTGCGAGAAGTGGTCGCCGTCCGCCCGTCGGCAGTCCTGACGGACAGCTCCAGCTCGTACGTGCCGGGCGGCCGGTCTCCGACGTCGATCATGACCGAGCCCGTCGACCGCCGGTCGTGGTTCGGCGAGAGCGCGTCCTCCCACCGCAGGCGGATGGCTGACGGCTTGCCGCGGAGGCGGAGCATCTCGGCCACTCGTCGCCCGGCGTGGGCCGAGGTGCGGGTGAGCGTCACGCTCACGTCCACGGCCCCTCGCATGCCGTAGACCTCCCAGAGAAGCCCCACCTGCTCGCCGGCGTGGAGCTGGTTGCTGCCGCGCATGGCGGGGAGCGCCTCCTCCAGCGACGGCGGCGGGAGCGGTGTGGGCTCGAAGAGCAGGATGTCCGAGATGACGGCCGACGCGTCGCTCGGCCGGATGGCGTAGCGGGTGCGGGCCACGCGCGCCGTGTCGGCCGCCCGCACCTCGAGACTCATGAGCTGAGGTCCCGGCGACACCCGCGCCTGGAGGATCTCGGTGCCCCCGCCGCGCACCCGCGCGATCGCCGGCCTGGAGTGCTCGTCGCGGCTCAGCACGAGCGCGGCGTCCAGCGCGCGGTCGCGGAACATCGGGTGCCCGCGGATGTCGTACCGCGCGACCACGAGCGCCGAGTCGCCGCGGCGGAACATGGCCGCCTGGTGCGGGAGCGAGTCGATCAGGACGGCCGCGTACGACGGCGCGTACCGCGTGCGCGCGTGGCGCCGGAGGAACGACCAGTCGTCAGGCAGGGCGGCCAGCGGCTCCTGCACCGCGTGCTCGCTGGGGAAGAACAGGAACGCTGGGACGGGCGTGTGGGAGGCGACGCGCAGGTCCCCGTCCAGCGACGGGAGCACCCGGGGGTCGCGCGACCACCAGGTCGGCCAGCCGTAGCGGAGAAAAAGCTCCTCCAGGTCGTCCCGCCAGTGCAGGTCGTGGGCGTTGCGCGTGTCACGGAAGATCCGCGCGACCGCCGCCCGGCTCAGGTGCTCCGTGCGCAGGTCGTTCGTCCCCATGGAGTGGAGCGGCTGCGCCAGCCACCACACGCGCGCCTCCAGCCCCTCGCGGTCGGCGCACGAAAGCTTGCGGTAGCGCTTCCCGAGCCGGGGCTCGAGCAGTGTCTCGATGTCGGTCCAGTCGCAGCGCTCCTCCTCCGGCATCGCCGCGAGCGCCGCGGTGTAGGCGGAGTCCGCGGCCGCGTACTCCCCGGACGCGTGCAGCGACAGCCCGCCGAGCGCCGAGCACCAGGCGCTGTCGGCGGCGCAGCGCCGCGCGACCTCGACGCCCTCGCGCGGCCGCCCGGCCTCGATGCGGTACCAGATGCGCAGGCCGGCGAGCTGCGCGTCACCGGGCAGCAGCTCGCCGAAGCTGTCCAGCTTCGCGATCAGCTGGTCGCGCGCGCGCGAGATCCCCGGCGGCTCCGGCGGCCGCGGGGGCTCGTCGTACCAGTGGCACATGCGGCCGACGCGCTCGTCGCAGGAGCTCTCGGAACTGATCGGCACGCGCGGGGCGTTCCACCGCCGGTAGCTCTCGAAGGCCGCCTGGGCGCGGCGCGCGGCACGCACTGCGCCCGCGGAGTCCGGCCCGCGCGTCCGCGACGCGGACACGGGCGTGAGCTGGCCCGGCGCGCGCGGCCGGGGCGCGGCCTGGAGCTGGGCGGCGAGCGGAGCGAGGATCAGGAGCGGCAGCACGGCGGGCGACCTCGATGCGCGGAATGCCCACGCCGGCGCGCGGCGGCCGGCGCTGTCTCGTCCAGCATACCGTCACGCGGCGGGCGCGGCAAGCAGTGCCACGTACTTCCCCGCGCGCGGGTCCGATGCATACGTTTCCGCACATGCCCAACACCGCCGACCACGGGCCGCCCTCTCGCGAGGCGTTGGAGAAGGAGACGCGTCTCGCGGCGTGGCTGGGGGAGCGCGGGTCGGCGCTCCTCGGGTTCAGCGGCGGCGTCGACTCGGCGTACCTCGCCTGCGTCGCGCTCGACGCGCTGGGGCGGGATCGGTTCCTGGCGGTGATCGGTCGCAGCGCGTCGTACCCGGCCGAGCAGTGGGAGGCCGCGCGCGCGGTGGCCGACCGCTTCGGCATCCCGGTGCTGGAGGTGGACACCGGGGAGATGCTCGACCCTCGCTACGCGGCGAACCCCACCAACCGCTGCTACTTCTGCAAGACCGAGCTCTGGGGCCGGCTGGCGCCGATCGCCCGCGCGCGCGGGCTGGCGGTGGTGATCGACGGAACGAACGCCGACGACCTCGGCGACTACCGGCCCGGCGCCGCGGCCGCGCGCGAGCACGGCGTCGCCTCGCCGCTGGCGGAGCTCGGCTTCACGAAGGACGAGATCCGCGCCCTCTCGCGGCGGCGCGGCGTGCCGACGTGGGCGCGGCCGTCGTCGCCCTGCCTGTCGTCGCGGATCCCGTACGGCACCGCGGTGACGCCGGAGCGGCTGCGCATGGTGGAGCGCGCCGAGCGGGCGCTGCGCGCGCTCGGCGTGACCGGCGACCTGCGGGTTCGGCATCACGGCGACCTAGCCCGGGTGGAGCTCGACGCGGCGGCGCTCGGCCGCGTGCTGCGCGGCACGCGCGCCGAGCGCGCCGAGCTGCGCCGTGCCGTGCTCGGCGCCGGCTTCGATCGTGTGTCGCTCGACCTGCGCGGCTACCGCACCGGGTCGCTGAACGTGCTGGGCGGCGTGGTGCGGTCGTCGCCCGAACTGTCGGAGACCTCGGAGACCGTGGAGACCGCGCGGTGAGCGCGGAGGAGCAGCTCGCAGCCGACCTACGAGTCGCCGGCGTCCCCTGCACGGTCGAAGTGCGCGAGCGCCTGGCCGTGCTGCGGCCCGACGCCGGCGACCCAGACGCGGAGCGAATCCATGAACACCTCGCGGACCCCGCCGGCCGCGCCGCCATCGTACGGCTTGCCCGGCAGCGTGGCTTCACCCACGTCGCCCTCGAGCTCGCAGACGACGCCGCCGACGCAGACGACACAGACGACCGTGCGCCTGTTCGTCGCCATTAACCTCCCCGACGCGGTCCGTCAGCAGCTGTACGACGCGGCAGCCCCACTGCGGGCGAGCGCCCCGCACGTGAGCTGGGTCGCGCCGCCGAAGCTGCACCTGACGGTGAAGTTCCTGGGGGAGCAGCCGCCCGAGATGGTCGAGGCGAGCGCGTCGGCGCTTCGCGAGCTCGCGGCACGCCATCGCCCGTTCGACATCGAGCTGGGCGGCGCCGGAGCGTTCCCGAACCTGAAGGCGCCCAACGTCGTCTGGGCCGGCGTCGTCAACGAGCCGCGCCTCGAGCTCTTGCACCACGACGTCGAGGTAGCGTTCCAGCAGCTCGGCTGCGGCCTGGACGGTCGCACCTTCCGCCCGCACATCACCCTCGGCCGGGTCCGCCACGGCGGCGGCCGCGACGAGGCGAAGGCGATCGCGCGCGGCGTGCGCCTGGTCCACTTCAGCGCCCACGCCCACGTCTCCACCATCGAGGTCATGGAGAGCGTCCTCGCCCCGGGCGGCGCCCAGTACGAGGTGCGGAGGAGCGTGGAGCTGGGGAAGAAATAGGACCACGCCTGCGAACTACGCCTGCGACCTGCGACCTGCGACCTGCGACTTAACACCCTCGGGACGCCAGGGGCCTCCCGAGGCAGCCAGGTCGCAGGTCGCAGGTCGCAGCTCGCAGGTGTGGTCTGCAGGTCGCGATAGTACGTTCATTCAATGTTTTCCTGCATGCGCAAGCTCGGCTGTCTCGTCCTGCTCCTCGTCCTCGCCGCCGCCGCGTACCTCACGCGGGGGCGGTGGATGCACTTGTTAGGCGGGCGCGGCGCGGCCGAGGCGCCGGCGGCCGCGGCCGAGGTGGCGTGGGAAGCGCTGACGCCGGAGGGCGCCGAGCGGGCGCGGCGGGCGGTCGCCTCGCTCGGCGGCCGCGGGGGGCCGGTGTTCGTCAACGTCGGGCCGGGCGACCTCGCGTCGTACATCTTCGTGCAGGTCGCGAAGCAGCTCCCGCCGTCGGCGCAGGACGTCCAGGCGGCGGTGATCGGCGAGCGCCTGTACCTGCGCGCGAACGTCAGCCTGCGCGACCTCGGCGGCTCCGGCTCGCTCGGCCCGCTCGCCAGCATGCTCGGCGACCGCGAGACGATGCAGATCGGCGGGCAGTTCGAGGTGCTGCGCCCCGGGCTGGCGCAGTTCCGCGTGCAGGAGGTGAAGCTGCGCGACTTCGCGCTGCCGCAGCGCGCGATCCCGCGCGTCATCGGACAGATCCGCAAGGGCGCGGTGCCCCAGGGCGTCACGCCGGACGGGCTCGCGCTCGAGGTGCCGCGGCACATCGGGGACGTCCGCGTGTCGCGGGGGAAGGTGACCCTGTACAAGAGTACCTGACCGACAGTGACCAGACGCATTCTCGTCGTCGACGACGAGCAGGGCATCCGCGGGGCGCTCGGGCAGCTGCTGGAGTACGAGGGCTACGACGTGCGCACCGCGGCCAACGCGGCCGACGGCATCACCGAGTACGAGCGCTTCCGGCCGAACCTGGTGTTCATGGACGTGAAAATGGCCGGGATCGACGGCATCGAGGCGCTGAAGCGGCTCCGCCAGCTCGACCCGGCGGCGGTGGTCGTCATGATCAGCGGCCACGCGACGATCCAGACCGCGGTCGAGGCCACCCAGCTAGGGGCGTACGACATCCTCGAGAAGCCGCTCGACACCGACCGCATCCTGGTCACGCTGCGCAACGCACTCCAGCACCTCGACCTCCAGGAGGAGAACCAGCAGCTCCGCGAACGCATCGAGTCGCGCTTCGAGATCGTCGGGAAGTCCTACGCCGTCCGCGCGCTCACCGACCGCGTGGAGAAGGTGGCGTCCACACCGGCACGCGTGCTCATCACCGGCGAGAACGGCACCGGCAAGGAGCTGGTCGCGCGGGCCATCCACCGCCAGTCGACGCGCGTGAAGAAGCCGTTCGTCGAGGTGAACTGCGCGGCGATCCCGAGCGAGCTGATCGAGAGCGAGCTGTTCGGGCACATGAAGGGGAGCTTCACCGGCGCCGTGGCGGACCGCGCCGGGAAGTTCGAGCAGGCGGATGGCGGGACGCTCTTCCTGGACGAGATCGGCGACATGAGTCTGAGCGCGCAGGCGAAGGTGCTGCGCGTGCTCCAGGACGGCGTGGTCACCCGGATCGGCAGCGCGAAGCCGGTGCAGGTGGACGTGCGCGTCCTCGCGGCGACGAACAAGAAGCTAGAGGAGGAGATCGCCGCCGGCCGGTTCCGCGAGGACCTGTTCTACCGGCTGAACGTAGTGCCGATCGCGGTGCCGCCGCTGCGCGAGCGCAAGGAGGACGTGCCGCTGCTCGCCGCCCACTTCGTCAACGTGCTCTCGCAGCGGGAGGGCGTCCCGCCGCGCGCGCTCGCGCCCGAGGCGGTGCAGCGGCTCCAGGAGCTCGACTGGCCCGGCAACGTCCGCGAGCTGCGCAACACGATCGAGCGGCTGCTCATCCTCTCGCCGGGCCCGCGGATCACCGCCGCCGACGTCGACCGGCTGGTGGGGCGCCGCGCCTCGGGAGAAACCGCGGGCGGGCTCGGCGCGCTCACCGAGATCAAGACGTTCGAGGAGTTCAAGGCCGCCGCCGAGCGCGCGTTCCTGCTCGCCAAGCTGCGCGAGTTCGACTGGAACGTCTCCGAGACCGCCCGCGCCCTCGACATGCCGCGGTCGAATCTCTACAAGAAGATCGAACGTTATTCGTTGGAGAGGGAGGGCGCGTAACTGGGGAGGCGTCCCGCGTCCCGCATCCCGCATCCCGCGACGCTCCACTATCTTCCGATTATGAGCGACCGCAACTGGGACAAGGAGCTCTCCAAGATCGACAAGCAGCTGGAGTCGGTCTCGGACGAGGCGCTGTTTCCCACCAAGGGCGCCCCGACGCCGGCGGCGAAGGCGCAGACGTCGGCCGTGCAGCAGAGCACGAGGACGTGGGGCGCGTTCGCGCGCCTGGCGCTCGCGGTACTGCTCGGCGTGGCGATGCTCTTCTGGCCCTACAGCGCGCGCTGCGGCCCGGGGCTCGCCGCGTACCTCGGCGCGGTGGCGGCGGTCGTGGGCGGCGGGATCTGGAGCGCGGTCTGGACGTGGCGGCACCGCACCTCGCGCGCGCACACCCTGTCGCTGCTCATCGTCCTGTGGGGACTCGTGCTGGCGGCGCTGGAGGTGCTGCCGCGCGTGGGCTACGCGAAGCCGGACATGAACCACCCGGCCATCTGGTCCTGCGAGTGAGCCCGCGCCGGGCGGCCGCCTAGCGAGTCGTCCAGATCCCGATCGCGCCGCAGCTCGAGCCGCCGGAGGTGAGCTCGAACGGCACGAACGCCGCGCTCGTGTACACCTCGACCGCGCCCACCATGCTCGCCGGGATCATGGCGTCGATCTGATCGCCCGGGACCGGCACGCCGTCCAGGAACACCGCCGGCCGGCAGTTCCCGCGCAGCACGACGGTATTTCCCGTCGGACCGGGATACACGCTCGCGCCGGGCACCTGCATCAGTATGTCGGTGACTCGCGTCGCGCCGAGCCGCTCGATCTGGTCGCGCGTCAGGTATCGCCCGAACCCGCTCTGCTTTCGCCGCAGGAAGCGCTCGAGGTCGCGGTCGCGAAGCGTGCGCTGGGACTTGCCGTAGACGGTCACCTTGGAGAGCTGCGGAGGCTGCTTCGTCAGCACGACCGCGACCGTCGACGTCCGCTCGGTCGAGAGATGCACCGGCGTCACCGCGGGCGTCATGCCGATCATGCGTGCCTCCAGCGCGTACGTCCCCGCCGGCAAACCGCCCAGGACGAACGCGCCATCGATCCCGCTGCGCGCGCCGACACCAGTGCCGGGCACGGTGACGAACGCGCCCTCCAGCGCGCGGCCGCGCGCGTCCCGCACCTGACCGGCCACGCGCGCGCGGCCGCGGAGCAGGCGCGGCCCCGTGGCGGGCGCCGACCCACTGTCGCTGACGACGGCGGACAGCGAGTCGCCGAGTGTGAAGTCCTGACGCGTCGCGCCGCGCGGCGGCACGAGCAGCTCGAGCGCTCCGCTGTGCCGGGACGCCAGCGCCGTCTCGGCCACGACCTCGCCGTCGGTCGGCACGCCGCAGATCCGGTAGAAGCCGAACACGTCCGCCTCCGCCGAGAGCGTCCGGCGCTCCTCGCGCAAGCCGCGCTGATCGACCACCAGCTCGAACCACGAGAGGTGCACCCGCGCGCCTGGAAGCGGGGTCCCCGAATCTGCGTCCGAGACGCGCCCCAGAAGGGCGCCGGACGAGTCGTTCGGAGCCGACGCGCCGCAGTGGGCCCGGGCGAGGGTGGCGCCGGAGGGCACCGCCAGCGTCACCGCGACGTCCTCCCCAGGCCCCAGGCGCAGCGCCCGCACCGGGGCGCTCACGATGCCGTACGCTTCGAGCGTTCGGTCCTGGAAGCCAATGATGTAGTCGCCGCTCGCCAGGCCCCGGAACTCGAAGCGTCCCAGCGAATCCGAGGTCGTCTCGACGAGGCTCAACGGGTCGGCCCGCAACACCATCTGGACCGTCGAGCCTACCATCGGAGCCGCGGCCACGCTGTCGTACACGATGCCGCGAACCGTTCCGGGCTGCTGAGCGCCGGCGGGCGAGGCGACGCCCAGCGCGGTAGCCACTGCCATCGCCACCACCGCGGCGCGTACCGCGGGTCTCACTCGATGCTTCGACATCACTCTCCGTCCGCTACTGCCTGGTCCAGATCACGACCGTGCCGCAATTGCCCGACTGGACGCCCTGGTTGAACTGCGCCGGCGTCGCGGCGGGGCCGCTGTAAATCTCGATGCCGATCAGGTCCCGTGGGTAGAGCACCATGTCGATGTCGACGTCACGGACGGGCACCCCGTCCACGAACACCACCGGCCGGCAGCCGCCGCGCAGCAAAACGTCGTACCCCATCCCTCCCCGCGAGACCACCTGGACGCCAGACACGCCCCGAAAGAGGTCGGTCACCACGGTCGGGTTCCGTCGGTCGATGTCCTCGCGGGTCACGAAGTGGCCGCCGCCCTGCTGGCTGCGCTGGACGAAGCCCGTCAGGTCGCGCGACCGGCGCGGGGGCCGCCCGTACACCGTGACCGACGTGAGCAGCGCCACCGGCTCGTCGAGGGTGACCGTCGCGGCGGTCGCGCGGGTGCTGGAGAGCTCCACCGGAACGCGCTTGGGCGCGAAGCCGATCGCGCGGGCCTCGAGCGTGTACGTGCCCGCGGGCAGCCCCAACAGCGCGAAGCCGCCGTCGGCGTCGGTGCGGCCAGTCACGTCGCTCCCCCACACCATCACCAGCGCGCCGGCCACCGGCTGTCCTCGCAACGTCCGTACGCGCCCGCTCAGTCGCGCGCTGCCGCGGGCCATGGCCACTCCGGCCGCCGTCGCCGACGCGCTGTCGCGGCTCGACCGCTGGGCCGCGGCCACCTCGGCGGCCGAGACGGAGTCGCCGAGGGTGAAGTCCCGGCGCGCGAGCCCGAACGGCGGCACGCGCGCCTCGACGGCGCCGCTGCGGCGCGGCCCGAGCGTGGCGTCGGCGACCATGTCGGCGTCGGACGGCAGGCCGCAGAGGACGTAGAGGCCATCCCCGCGAGCGACCGTCGGAGCGCGGCGCTGCTCGCGCCGCAGCCCCCGCTGGTCGATGACGACCTCGCTCCAGGTCACGACCACCTTTGCGCCCGGCAGCGGCGCGCGCGTGTCGGCGTCCATCGCGTGGCCGAGCAGCACGCCGGCCGAGTCGCCGCGCGGACGCTTGCCGCAGTGCGCGCGGGCGAGCGTCCGACCCGACGGCACCGCCAGCGCGACGTCCGCCTCGGCGCCCGCGGCCACGCGCACCAGCCGGTGCGGCGCGTCCTCGACGCCCAGCGAGTCGAGCACGGCGTGAAAGAAGCCCGCGACGTACTCCCCCGGCGCCACGCCGTCGAGGTGGAATCGCCCGGCCGAGTCCGTGGCCGCGGCGTAGGCCAGGCTCTGTCGCGCGCGCGACACGAGCTGCACCGCCGCGCCGGCGAGCGGCGCGGCCGTCAGGCTGTCCAGCACGCGCCCCGTGACGCTCCCCGCGGCCGCGGGCGGGGTGGACTGCGCGGCGGCGTCGAGTGCACCGGCCGCCGTCAGCAGCGCGGCGGCGGCCAGTGCACTCGCCAGGCGGCCGAGGCCTAACGCTTCGACCACAGCAGGATGGCGCCGCAGGTGCCGCCGGCGCGCGCG
>DATFPD010000537.1:0-5670 GCA_035265005.1 Gemmatimonadaceae bacterium | reverse complement strand
GCCTGCCCTGAGCCTGCCGAAGGGTTCTCCGGCGGCTGGATGCCGATGTGGTCGTGGTGCGCGCCGAACGCCACGTAGCTCCCCCGCAGCGCCGGGTCGCTCCCGCGCACGATCCCGACGACGTTGTACGACGTCGTCGCCGCGTCCACGACGCCCGAGAACCGGCGCCCCGTCAGCGGCTGCGGCCGGAAGCTCGTCGGCCACTTCGCCGGCAGCAGCGGCGAGCCGTCGGTCAGCACGCCGAGCAGCACCATCGGCGTCGTGCGCGTCGAGTCGGGTACGCCGAGCGCCCACGACGCCGCCCCGGGCGCCGCGCGGAAGCGGTTCGCGAGCCCGCCGACGAAGCGCGCCGCCTGTCCCGTCGTCAGCACGATGACGGCGGCCGGCCCGCGCGGGATGAGCCGCTGGAGCACGGGCCCGATCGACCGCTCCGACTCGGCGACGGCGCGGGCCCCGGCGTCGGCGCCCGGCGGCGCGCCGTTCACCACCACCACCGCCTTCCCGCGGAGGTCGAGCGCGTTCCAGGGGTCGGACGCGCTGTCGCCGCCGGGCGGCGGGTAGCCGAGGAAGACCAGGTCGCCGGCGGCGCGCACGCGCGGCAGCGGCGTCCCCTCGCCGAACGCCGGCCACGGCAGGAGCGCCGGGCCCGCCGGGATCGACACCGTGCGCTCGGCGGTCGCGACCTCGAACCGCGTGCCGGCGCCGAACTGCGCGCGGGCCAGGGGGACCCGCTGGAGGAAGCCGCTGTCCCCCGCCGGCTCGATCCCCAGCTCGGCCAGCCGGCCGGCCAGGAAGCGGACCTCTCTCGCCTCGTCAGGCGTCCCCGCCTCGCGGCCGCGGAAGGAGTCCGAGGCGAAGACCTCGAGGTCGCGCCGCAGCTCGCCGGCGTTAGGCAGCGGCAGCGGCGCGGGCGGCGGGGCCGCGGCGGCCGGCCCCGCCGCCGGCTTCGGCCCGCACCCCCAGGACGCCGCCGCCAGCAGCGCCGACGCGAGAAGTCGTCTCATGCGCCGTAATAAATGCCGGGCGCGGGGGCGGGTGTAGGGGGATGCCGCGGGATGGCAGGATCGGGGGATGGAAGGGATGGAAGGGTCGGTTGCCTTCGCCATCGCGCGCCCGCATCATCCGCACGATGGCCCTCCGGATCCTCCACCTCGACTCCGGCCGCGAGTGGCGCGGGCAGCAGCGTCAGGTGCTGCTCCTGGCGCGCGGGCTGCGCGAGCGCGGCTACGAGCCGCTGATCGTCGGGATGCCGGAGTCGCCGCTCGTGCAGCGGAGCCGCGCGCGGGGCGTCGCCGTCTCGGCGGTGAGGACGCGCGGCGGGTGGGACCTGCGCGCGGTGCAGCGCCTGCGCGCGCTGCTGCGCACCTGGCGGCCGGACCTCGTGCACGCGCACGACGGCCGGTCGCACGCGCTGGCGCTGCTCGCCCTCATCGGGCGGCGGCGCGTCCCGCTGGTGGTGACCCGGCGCGTCGTCACGCCGCCGCGCAACTTCCTGGCGCGCCACGGCCGCCGCGCGCAGTTCATCGCGATCTCGCGCGCGGTGCAGGGCGGGCTCGTCGCCGCGCGCATCCCCCCCGACCGGATCAGCGTCGTCTACTCCGGCGTCCCCGAGCCGCAGGTCGCCCGGCCGCGCGACTGGCGGGCCGAGGTGCGCTGGCCCGCCGAGTCGGTGCTGTGCGGCGTCGTGGGGTCGGTGGCCGAGCGCGAGCAGGGGACGGAGATGCTGAGCGAGATCGCGCGCCGGCTCCCGCCCGAGGCGCGCGCGGCCACGCGGCTCCTGATCCTCGGCGGCCGCGGCGGCGGCGCCTGCGAGATCGGCGGCGTCGAGGCGTTCCGCGCCGGCTTCGTGGACGAGATGCACGCCGCCATCGCCGGCCTCGACCTGGTCTGGCATCCCGCGCCCGCCGAGGGGCTGGGCACGGCCCTGCTCGACGCGATGGCCCTGCGCGTGCCGCCGATCGCGTTCGCGGTGGGCGGCGTGCCCGAGCTGATCGAGGACGGCCGCAGCGGCGTGCTCGTCGCCCCCGGCGACGTCGACGCGTTCGCCCGCGTCGCCTCGTCGCTCATCGCCAGCCCGTCCGCTCGTGAGGCGCTCGGCGCGGGCGGGCCCGCCCGCGCGCGCGAGTTCGGCGTCCAGCGGATGGTGGCCGGCACCGAGGCGGTCTACCAGAAGGCGCTGGCCCCGGTCGCGCGGTAGCCGGTCCGGCGCGCCCGGATGAACAGATGCCGCCGCGCCGGGTAGGAGAAGCTGCACCCGCGAGCAGGGTAGCGTCGGCCTGCGGTGCCCGTCTAACTTTCGGGCGGCTCCGCCGTCGCGGCGCGGGGCGCGCCCAGCAACGAGAGGTGACGTGCTGTACATCGCCATACCCGCGTACAACGAAGCGCCGACCATCGGCGTGCTGCTCTGGCGGATCCGCAAGGTCTTTCAGGAGTTCTCCCGCGAGTACGAGATCGTCGTCTACAACGACGGGAGCACGGACGCGACCGCGGAGACGCTGCAGCCGTACGGCGAAGTTCTCCCGCTGACGATGATCGGCGGCGGGGAGCACCGCGGGTACGCGGCAGCCGTCGACGCCCTCTGCCGGCACGTGGTCAAGCGCTCGCGCTACGCCCGGCGGGACGCGATGGTCCTCATGCAGGGCGACTTCACCGACCAGCCGGAGAACATCCCCGAGCTGGTGCGGCGCTTCGAGGGGGGCGCGGACCTGGTCGTCGCCGAGTGGGCGGAACCGGTGCCGCCCGCGGCGCCCCGCTTCCCACCGGACGAGGACGACGTTTCGGCGGCAGCGCAGCCCCCGGCCCTGCCGCTGCCCGTGCGCCGGCTGCGCCGCGTGGCGCCGTGGATCCTGCGTCCGTTCCTGCGCGTCCCCGGCGTGCTCGACCCGTTCGGCTCGTTCCGCCTCTTTCGCCTCTCGCTGCTGCGCGAGCTGGTGAAGTCCACGGGCGACGCGCCGCTCGTGGCCGGCGAGGGGTGGGCGGCGAACGTCGACCTCATCTCCCGCACCGCCCCGATCGCGCGCCGCGTCGACACGGTGCCGCTCGCGCCGCGCTACGACCTGCGCCCGCGCGAGAGCCGGGTGCGCCCGCTGGCCGACGCGATGACGCTCTTCCGCTTCGGGCGCGCGGCGCGCCGGGAGCGCGCCGCCCAACGTCCCTCCCCCCCAACGCAGACCGCGACATGAGCCCAGTGACTGCCAGTCTTCTCGCCGTGGTGGTCGCCCTGTCGGCGTCCGGCGCGCAGGAGACGACCACCGTGGCACAGAGCGGGCACGTGAAGGTGCCGTTCGGCGTCGGGGAGCAGCTCATCTACGACGTGAAGTTCGGCGCGCTCAAGGTGGGGAGCGGGGCGATGGAGGTGCTCGGCACCGAAGTCATTCGCGGCCGGGAGACGTGGCACACCGTCTTCCGGGTGAAGGGCGGTACGTTCTTCTACCGCGTCGACAGCAACTGGGAGAGCTGGATCGACACCAAGAACCTGCACTCCCTGCGCTACGTCGCGGACGAGGAGATGGGCGGCCGCGACCGGCGGCGCGTCTACAACTTCTTCCCCGACCTCGCCATGTACGTCGAGGACGGGAAGCCGCAGGAGCCGTCGGTGAAGGAGCCGCTCGACGACGGCTCGTTCATCTACTTCGTCCGCACCGTCCCGCTCGCGGTCGGCGAGACGTACGAGTTCAACCGCTACTTCAAGCCGGACCGCAACCCGGTCGTGATCAAGGTGCTGCGGAAGGAGACCATCCAGGTGCCAGCGGGGCGCTTCGACGCGATCGTGATTCAGCCGATCATCAAGTCGAAGGGCATCTTCTCCGAGAAGGGGAAGGCCGAGATCTGGCTCGCCGACGACTCGACGCGGATGGTCCTCCAGATGAAGTCGCAGCTCTCCTTCGGCTCGCTGAACCTCTACCTGAAATCCTACCGGCCGGCGCCGGGGAGCAGCGCGGCCACCAGCGGGCGGTGACCGCGCCTAACGGGGAGGCGGGAGGCGCCGGCCGGGCGGACGACGGGCCGCCGACGCCCCCGCGCCCCGCCGAGGCCGACCTCGGGCGCGTCCGCACCGTCCCCATCGCCCGCCGCGCCAACCGCGTCCGCGCCGAGGAGTTCGCCGCCCCGCCCCCGGCCGCGGGGTCGAAGCGCTCCTTCCACGCGTTCCTCGAGTCGCTCCCGGACACGCTCGTCGCCCGGGACTTCCTCCGCGTCGCCGGCGCCGTGGCCGCCGCCGCCCGGACGGGACGCGCGGTGGTCGCGATGCTCGGCGGGCACGTCGTGAAGACGGGGCTCACCCCGCTGCTGCTCGACCTGGCGCGGCGCGGCGTGATCACGCACCTGGCGATGAACGGCTCGGCGGCGATCCACGACTACGAGATGGCCCGCTTCGGCGGCACCTCCGAGGACGTGGCCGCCGGGCTGCGTGACGGCAGCTTCGGGATGGCGGAGGAGACGGGGCGCGCGCTCAACGAGGCGTTCGTGGCGGGGATGCGGGCCTCGTTCGGCATGGGGGAGTCGGTCGCGCGCGCCCTCGAGGCCGACGCCGACGCCGGCCGCCTCGCCCACCCGGAGCTCTCGCTGCTGCTCGGCGCCCGGCGGCTCGGCGTCCCGGCCACGGTGCACGCGGCGGTCGGCGCCGAGATCATCCACCAGCACCCCGCGGCGAGCGGCGCCGCGATCGGCGACACGAGTCACCGGGACTTCCGCCGCCTGGCCGCGTCGCTCCCGGCGCTCGACGACGGCGGCGTCGTGCTCAACATCGGCAGCGCCGTGATCATGCCGGAGGTCTTCCTCAAGGCACTGACGATCGCCCGCAACCTGCACGACGGCCGGCCGCGGAATTTCGTCTCCTGCGACCTCGACATGCTGCGCCACTACCGCCCGCGCATGAACGTCGTCAGGCGCCCGACGATGGAGGGCGGCGAGGGCTACGAGATCACCGGCCACCACGAGATCATGCTGCCGCTGCTCGCGTGGGCGGTGGTGGAGCTGATGGAGGGACGGGGGACGGGGGACGGGGGATGAGCTGCCTCGGGACACCACGCGTCCCGAGGCAGCTCATCCCCCGTCCCCCGTCCCTCCACAAACGAAGACGGGAGACAGGCTCCCCCGAACCTGGCTCCCGCTTCGCACACTCGTAGCAGACTCGGAGGCAGCTACGATACTACACTTCGATATGTTCAGGTGCCGCTGCCGGACCACTTCTCCCGCATCCGGCGCGCGGTGTCGGGGCTGAAGATCCGGACCACCACGTAGATGCAGAGCACGATCAGCGCGATCTTGATCGCCATCCCGAGCAGCCACACGAGCAGGCCGACCAGCGCGGGGAGGATCCCGAGGGCGAGATTCAGCACGAACAGGCCCAGGATCACGAAGAGCCCGATGGTAAAGATGGTACGAAGCATGGTCTTGTTCTCCGCGGCGATGATGGCGTCTGCGCGCACTACGGGGGGCGTGAAAAGGCAGTTTCAACAATTCTGCTGGCTGCCGGAGCGTCAAGATTCGTGCGCTCGCGCGGGCGGTGGGAGCGGCGGTGCCCGCCCGTGAATGGAGAGGATCGAGTGGCCCCGGGTCGCCGCGCGTCGGCGGCCGACGTGGTGGTGGTGGGTGGAGGCCTGATCGGGCTGGCGAGCGCGGCGGAGCTCGCCGAGCGCGGACTCACGGTCACCCTCCTCGCCGACCCGC
>DATFPD010000536.1:0-6526 GCA_035265005.1 Gemmatimonadaceae bacterium | reverse complement strand
AAGTTGATCTTGAGCTCGAGCGTGGTGAACGTCTCCCCGTCACCTAACGTGCTGGCGTAGGCCATCCCCATCGCCGCGTCGGCGAGGTCGCACAGCACGCCGCCGTGCACCGTGCCCATGGGGTTGCCGTGCCGCGCCGGGTCGGCCTCCATCGTGCACCGCGCCCGCCCGTCGCCCATCGAGACGAGCGTGAAGCCGACCGTGGTCGCCACCGGCGGCGGCGCCATCTCGCCGCGGCGATACTGCTCGAAGTTCGTCGTCATGTCAATTCGGTTCGAGGGCGGCGGAACGGCTCGCCACGGATGAACACGGATAGGAGCACGGATGCTGCCCGGCAGCGTCGACGCCGTGTTCATCCGTGGCGAGCCGTTCCGCCGACCAGCTCCGCGACGATCTCGGCGGCCGGGCGGCGGCGGAGGAGGCGGAGGCCCTGGCCGGCGAGCTGCACCGCGCGCGACGCGTCGCCGCGCTCGGCCGCCGCGGCGCGCAGCTCGCGCGTCAGCGCCTGCTGGAAGGGGAAGGGCGGGACCGGGATGCCCGCGCCGTCGATCTCGCGCGCGAGCGCGTTCGCGAGTCCGCGCGCCGCGCGCCCGGTCCAGGCGCTCGTCACCGTCGTCGCGTCCTCGCCGGCGGCGAGCAGCAGGCGCTTGAGCGCCTCCGGGACGCCGGACTCGTCGCAGGCGAGGAACGCCGTCCCCACCTGCACTCCGGCCGCGCCGAGCGCGCGCGCCGCCGCCGCCCCGCGCGCGTCCATGATCCCGCCCGCGGCGACGACCGGCAGCGCCACCGCGTCCACCACCTGCGGCACCAGCGCCATCGTCCCCACCAGCCCCGCGTCGGACGGGCCCATGAACGTGCCGCGGTGCCCGCCCGCCTCGGCGCCCTGCGCGACGACGACGTCCACGCCCGCGGCCTCGAGCGCCCGCGCCTCGCGCACGGTGGTCGCGGTCCCGAGCAGGACGGTACCGCGCGCGCGCAGCGCCGAGATCGTCGCCGCGTCCGGGACGCCGAAGGCGAAGCTGAACGCCGCCGGCGCGGCGTCGAGCACCGCCGCCATCTGCGCCGGGAACGGGTCCGGCAGCTCGGCCGGGAGCTCCGGCGGCGCGAGGCCGAGCGCGTCGGCGTGGCGCCGCAGCAGCGCGCGCATCGCGCCGTGGTCGCCCCCGGGCGTGGTGGCGCGCCCGCCGGCGAAGAGATTCACCGCGAACGGACGACTCGTCAGGCGCCGCACCTCGGCCACGCCGTCGGCGATCTCGGCCGGGCTCAGGTAGGCCGCGGCGAAGGAGCCGAGCGCGCCCGCGTTCGAGACCGCGGCGACCATCGCCGGCGTCGTCGCCCCGCCGGCCATCGGCGCCTGGATGACCGAATGCTCGACGCCGAGCAGCTCGGCCAGCTTCGACGGATGCATGGCCCGGAATTACGAGGGCGGCCCCGCGCGTCGCAAGGGCGCGCCGGACCCGCCCAAACTCTCGGCGCGCGCCGGCTGTCGAATCCCTCACGTCACCCCCGGGAGGCAGCATGCAGGACTTCGCGCACGATCTGCGGTACGCGTTCCGCGTCCTGCGGAAGGACCGCGGCTTCACGGCGACCGCGCTGCTCATCCTCGCCCTCGGCATCGGGGCGAACGTGTCGATGTACAGCGTGGCCGACGCGGTGCTCCTCCGTCCGCTGCCGTACCCCAACGCCGACCGCGTGGTCGTGGTGTGGGAGCGGAGCCGGGCGCAGAAGCTGGAGGCGTTCCCTGTCTCCGGGCCGAACTACCTGGACTGGCGCGCGCGGGGCCGGTCGTTCGCGGCGCTGGCCGCGCTTCGGGTGCGCGAGATGAACCTGGGCGGCATGGAGCCGCCCGAGCGCGTGCGCGTCGCCGCCGTGTCGCCGAGCCTGTTCGAGGTGCTGGGCGTGCGGCCGGCGCTCGGGCGCGCCTTCCTCCCCGAGGAGGACGAGGTGCGTGGCGGGCGCGTGGTGGTCGTGAGCCGCGGGCTCTGGGCGCGGCGGCTCGGCGCCCGCGCCGACGCCGTCGGCCGAACGCTCCGCCTGGACAACGAGGCGTACACCGTCGTCGGCGTGATGCCGGAGGGGATGGCGTTTCCGCAGGGGGCGGAGCTGTGGATGCCGCTGGTGTTCGGGACCGCGGCGCTGCCTGACGAGCGCGGGTCGCACAACTTCCAGGTCGTGGCGCGCCTGGCGCCCGGCTGGTCGACCGCGCGGGCACAGGAGGCGATGGACGCGATCGCCCGCGACCTCGCGCGCGAGCACCCGGGGACGAACACCGGCTACCTGACCAACGTCGTCCCGCTCCAGCGGCAGCTCGTCGGCGACACGCGCGCGGCGCTGCTGGCGCTGCTGGGCGCCGTCGGCCTCGTACTGCTCATCGCCTGCGCGAACGTGGCCAACCTCCTCTTCGCGCGCGCGGCGGGCCGGCGGCGCGAGGTGCTGGTGCGGCTGGCGCTCGGCGCGTCGGGGGGGCGGGTCGCCCGACAGCTGCTGACCGAGAGTCTCCTCCTCTCGTGCGCCGCGGGCGTGCTCGGGACCGTGCTCTCGGTGTGGCTCACCGCCGCGATCGTTCGACTGGTGCCGGCGGGCGCCGGGCTCGCGGCGCTGGCGCACGTCGGCGTGAGCGCCCCCGCGCTCGCCCTGGCGCTGCTGCTCTCGGTCGTCACCGGCCTCGCGTTCGGCACGGCGCCGGCGCTCGCCGCCTCGCGCACCGAGCTGGGGGCGTCGCTCCGCGCCGGCGGCCGCGCGCTCACCGAGGGGCGCGGCGAGAGCGGGCTCCGCGCGGCGCTGACGGTCGGGCAGGTGGCGCTCTCGCTCGTGCTGCTCGTCGGCGCGGGGCTCCTGCTGCGCAGCGTCCTGCGCCTGGAGCGCGAGCCGCTGGGCTTCGAGACCGGCGGCCGCCTGGCGATGGACCTCTCGCTCGCCGGCGGCGCCTACGCGCGCGACGCCTCGCGCGCCGCGACCTACCGCGCCCTGGTCGAGCGCGTGAGCGCCGTGCCCGGCGTGCGCGCGGCGGCGCTCGTCTCCGCGCTGCCGCTCGAGGGGAGCCACCGGGGGTCGAACAGCTTCGACATCGAGGGGAGGCCGCCGGAGGCGACGCAGGAGAAGACGCCCGTCGCGCTCCAGCGCCCGGTGAGTCCGGGGTACTTCGCGGCGATGGGGATCCCGCTCCTGCGCGGGCGCGCCATCTCGGAGGGTGACGACGCCGCGGCGCCGCTGGTCGCCGTGGTGGACGAGAGCACGGCGCGGCGCTACTGGCCGGGCGAGGACCCGGTCGGGCGCCACATCTACTACCAGCGGCGGAACCGGCGGGAGGAGCTGCTGATCGTCGGCGTGGCGGGCGCGGTGAAGCAGGGGCGCCTGGACCCGGGGCGCGAGCCGACGATCTACGTGCCGCTCGCGCAGCACCCGTGGGAGGCCGCGACGCTGGTGGTGCGCGCGGGCGTCGCCGACCCGGCCGCGCTCGCGGCGCTCGCGGCGCCGCTCGCCCGGGCGGTGCGCGCGGTGGACGCGGGGCTGCCGGTGGCGAACGTCCGCACGCTGGACGACGTCGCCGGTGCCACCGCGTGGCGCCCCCGCTTCGCGTCGCTCCTGCTCGGCGCGTTCGCCCTCGCGGCGGCGGCGCTGGCGGCGCTCGGCCTCTACGGCCTCCTGAGCTACGGCGTCGCCCGGCGGACCCACGAGCTGGCGCTCCGCATCGCCCTCGGCGCCACCCCGGCCGGCGTCGCTCGGTCGGTGCTGGCCCGCAGCCTAACGCTGACGGGCGCCGGGCTCGCCGCCGGGTGCCTCGCGGCCCCGCTCGCCGGCCGCGCCCTCGCCCGCCTCCTCTACGGCGTCCCCCCGCTCGACCTTCCCACCTACTCGGCCGTCGTCGCCGGCCTCGGCGCCGTGGGCCTGTTCGCCTCGCTGGTGCCCGCGTGCCGCGCGGCCCGCGTGGACCCGGCGACCACGCTGCGCGGAGAGTGACGGCAGTCGACCACCGAGGCACCGAGACACCGGGGAGGGGCACACGGACGAGGGACCCCGGCCGGTCGGATCTGCTGAAGAACGATTGAACCGCAGAGGACGCAGAGGACGCAGAGGAAGGGCACACGGGAGAGGGGTCCCCCTACCGGGACGAGATGTGAAGGACCCTGAAAGGGGCCGCGGCCGCGGGGTCCTCCCCCGGCAGTTCAGCATCTCCTCCCGGCAGAGGGACCCCTCTCCCGTGTGCCCTTCCTCGGTGTTCTCTGTGCCTCTGTGGTAGCACCCGCAGTTCAGTCCAGCCGACCGGCAGAGGGCTCCTCTTCCGTGTGCACCTCCTCGGTGTCTCGGTGCATCTGTGGTCGATTTCAAACGGCGCAGACCGTCCCTGACGGTGGCGGCCGCGCGTTCGGGCTTGCAGGATTGGGGCATGCACACGACACACTGCCGCCGATTCGCCCTCGCGCTGCTCGCGCTCGCCCTTCCCCTGTCCCGCGCCGCCGCGCAGCTCCCGGCGCAGCCGCAGTCGCCCGCCCTCACCGCCGGGGAGCGCGCCGTCGCCCGCGCGGTGGACGCGCACAACGCCCAGGCGCTGGCGCTGCTCGAGCGGATCGTGAACATCAACAGCGGGACGCTCAACTTCGCCGGCGTCAGGCAGGTGGGGGACGTGCTGCGCGCGCAGCTCGACTCGCTCGGCTTCGCGACGCGGTGGGTGGACGGGGCCGCGTTCCGGCGCGCCGGACACCTGGTGGCCGAGCACCCCGGGCCCGGGCCCAGGCTCCTGCTGATCGGGCACCTGGACACCGTCTTCGAGCCGTCGAGCCCCTTCCAGCGCTTCGAGCGGCTCGACGACTCGACCGCGCGCGGCCCCGGGATCATCGACATGAAGGGGGGCGACGTCATCATCATCTACGCGCTGCGGGCGCTGAAGGACGCCGGGCTGCTCGACCGGATGAACGTCGTCGTGGTCTACAACGGCGACGAGGAGGACTCGGGCGAGCCGCTCGCCGAGGCGCGCCGGGCGCTGATGGACGCGGCCCGGGGCGCGGCGGCGGCGGTCGGGTTCGAGGACGGGCCGGGGGACCCGAAGCTGGCGGTGATCGCGCGCCGCGGCGCCGAGTCGTGGACGCTGCGCACGACCGGGACGCCGGCGCACTCGTCGCAGATCTTCACCCCCGCGGTCGGCGCCGGCGCGGTGTACGAGGCGGCGCGCATCCTCGACGAGTTCTACCGCCGGCTGGCCGGCGAGCAGTACCTGACCTTCAACCCCGGCCTCGCGTTAGGTGGCACCGCCGCCGAGGCGGACACCGCCGGCACGTCGGGCACGGCGTCCGGCAAGCGCAACGTGGTGGCCGAGCGGATGGTGGTCACCGGCGACCTGCGCACCATCTCGCCCGAGCAGCTGGCGCGCGCCCGGCGCACGATGCGCGAGATCGTCGCCCGCCACCGCCCGCGCACCTCGGCCGAGATCGCCTTCGACGCCGGCTACCCGCCGATGGCGCCGACCGCCGGCAACCGGCGGCTGCTGGCGATGTACGACCGCGCGAGCCGCGAGCTCGGCTTCGGCCCGGTCGCGCCGGTGGACCCGTCGCGCGCCGGCGCCGCCGACATCGCGTTCGTCGCCGCCCTCGTGCCGATGAAGCTCGACGGCGTCGGCCTCTCGGGGCGCGACGACCACACCGAGAAGGAGACCGCCGACCTGCGGATGCTCCCGGTGCTCACCAAGCGCGCGGCGGTGCTGCTGCACCGGCTGTCGGCGCAGGCGGCGACGGCGCCGACGCCCTGACGAGTAGTGGGTCACTTCGAGGGCGACAGCAACGGCGACGGCAACAGCGACGGCAAGTGCATTTTGACAGGATGCACAGGATGGTGAACAGGATGCGGGCCGCTCGGGAGGCGTGGTCTCCCGGGGCCCTTCATCCTGTTCACCATCCTGTTCATCCTGTGCATCCTGTCAAAATGCAGTTGCCGTTGCCGTCCAATTGACCCACACGGTCGCCGTATCCATCGCCGGGTACGGACGCAGCGCCCCGCCGGCCGCGGCCGCGCGACTTGCCGCTCTCCCTACCGCCGCTGGAGCACGAGCACCCCGTTCGCCGGAAGCCTGAGCTCGATCCGCCCGCCGTCGCTGGGGATCACCCCGCCGTAGTTGCCGACGTCGCGGCCGCCGTAGATCCCGGCGTCGCTGTTGAAGGTCTCCTGCCAGCCGCCGGCCGGCAGCCGGTCGGGCGCCGTCTGGATCACGTAGCCGTGCTCGAACGGGTGGTTGTTGAGGCTCGCCACCACCAGCAGCTCGTTGCTCCCCTCGCGCCGCGCGAACGCGATCACGCGCGTCGGCCCGTGGGCGTGCACCACGTCCAGGTGGCGGGCGCGGGCGGCGGGGTTCACGCGGCGGAGGCGGATCAGGTCCTGGTAGTAGCGGAACATCCGCGCGCCGGCGCCGGCGCGCTCGCCGTGCAGGTCCTCCTTGCTGTCGGCGATGTTGTCGAACCGGCAGTGCTTCTGCGCCACGACCTCCTCGCCCATGAAGAACATCGGCGCCGCCGCCGAGAGGATCGAGAGCGCGGCG
>DATFPD010000535.1:0-6985 GCA_035265005.1 Gemmatimonadaceae bacterium | reverse complement strand
GACACCGTGGTGCCGGTCAACCGCGGGTGGGTCTACGCGCCGGACGCCACGGTGGTGCCGGAGCCGGCGCGATGGCGCGAGGGGGATAGCGTGCGCACGGTGACCGGCTTCGTCGAGAGCTACCCGCCCGCGCTCCCCGCTGGCCGCGCGGTGCTCTCGAACGTGCCCCGCGCGCTCCGCTGGCTGGACCCGCGCGCCTTCGCCGCTCGCGCGAGCTACGCCGTCACCCCGTACTACGTGGTCGCCCGCGACAGCGTCCCCGCCGCGCGCCGCGACAGCACTCCCGCCCGCCTCTCCGCCCCCCCGCTCGACGAGGGGCCGCACTTCAGCTACGCGATGCAGTGGTTCTCGTTCGCGGCCATCGCGCTGGTGGGAGGGGCGTTCTTCGCGAAGCAGGGCATGAAGGACTGACCGCGACCGCGGTCAGCCCGGCCACCGCCAGTCGCGCACCTCGGGCATGTCGTCGCCGTGGATCACCACGTAGCGGCGGTGCTCGTCGAGCTTCGCGCGGAAGTAGGCGCCCGCCGCGTCCGCCGCCGCGTCGCCGCGCAGGCGCGGGACTCGCGCGAGCACGTCGAGCGCGAGGTGGAAGCGGTCCACGTCGTTGAGCACCGTCATGTCGAACGGCGTCGTCGTCGTGCCCTCCTCCTTGAAGCCGCGCACGTGCAGGTTGCCGTGGTTCGTGCGCCGGTAGGCGAGGCGGTGGATGAGCCACGGGTAGCCGTGGAACGCGAACACGATCGGCCGGTCGCGGGTGAAGATCGCGTCGAACTCCTCGTCGGGGAGCCCGTGCGGGTGCTCGCGCTCCGGCTGGAGCGTCATCAGGTCCACGACGTTGACCACGCGGATGCGCAGCCCGGGCACCTGCGCGCGGAGCAGGTCCGCCGCCGCCAGCGTCTCCATCGTCGGCACGTCGCCGGCGCAGGCCAGCACGACGTCGGGGCCGCCGTCCCCGGGGCCGCCCTCGTTGCTCGCCCACTCCCACACGCCGAGCCCGCGCGCGCAGTGCGCCGCCGCGGCGTCCATCCCGAGCCACTGCGGCGCCGGCTGCTTGCCGGCGACGATCACGTTCACGTAGTGGCGGCTGCGCAGGCAGTGGTCGGCCACCGAGAGCAGCGTGTTCGCGTCAGGCGGCAGGTACACGCGCACCACGTCGGCCTTCTTGTTCACCACGTGGTCGATGAAGCCGGGGTCCTGGTGGCTCGCGCCGTTGTGGTCCTGCCGCCAGACGTGCGACGTCAGCAGGTAGTTGAGCGACGCGATCGGCTTCCGCCACGGGATGCGCCGCGTCGTCTTCAGCCACTTCGCGTGCTGGTTGAACATCGAGTCCACGATGTGGATGAACGCCTCGTAGCACGAGAAGAGGCCGTGGCGCCCGGTGAGCAGGTACCCCTCCAGCCACCCCTGGCACAGGTGCTCGCTCAGCACCTCCATCACTCGGCCGTCGCGGCTCACGTGCTCGTCGGTCTCGAGGACCTCCGCCGCAGAGACGCGGTCGGTGACCTCGAACAGCGCGTCGAGGCGGTTGGATGAGGTCTCGTCGGGGCCCATCACGCGGAAGTTGCGCGCGTCGGCGTTGAGCCGCATGACGTCGCGCAGCATCCGGCCCAGCACGCGCGTCGCCTCGCCGTCCACCGCGCCCGGGGCGGGCACGTGCACCGCGTAGTCGCGGACGTCGGGCATCACGAGGTCCCTCAGCAGGAGCCCGCCGTTGGCGTGCGGGTTGGCGCCCATGCGCCGAGCGCCCTCGGGCGCGAGTGCGGCCAGCGCGGGCACGAGGGCGCCCCGCCCGTCGAACAGCTCCTCCGGCCGGTAGCTCCGCATCCAGGTCTCCAGCATCGCCAGATGCGCGGGATTCTCGGCGAGCCCGGCCAGCGGCACCTGGTGCGAGCGCCACGACCCCTCGGTGGGCTTACCGTCCACCTCCTTCGGCCCCGTCCACCCCTTGGGCGAGCGGAGGACGATCATCGGCCAGCGCGGCCGTTCGGTGATGCCGCGCTCGCGCGCGTCGGCCTGCAGGTGCCGGATCTCGAGGCACACCTCGTCCAGCGTCGCGGCCATGAGGTGGTGCATGGTCTCCGGGTCGTCGCCGGAGACGAAGTACGGCTCGTGCCCGTAGCCGCGCAGCAGCGCGGTGAGCTCGTCGTCGCCGATGCGGGCGAGCACCGTGGGTCCGGCGATCTTGTACCCGTTCAGGTGCAGGACCGGCAGCACAGCGCCGTCGCGCGCGGCGTTCAGGAACTTGTTGGAGTGCCAGCTCGCCGCCAGCGCGCCCGTCTCCGCCTCGCCGTCGCCGATGACGCAGCAGACGAACAGATCCGGGTTGTCGAACGCCGCGCCGTACGCGTGTACGAGCGCGTAGCCCAGCTCGCCGCCCTCGTGGATCGAGCCCGGCGTCTCCGGCGCGGCGTGGCTGGGGATGCCGCCGGGAAATGAGAACTGCGTGAACAGCCGCGTGAGGCCGGCCAGGTCGCGGCCCACCTCCGGGTACACCTCGCTGTAGCTCCCTTCCAGGTACGTGTTCGCCACCACGCCCGGTCCGCCGTGCCCCGGGCCGGCAATGAAGATCGCGTTCAGATCGTGCGCGCGGATCGCGCGGTTCATGTGCGCGTACACGAAGTTGAGCCCGGGCGTCGTGCCCCAGTGGCCCAGCAGCCGCGGCTTCACGTGGGCCAGCGTCAGCGGCTCGCGCAGCAGCGGGTTGCCGCGGAGGTAGATCTGGCCGACGCTCAGGAAGTTCGCGGCGCGCCAGTACGCGTCGATCGCGCGCAGCTCGCCGGCGTCGATCGCGCCGACGCGCGTGGCGGGGGCGGCGGGGGCGGCTTCGCTATCGAGGTGGGTCACACGAACGTCCGGGTCGCTTGGGGTGGACTGCGAGGCGCTTCCCGGTCGGGATACTGCTACGCTCCGGGGAAGCGAACCGGCAGCGTCACGGCAAAGGTGCTGCCCTCGCCTGGCGCGCTCCGGCTGAGCGAGAGACCGCCGCCGAGCATGGTCGCGAGCCGCCGGGCCACTTGCAGCCCGAGCCCGGTGCCCCCATGTGTGCGCGTCAGAGCTGGATCGGCCTGCCAGAACGCGTCGAAGATGTGCTCCTGGTCCGCGAGCGCGATGCCGCGGCCGAGGTCCGTCACCTCGAAGCAGACCCGGGCGTCGGAGTCGCGTCCCTCGACGTGAGCGGTGAGCGTAACGTCGCCGGCGTCGGTGAACTTCACCGCGTTCGCGAGCAGGTTGACGAGGATCTGACGAACTTTGAGCGCGTCCGTGTGCAGCTCCACCGTCTCCTCGGAAACCACGGCGCCGATGCGAAGCCCCTTCTTCTCGGCCAGCGGGCGTACGAGCTCGAGGCTCTGCTCGACGAGACCGGCCAGGGCGATGGGTTGCGCGCGCACCGTCTCCTCGCCGGCCTCGAGTCGCGCGTACCCGAGGAGCTCCTCGATCAGTCCCAGCAGGTGCTTGCCGGAGCTGCGCACGCGCCGGAGGTGATCCTTCTGCAGCGCGCTGACCGGGCCGGCGATCTCGTCGGCCAGCAGCTCGGTGTAGCCGATCACGGCGTTCATCGGCGTGCGCAGCTCGTGGCTGATCGTCGCCAGGAATTGCGTCTTCGACGCGTTCGCCCGCTCCGCCGCCTCGCGCGCCAGCAGCTCGGCCGCTCGCAGATGGGCACGCATGATGGCCTGCGCGCACATCACGCCGAGCGTGAGGACGAACGCGCGCCCGTCCTCGTCGAACGAGCGCGGCGCCGCCCACGAAAGGCCGAGGACCCCTCGCAGCTCCCCGTTGGCCCACACCGGAACGATCGCCGCCGCGCACGAGCCCGCGCGGATCATCGCGGCCCCCCACTCGGGGTAGCGCTGGAGATCGTGCTCGGAGCGCAGGAACAGCGGCTCGCCGACGCGCGCCACCTCCGCCAGCGGCACCGGCGCCTCGAGCGGCAGCTGGTCGAGCAGTGCCTTCACCTCCGCGGCCAGCCCGACGGCGTGCACCACCTCGAGCGTCGCCACCGGGAGATCGCAGGTCGGCGCGGTCGGCGGGAAGTGGCCGAGCGTCATCACGACGGCGCCAGTCGCGCCCAGGGCCAAGAGCGCCTGCTGCTCCACGAGGTTGGCGGCTTCCTCGGGAACGAGCGCATCGGTCAGCGAGCCGCTCAGCGCCGCCAGCGCGCGCAGGCGCTGGCTGGCACCGGAGATCGCCTCGCCCGCGGACTCGCCCGAGTGCGGCGGCCTGTACATCGGCGGGAGCGGAGCGCGCGGCGAGACGGAGTGCGACGCGTCGGCGAATGGCGCAGTCATGGGACCGTCACGGAGACAGGCGTCGCCAGAAGCGCCGAGAAACCAGCGGCGAGCCGACGCCGCTTGGCCGAGGCCCGCCCTGCGCTGGTGAGCGTCTCGCAGGAGTCAAATCTATGTGCGGTAGCGCACTTGCGCCATACGCGCTCGCCGGCGGGGCCCCGGTCGGCCGCGGCCGCTCCCGGTGTGTACGTCATTCGTTAGGTGGCACGGGCCGCGCGTCGCACCAGCGTCGGCCTGCGCTCGCCGCGCGACCGGGCCGGTGGTCCTGGCCGCGAAAATGCTCACCTTCCAGCCGTATGGGTGCGTTCGGACAAGCGGAGGCCTGATGCGACTCTCGAAATTCATCGTCTCGAACCGCGAGTCGATACTCGCGGAATGGGAGGCGTTCGCGCGCACGTGCGTGCCCGCGAGCAGCTCAATGGACATCGAGGCGCTGCGCGACCACGCCAACGAGATGCTGACCGTGATCGCCGCCGACCTCGACACCCCGCAGGGGAAGCGGGAGCAGTCCGAGAAGTCGAAGGGGAACGCGCCGGACGACGGCACCGGCGTGGCGACCGCGGCCGAAGAGCACGGGGCCGGCCGGGCGGAGAGCGGCTTCACGGTCGAGCAGATGGTCTCCGAGTACCGCGCCCTGCGCGCGAGCGTGATCCGGCTCTGGACGAGAGCGCAGGGCGCCGTGACCGCCGCCGAACTGGAGGACCTGACGCGATTCAACGAGGCCATCGACCAGTCGCTGGCCGAGTCGGTCACGCGGTACACGCAGGAGCTGGGGCACTCGAAGGAGATGTTCCTCGCGATCCTCGGCCACGACCTGCGGAACCCGCTCGGCGCGGTGCGGATGTCGGCGGAGTTCATGCTCGAGACGAAGGAGCTGAAGGAGCCGGCCCTCACCCTCGTCTCGAGGATCTTCCGGAGCTCCGACCGGATGATTCACCTCGTCGGCGACCTCCTGGACTTCACGCGGAGCCGGCTCGGCGGCGGCATCCCGATCGTCCGCGCGGACATGAGCGTCGGCAAAGTGGTGCACGACGTCGTCGACGAGATCTCGGCCGCGCATCCCGGCTGCAAGATGGTGGTGGACACGCGCGGCGAGCTGCGCGGCAGCTGGGATGCGGCGCGCATCAGTCAGGCGCTGACGAACCTGATCGGCAACGCGGTGGAGCATGGCGGCACGGAATCGGCCGTCACCGTCGACATCGGGGGCGACGAGAGGGAAGTCACGATCGCGATCCACAACGGCGGCGCCGCGATCCCGTCCGAGCGGCTGAATGGGATCTTCAACCCGATGAAGTCGAAGGGCGCGATCGAGCGCGCCGCGGCCGGCGGCCCGTCCGGCAACCTGGGGCTCGGGCTCTACATCGCCGAGCGGATCGTCAACGCGCACGCCGGGCGAATCGCGGTGGAGTCCTCGGACGCGCGCGGCACCACGTTCACCATACATCTCCCGCGGCGCGACTGATCCCCGTCGGACGGTCCCCGACAGGGCGCCGCCGTACATCACTGTGCGGCACATTCCCCGCGAGTTAACGTAAGAGGACAGCACTCCCGCGTGAGGGGTCGGCCGTGCCCTTCCCCCGGACGACGGGAGTCAGCCATGAGGGGCGGCGGGCGGGCGCCATTCGAGCTGCGATCCGCGCCCCGCGCCTCCACTCGCATGGGGACTTGCACCGATGGCCACCACCGCAGGCAGCAGCACCCCACCGGCGCCGGCTTCGTCCGCACCGCCGTCCGAGCTCGCGACCGAGAAAGAAGCGCGCGACGTCGCCGAGTCGGCGCGCGAGACGGAGTGGGAGTACCCGAGCTTCGTCCGTGAGCTCTTCCTCGGCCGCTTCCGGCTCGACCTGATCCATCCGCACCCGCCCGAGGACCCCGCCGACGAGGCGCGGGCGCGCCCGTTCCTCGACAAGCTGAAGGCGTTCCTCGAGCGCTACCCGGCCGACGAGATCGACCTCACCGGACACATCCCCGAGGAGCTCGTCCAGGAGCTGCGCGAGATGGGCGCGTTCGGGATCAAGGTCCCGACGCAGTACGGCGGGCTGGGGCTCTCCCAGCTCAGCTACATCCGCGCGATGGAGATGGTGACGTCGAAGGACGGCGCGCTGACCGCGCTCCTCTCGGCCAGCCAGTCGATTGGCGTGCCGCAGCCGCTCAAGCTCTTCGGCACCGACGAGCAGAAGAAGAAGTTCTTCCCGCGCATCGCCAAGGGCGCGATCACCGCCTTCGCGCTGACCGAGGTGAACGCCGGCAGCGACCCGGCGAACATGTCCACAACGGCCACGCCGACCGAGGACGGGAAGCACTTCATCATCAACGGCGAGAAGCTCTGGTGCACCAACGGCACGCGCGCCGAGCTGTACTTGGTGATGGCGCGGACGCCGGACAGGGTCGTGAACGGGAAGGCGAAGAAGCAGATCACCGCGTTCATCGTCGAGCGCGACACGCCGGGCGTGGAGATCAAGCACCGGCTGCACTTCATGGGGCTCAAGGCGATCGAGAACGGGGTGATCGCCTTCCGCGACGTGAAGGTGCCGCGGGAGAACATCCTGTGGGGGGAGGGGCGCGGGCTCAAGCTCGCGCTGGTCACGCTGAACACGGGTCGCCTGACGCTGCCGGCGAGCTGCGCCGGGGCGGGGAAGGCGATGCTCAAGGTGGCGCGCGAGTGGGCCGCCGAGCGCGTGCAGTGGGGGCAGCCG
>DATFPD010000534.1:0-8337 GCA_035265005.1 Gemmatimonadaceae bacterium | reverse complement strand
GCTCGCCGACCCGCCGCCGCCGTCGTGGTCGGGCACCGGCGTCGACATCCGCTTCGTCGGCGAGGAGACGTCGCCTGACGAGGCGCACGGCCCCGGCATCACCTACGTCGTCGACCCGCTCGACGGCACCGCGAACTTCCTGCACGGCTACCCGTGGTACGCCGTCTCCATCGCCGCGCTGGTCGACGGCGAGCTGGTCGCCGGCGTCGTGCACAACGTCGCGACGGGGGACGTCTTCTCGGCGTTCCACGGCGGCGGCGCCCGCCTCAACGACCGCCGCATCCACGTCTCGTCGATCGACGACCCCGCCCGCGCCCTCATCGGCACCGGGCTCCCCTTCAAGTACCACGAGCACGTCGAGCCGTACATGCGCTCGCTGCCGCGCCTCCTGCGCAGCACGGCCGGCATCCGCCGGGCCGGCTCCGCCTCGCTCGACCTCTGCGACGTCGCCTGCGGCCGCTTCGAGGCCTTCTGGGAGCTCCGGCTCTCCCCGTGGGACGTCGCCGCGGGCATGCTGATCGTCCGCGAGGCTGGCGGCCTGGTCACGGACCTCGACGGCCGCGACGCGGAGGTGGCGCTGGGGCCCGTCGTCGCCGGCAACCCGGCCATGCACGAGTGGCTGCTGGACGTTCTGCGCGACGAAGGCACGACGCTATGAAGCTCGTCGAGTGCGTCCCGAACTTCTCCGAGGGCCGCCGCCCGGAAGTCGTCGCCGCCATCCGCGACGCCATCGCCGGCGTGTCTGGCGCGACGGTGCTCGACGTGTCGTCGGACGCGTCGCACAACCGCAGCGTCATCACCTTCGTCGCCGCGCTCGACTCGGCGGTCGACGCGGCCCTCGCCGGAATCCGCGCCGCGCGGGACCGCATCGACCTGACGACGCACCAGGGCGAGCACCCGCGCCTCGGCGCCGCCGACGTCGTGCCGTTCGTGCCGCTGGAGGGCGCGACGATGGAGGACTGCGTCGCCCTCGCCCGCGCGTTAGGCGAGCGCGTGGCGCGCGAGCTCGAGATCCCGGTCTACCTCTACGAGCGCGCCGCCACCCGCCCCGACCGGGAGAACCTCGCCGACGTCCGCCGCGGCGAGTTCGAGGGGCTGCGCGACGAGATCGGCCGCAACCCGGCCCGCGAGCCGGACTTCGGCCCGAAGCGCGTCCACCCCACCGCCGGCGCGGTCGTCGTCGGCGCCCGCCCCTTCCTCGTCGCCTACAACGTCTACCTCGGCCCGTCGTCGAACCTCCAGGTCGCCAAGGACGTCGCCAGGGCGCTGCGCGGCTCCTCGGGCGGCCTGCGCTTCGTGAAGGCGCTGGGCCTCGAGGTGGACGGCCAGGCGCAGGTTTCGATGAACCTCGTCGACACCGAGAAGACCCCGCTCCACCGCGCCTTCGACATGGTCCGCATGGAGGCCGAGGCGCAGGGGGTGAGCCCCACGTGGAGCGAGATCGTCGGCCTCGTCCCCGAGCGCACGCTCTTCGACGCCGCCGCGCGCCACGTCCGGCTGCGCAACTTCACCCCGGACATGGTGCTCGAGCGGAAGGTGCGTCAGGCGGCGTCCGGCGCCGGCCCGAGCGTGGACGCCTTCGTCGCCTCGGTCGCCGCCCCCACGCCCACGCCCGGCGGCGGCGCCGTCGTCGCGCACGCGGGCGCCCTGGGCGCCGCGCTCGCGCAGATGGTCACGGGGCTCACGATCGGCAGGAAGAAATACGCCGCCGTCGAGACGGAGATGAAGGAGATCGCCGTGCGCGCCGCCAGTCTCTCCAACACGCTGGCCGCGCTCGCCGAGCGCGACATGGCGGCGTACGGCGCGGTCTCCGCCGCGTACAAGATGCCGAAGGAGCCGCCCGAGGCCGCGGCCGCCCGCGACCGCGCTATTGCCGCCGCGCTGCTGGGCGCCTCCGAGGTCCCCCTCGAGACCGCGCGCGCCTGCGCCGAGGTGGCCGAGATTGCGGCCGCCGTCGCCGCCCGCGGCAACACCAACGCGGTCTCCGACGCGGGCGTCGCCGCCCTGCTGGCCGACGCCGCCTGCCGCGGCGCCGCCTACAACGTCCGCATCAACATCGCCGCCCTCGCCGACCGGAGCGCCGGCGCGCACCTCGTCGAGGAGGCGCGGCGGCTGGTCGAGGAGACCGCACGCCACGCGGCGGCTGCCACGGCGGAGGTCGAGAAGCACATCTGAGGTCACGCTCGGGTCACGGACGCCCGTGAGATTGCGACCTGTCTTCTCACCCAAGGTTGCACCGTGATGGCCACGTCCCGACCCGTGAGCGCCGCGCTGGCGGCGGCATCCCTCCTCTGCGCGACCGCGCCACGCGCGCTGACCGGCCAGCCGCCCCGCCACCCGCCCGCGCGCGAGGTGGAGGTGGGTACGAACGCGCAACACACGTCGCTCGCCGCGACGCTGCTCCCCCTCGGCCTCGGGCTGGGAGTTCTCCAGGGCTCCGGCGGCGCCGGGGGCGCGGGAGGCGCCATCGCGCTCGGCGGTCTCGTGCTCGGTCCGTCCGCCGGATACTTCCAGGCGGGTCTCCCTCGGCGGGCCGCGCTCGGCCTGTCGCTGCGCGCGGCCGGCACCGCCCTCGTGGCGAGCTCCGTCGCCTCGGCCTCGTTCTGCGAGCGGGACTGCCCGCCGCCGCTCTTGACCTGGCTCAGCGTCCTCGGCGGCACTGGCCTCGTGGTCGGCTCGGCGGCCACCGATCTCGGGAGAGTGCGGTACGACGCGCGCGATGCCGCCAGCGGGCGCCGGGAGGCCTCGCCGCGAGTCGACCCCAAGTCGCCCGACGCGCGGGGGGCCTCGGCCCAGGCGACGTCGGTCGCGGCCACGCTCGTCCCGGTGGCCGTCGGCGTCGGTCTCATGAGCTCGAGAGGGAACAGCTCGCCGGGACCTCCGTTCATCGCGCTGGGGCTCGTCGCGGGACCGGCAATGGGCTACTTCGAGGGCGGTCTCCCCGCACGCGCCGGCGCTGGCATGGCGCTCCGCACGCTCGGGACGTACCTGATCGTGGGGGGGGTGTTGGGCCCGGCCCTCTGCGAGGGTCCGAGCTGCAACCCCGGGGCGGCGAGGAGCCTCCTCGTCGCCGGCTCGGCGCTCACGCTCGGCTCCGCCGCCTGGGACCTGCTCCGCGTGCGTGGCGACGTCGCCCGGGCCGAGAGACGCCGGGCGAGCCGCCCCCGTCGTTAGGTCAGCGCTCCGCCTCGAACCCGACCGTCGACACCAGCGTCGGGAAGTACTCCATGTCCCGCCGGAGCGGCGAGCGCAGCTGCGCGTAGACGAACCGGCCATCGAGCCGGTCCTGCCAGATCGCCGTCGCGATGTACACCGGCAGCCGCGGGTGCGGCGCCTCGATGCTCCATGCGCCACTGGTGGTCGGTCGCCTCGCGCTCGCCGGCACGCCCCGGACGAGGCCCGGCGGGAGCGTGCCGTCCTGCTCGTCGAGCTGCACGACCTGTATGTCCACCACCCGGCCGTCCACCGTCGCCGAGCAGCGGTTGGAGCGCCCGGGCGTCCGAAGCGGGAAGGTCCACTTCCCCCCGGTCCACACGTTCAGCTCCGCCTCCAGCGTGCCGTAGGACGAGCGCTGGGGCTCGGCGGGCGCCGCGGCGAAGCGCGGCGGAACCCGGAAGCGAAGCCCGTCGGGCCGCTGCACCGCCCGCCAGTCGCTGCCGGGGGTGGAGGGAATGCCGCACGGTGCGGCCAGCGCCGGGGCCAGGCCCTCCGCCAGGGCGTCCTGGCCGGCCGCGGCGGCCTCGGAGCGCCCGTGGGCGCACGCGCCCGATAGCAGCGCCGCGGCGAGGACGGGAACGAGGGGGAAGGAACGCATCTGCCACCTTCGCTGGTTGGGCCGCTCAGCGCTGGGCGGTCACCGGCCGGTCCACGCCCGGGATCGGCGCGCCCAACCCCGAGAGGGTGAGGACGCGCGGCCCTTCCTCGGTCACCGCCACCGTGTGCTCGAAGTGCGCCGACCGCGAGCCGTCGATCGTCACGACCGTCCACCGGTCCGGCATCGTGCGCGTGGCGGGCGAGCCCACGTTCACCATTGGCTCGATCGCGATCGTGAGCCCGGGCGCGAGCTTGGTGCCGCGCTTCGGCTTGCCGTAGTTCGGCACCTGCGGCTCCTCGTGCGGCTCCAGGCCGATGCCGTGCCCCACCAGGTCGCGGACGATGCTGAAGCCGGCGTCCTCGACCACCGCCTGGATGGCCGCGCCAATGTCGCCCAGGTGGTTCCCCGGCCGCGCCGCCGCGATCCCCGCTTCCAGCGCCTGGCTGGTGACGTCGAGCAGCCGCTGCGACTCCTCCGGGATCTCGCCCACCGCGACGGTGGCCGCCGAGTCGGTGTAGTAGCCCTCGTACTTCACGCCCACGTCGAGCGAGATGATGTCCCCCTCGCGCAGCACGCGCTTGCGCGAGGGGATGCCGTGGACGATCTCGTTGTTCACCGAGAGGCAGACGCTGCCGGGAAACCCGTAGAGGCCCTTGAACGCGGGCACGGCACCGCGGTGGCTGCGGATGAACTCTTCGGCCAGGGCGTCGAGCTCGCCGGTGCTGATGCCGGGGCGTACGCGCTGGCGGAGCATCTCGATCGTCGCGCCGAGGATCCTCCCGCCGCGCGCCATGATCTCGATCTCTCGCGGAGACTTGAGCTGGATCACCGGCGTACTCCTCCGGGTTGCCGTTCTGCCATTACGGGCCCTTGCCGCCCTTGCCGTCGAGCGCGCCCAGGGCCCGCCGGGTGACCTCCTCCGGCGCCCCCACCGCGTCGACGACGGCGATGCGCGCCCCGTTCCCACGGTACCAGTCGAGCACGGGCGCGGTCTGTCGCTGATACACCGCCAGCCGGTTCCGGATCGCCTCCGGGTCGTCGTCCTTGCGGCGCACCAGCTTCCCGGTGCAGCCCGGCCGGGTGCACGCCTCGCCCGCCGTGCGCCCCGTGTACGGGGTCTGGCAGGTATCGCATACCGTGCGCCCGCTCAGCCGGCGCACGATCTCCTCGTCGTCGATGTCGAAGACGAGCACGGCGTCCACTTTGCGGCCCAGGCCGCGCAGCACCCGCTCCAGCCCCTCCGCCTGCGGCGTCGTGCGGACCACCCCGTCCAGCACCGACCCGCGCGCGGCGTCGCCGGCCGAGAGCGCCTCCTGCATGATCCCGAGGATCACCTCGTCCGGGACGAGGTCGCCGCGGTCCATGTACGCCTTCGCTTCCAGCCCGCGCCGCGTCCCCTCGCGCACCGCCGCGCGCAGCACGTCGCCGGTCGCCAGGGTGGGGACGCCCAGCGCCTGGGCGAGCTTCGGCGCCTGAGTCCCCTTCCCCGCGCCCGGCTTCCCGAAAAGAACGATGTCCATTGAAAACAGGTACCAGGTACTGGGTGCCAGGGGCTGAGCGACGGGTGTCGGGTCGAGCCGCCGAACGGGCCAACGTGGTGAATCTGCGGCCGGAAATGCGAAGGTGCCAGGGCTGTTACCCTAGCACCGCGCACCCATCACCTGACAGCTGCCGTCGTCAGAATCCGCCGCCGCCGCCCATCCCCGCCTGGCGGCCGCGGAAGCGAACGCGTCCCTTCTTCATGAAGCCGTCGTACTTCCGCAGCAGCAGGTGCTGCTGCATCTGCGCCATCGTGTCGAGCGCGACGCCGACGACGATCAGCAGCGACGTGCCGCCGAACCGGAACGGGACGTTCACGAGGTCCGCGATCCACACCGGGAGCAGCGCGATGATCGTGAGGAAGACCGCGCCGGGCAGCGTGATGCGCGTGACCACGTAGTCGATGTACTCGGCCGTCTTCGCGCCCGGCTTCACGCCGGGGATGAAGCCGCCCTGCTTCTTCAGGTTCTCCGACAGGTCGATCGGGTTGAAGATGATCGACGTGTAGAAGTACGTGAAGAAGATGATCAGGATCGCCGAGAGCAGGTAGTACAGCGGCTCGCCGGGCTGGAAGTGGTCGGCGAACGCGCGGACGTCCTCGTTCGGGTAGACCTGCGCCAGCGCGCCGGGCGCGACGATCACCGACTGCGCGAAGATGATCGGCATCACGCCGGCGGTGTTGATGCGCAGCGGGATGAAGTTCTTCGCCGCCTCGCGCATCCGGCCGCGGGCCATCGTGCGCTGCGGGATCTGGATCATGATCCGGCGCGCCGCCATGGTGATCGCCACCACGCCGGCGACGACGCCGACCATCACGAGCGCCAGCACCAGCAGCGGCAGCGGCTTGACGGTCCCGGTCCCGATGTAGCGGACCGTGTCCATGAGCCCCGGCCAGAAGCGCTCCACGATCGAGAAGAAGATCAGGAGGCTCGCGCCGTTCCCCAGCCCGCGCTCGGTGATCTGCTCGCCCAGCCACATGACGAACATCGCGCCCGTGGTGAGGAACAGCACCATCTGCATGCGGAACCAGAAGCCCGGCGTCGCTATCGCGCCCGGCAGGCTCTCGGTGAAGAGCGCGAAGCCGTACGCCTGGACGATCGCCAGGAAGACGGTGAGGTAGCGGGAGTACTGCGTCAGCTTTTTCCGCCCCTCCTCGTCCTTTTGCATCTTCTCGACCTGCGGGATCACCGCCCCCGCGATCTGGACGAAGATGCTGGCCGAGATGTACGGCATGATGCCGAGGGCGAACACCGTCGCCCTCGACAGCCCGCCGCCGACGAACAGGTCGTAGAGGCCGGCCAGCCCGCCGGAGCCCCCCTGGTTCTGGAAGAAGTCGATGAGGGCGTCGACGTTGATCCCCGGCGCCGTCACGTGCGCGCCGATGCGGTACACCACCAGGCAGGCGAACGTGAAGACGATCTTTTGCCAGAGCTCGGGCGTCTTGTAGATGTTCGTGACGACCTGAGCGGGGTTGGACTGTGCCATCGTGGGCTCCCGTTGACTCGCTAGCCGCTCAATCCTCGACGCGCCCGCCGGCGGCCGCGATCTTCTCGCGCGCGCCTGCGCTCACGCGGATCCCGCGGACCGTCACCGCGTGCGAGATCTCGCCGTTCGCCAGGAGCTTCACCGGACCCTTCCCACCGCGAACGAGTCCGGCCTCGGCGAGCGACTCCGCCGTAATCTCGGTCCCCGCCGGCACGCGGTCCAGATCATCGAGCCGCACGACCTGCGACTCCTCGCGGAACGGGTTCGTGAACCCGCGCTTCGGGATGCGGCGCGTGAGCGGCATCTGGCCGCCCTCGAACTGGGGCTTGCCGCCGCCCGGGCCGCCGTGCCCCGAGCGCGCCATGCTCCCCTTGTGCCCCTTGCCCGCCGTCTTCCCCTGCCCGGAGCCGGGCCCGCGCCCCAGCCGCTTGCGGTCGCGACGCGACCCCGGCGCCGGACGGAGGTTGTGCAGCCCGATCTTCTCGACGCCCGTGGCATCGCCGCCCGCGTTGCCGCCGGCACTGCTGGCGGCACTGCCGCCGCGCTTCCTGCTCGCCTTGTCAGCCATTGTTCGTACCCTGCCCTTCCTCGACGGGCGTCACCTCGACGAGGTGGCGCACCTGCTTGAGCTGGCCGCGGAGCGAAGGCGAGTCCTTCTGCACCACCACGTCCTGGTGGTGCTTGAGGCCGATCGCCCGGAGCGCGGCGCGCATCGTCTTGGTCTGCCCGATGCCGCTCTTCACCTGCTTGATCCGAAGGCTCCCGTTAGTCGGCGGGAGCTCCTTCGGCGTGGTCTTCGGCCCCTTGCTCGGGTGCCACACGAACGTACGCGGCATGTTACACCACCTCTTTCATCTTCGCGCGCGAGCGCCAGCCGATCGCGCCGGGCTCGACGCCGCGCTCCTGCGCGACGGTCTCCACGGTCGTGAGCTGCTGGAGCCCGTCCATCGCCGCGCGAACCATGTTGAACGGGTTCGTCGAGCCGAGGCTCTTCGTGAGGATGTCGGTGATCCCCGCGCACTCCATGATCGCGCGCACCGCGCCGCCGGCGATCACGCCGGCGCCCGGGGCCGCGGGCTTCATGAAGACGCGCCCCGCGCCGTGCTCGCCGATGATCTCGTGCGGGATCGTCCCGCCCGTCATCGGAATCTGCACCATCTTGCGGCGCGCCGCGTCCACGGCCTTGCGGACCGCCTCGGACACTTCGTTCGCCTTGCCACTGGCGAAGCCCACGCGCCCGCGGCCGTCGCCGACCGCGACCAGCGCATTGAACGAGAAGCGCCGGCCGCCCTTCACGACCTTGGCGACGCGGTTGATGGCGATCACGTTCTCGACCAGATCGCCGCCCTCGCGATCCCCGCCGCGGCCCTCGCCGCCGGCCGAGCGACCGCGGCCCTCGCCGCCACGCCCGCGACCCTCGCCGCCGCGCCCTTCACCGCCGCCGCGACCCTCGCCGCCACGGCCGGGTCCGCCGCCGCCCGGGCCGCCACGACCGCCGC
>DATFPD010000533.1:0-6468 GCA_035265005.1 Gemmatimonadaceae bacterium | reverse complement strand
GCGTGAACTCGCAGGGGTCGCGCAAGGTCAAGCGGCTTCTGCTGGCGGACGACTACGAGGGGATCCTCGAGGTCGCGCGCGACCAGCTGGAGTCGGGGGCGCACGTGCTCGACGTGTGCGTGGCGCTGACCGAGCGGGCGGACGAGGCGGAGCAGATGGCGAAGGTCGTCAAGCTGCTCTCGATGAGCGTCGAGACGCCGCTCATGATCGACTCGACCGAGGCGCCGGTGATCGAGAAGGCGCTCGAGCACCTGCCGGGGCGCGCGATCATCAACTCCATCAACATGGAGAACGGGCGCAAGCGCATCGACAGCGTGGTGCCGATCGCGAAGAAGCACGGCGCGGCGCTGGTGGCGCTGACGATCGACGAGGTCGGGATGGCGAAGACCCGCGAGCGGAAGCTCGAGGTCGCGCGGAAGATCTACGACATCGTCGTCGGCGAGTACGGGCTGCGCCCCGAGGACCTGATCTACGACGCGCTCACCTTCACGCTGGCCACCGGCGACGCCGAGTGGCTGGAGAGCGCGAAGGAGACGGTCGAGGGGATCCGCCTGATCAAGCGCGAGCTGCCGGGGGTCTTCACGATCCTGGGCGTCTCGAACGTGAGCTTCGGGCTCTCCCTCGAGGCGCGCGCGGTGCTCAACTCCGTGTTCCTGCACCACTGCGTGCAGGCGGGGCTCGACGCGGCGATCGTGAACCCGGCGCACGTGAAGCCGTACGCCGAGATCTCGCCTGACGAGCGCGGGATGGCGGACGACCTGGTGTTCAACCGCCGGCCCGACGCGCTCCAGCGGTTCATCCAGCACTTCGACACGGCGGGCGCCAAGGATCGGGCGGAGGAAGGGACGGAGAAGGCCGACCCGACCGCCGGGATGACGCCCGAGCAGGCGATCCACTGGGCGATCGTGCACCGCAAGAAGGAGGGGATCGAGGAGCGGCTGGACGCGGCCGGGGTGCGCGAGCGGCCGGTGCAGGTGCTCAACGAGGTGCTGCTCCCGGCGATGAAGGAGGTGGGCGACAAGTTCGGCGCCGGCGAGCTGATCCTGCCGTTCGTGCTCCAGAGCGCGGAAGTAATGAAGCGCGCGGTGAAGCACCTGGAGCAGTTCCTGGAGCGGACGGAGGGCTACACCAAGGGGAAGGTGGTGCTGGCGACCGTGTACGGCGACGTGCACGACATCGGCAAGTCGCTCGTCAACACGATCCTGTCGAACAACGGCTACACGGTGTTCGACCTCGGGAAGCAGGTGCCGGTGAACACGATCCTGGAGAAGGCGCAGGAGGTGGGCGCCGACGCGATCGGGCTGTCGGCGCTGCTCGTGAGCACGTCGAAGCAGATGCCGCTGTGCGTGCAGGAGCTGGACAAGCGCGGCATCCAGATCCCGGTGCTGATCGGCGGCGCGGCGATCAACCGACGCTTCGGGCGGCGGGCGCTGTTCGTGGATGGGGAGCGCCCGTACGAGAGCGGCGTGTTCTACTGCAAGGACGCGTTCGAGGGGCTGGAGACGATGGACACGCTCCAGGACCCGAACCGCCGGGCGGCGTTCATCGCGCAGAACGTGGACGCGGCGCGCACCGACGTCTTCCTGCGCACGCAGGTGGGCAAGGACGTGGCGGTGGGCGACGCGGCCGGGCAGCGGAGCGCGGTCCGCACCGACGTGCCGGTGCCCGAGGCGCCGTTCTTCGGCACGCGCGTGGTGCGGGACATCCCGCTCGACGAGGTGTTCGAGCTGCTGGACCTGGACGAGCTGTACCGCCTCCAGTGGGGCGCGCGCGGCTCCGGGGCGAAGTACGAGGCCACGGTGAAGAACGAGTTCGAGCCGGTGCTGGCGCGGCTCAAGGCCGAGGCGAAGCGCGACGGCTGGCTGACGGCGCAGGCGGTGTACGGGCTCTTCCCGGCGCAGTCGCAGGGGAACGACCTGATCGTCTACGACCCGGCGGCGTACGAGAGCGACGGGAGCGCCTTACGCGAGATCGCGCGCTTCCACTTCCCGCGGCAGGAGGGGCGCGAGCGGCTCTGCGTGGCCGACTACTTCCGCCCGGTGGAGAGCGGCGAGGTGGACGTGGTCGCGTTCCAGGTGGTGACGGTCGGCGACGCGGCGACGCGCCGCTTCGAGGAGCTGCAGAAGGCGGGCGAGTACACGGAGGCGTTCTACTCGCACGGGCTGGCGGTGGAGTCGGCGGAGGCGGTCGCGCAGTGGATGCACCGCCGGGTGCGCCGCGAGCTGGGGATCGACGACGAGCGCGGGAAGCGCTACTCGTGGGGCTACGGCGCCTGCCCGGACCTCGAGGACCACGCGCAGCTGTTCAGGGTGCTGCCGGCCGAGGAGGCGCTGGGGATGACCCTGACGAGCGCCTTCCAGCTGATCCCGGAGCAGTCCACCGCGGCGATCGTGGTGCACCACCCGGAGGCGAAGTACTACGCCGTGCGCGGCCAGGCGGCGGACCGGACGGCGGGCGAGCCGGTGGGGGTGTGAGGCCAGTGAGCTGCGACCTGCGAGCTGCGAACTACACCTGCGACCTGCGACCTGCGACCTGCGACTCAACACCCTCGGGACGTCCCGAGGCACTCAGGTCGCAGGTCGCAGGTCGCAGGTCGCAGCCGTTGTCGTTACGGCACCACCACGTTCTTCATCTGCTGCGCCTGCAGGCGCAGGGTGCCGGCGACCTGGGCGATCGGCCGGGTGTCGACGCCGATCTGGTCGTTCTGCGGGGCGATGCCGGTGCCGCTGACGAAGGTGCCCGCACTCGGCGCGGCGACGAACAGGACCACGGTGAGCGAGACGCTCTCGCCGGGGGCGAGCGACGCGATCGGGCCGACCGACCATCCCATGAGGACGTCGTTGGCCGTCTCCGGGGCGCAGACGTAGGCCTCGGGGCCGCCGCCGCTCGGGGTGCGCAGCGTGCAGCCGGTCTGGTCGCCGGCGCGGCCGGCGGCGAGGAGCCGGTGCGTGGCCTGCTCGAGCGCGGTGGTGGTGAAAGAGAGCGAATCGGCGCGGTCGATGATGACGGCGCGCGGGGTCGCCCCCGCCGGGCCCCGCAGGAACTCGAAGCCGACGAGGCCCGGCGAGGTGTTGTTCGTGGTGCCGCCGCCGGTCTGCGGGAGCACGACCAGGAAGTTCTGGTCGTAGGCCGCGAGGAGGTTCTCGGCCGGGAAGAGCGTCGCGTTGTCGTCGCCGATCTCGCCCGGCGTCAGCTGGTTGTCGATGCCGAGCGACGCGTCGACGAACGGCGTCAGGAAGATGTTCGTGATCGTCTGGCCGGCGGCGGGAACCTCGGGGTTCACGCGGCGGTAGTCCGGGTCGGCGCTGATGTTCTTGACGTCGAACTTGATGAAGATCGCGTCCTTGTAGGCCGGGTTCAGGTAGTACGTGTTCATGACCGAGAGCCCGAAGTTCGCGTTCTCGCGGTCGCCGACGGCGAGCGGGGTGTGGGGGATCGCGCCGGCCGCGTAGTAGAAGGGCGTGTGGCGGGCGTCCGTCCAGACCTCGTTCTGGTAGCGCGAGGAGTCGGTCGGGGTGATGGGGCGCAGGCGGAAGCGCGGCGAGTAGTCGCCGGGGTTGTAGAGCGACATCGCCAGGCTCTGGGTGGTGGCGCCGGCCGGGACGGTGGCCGCGACCAGCAGCTTGGCGTGGGCGATGTACTGGTTGATCACCTGCGCCGGCCAGGTGCCGCCGAGCTGCTGCTCGTCAGGCAGGGTGCTGCAGAACTCGCCGAAGTCGTTGGCCGCGCAGATGAGGTTCTCGGTGCCGGCGAAGTTCAGGATGTTGCGCTTGACCCCGGGCGTGCAGAAGCTCGTGCGGCCGCCGTCGTCGATGTCGGCCGGGTAGTAGCGGCAGGTGGCCGCCTGCGGCAGGAAGAGGTCGAGGTGGGTGCTGTTCGGGTCGATGTCGACCGTGAACTGGCTCGGCAGGTAGTCGACGTCGTACACGACGCGGAAGGTGTGCTGGCCGCGCGGAATGTTGGTGACCGAGTCGCCCGCCTCGACCGTCATCACCGTCCCGTTGTCGATGCTCACGAGCGCCGTGGGGCGCGCGCTGTCGCCGGGGAGCGGGTTCGGGTCGTTGTAGTACGGGATCGTGATGAAGCGGATGGTGACCGGTCCGGTGGGCTTCGCCGGGTCGTCGCTGCAGGCGGCGAGGAGCGTGACACCGGCGAGACCGGCGAGACCGGCGAGGGCGGCCAGCGGGCCGGCCTGACGGCGACGGACGAAAGGTAGGGCCATGGGCGCGGGATGAAACGTGGACCGTGATCCGTGCACGACGTGCCCACGGATCGCGGATCCCGGATCACGCCCCGCAGACTGCGCGTCGAACAACGCGTTATTTCGTAAGGATTTCGAAGGGTATACCCAGTGACGAACGACCGCAACGTGTCCCACGGCGACCCCGCGCTCCAGCGCCTCCTCGACCCCGAGCAGGTGGTGATCTTCGACGGCGCGATGGGGACGATGCTCTACGCGCAGGGCGTCTTCATCAACCAGTGCTACGACGAGCTGAGCGTCCGGAACCCGGACCTCATCCGCAAGGTGCACCAGCAGTACGTGAAGGCGGGCGCGGAGGTGCTGGAGACGAACAGCTTCGGGGCGAGCCGGCCGCGGCTCATCCAGTACGGGTTGGAGTCGCAGGTGCGCGAGATCAACCTCGCCGCGGCGCGGCTGGCGCGCGAGGTCGCCGACGAGGCGGCGTCGGGAGGCGGGGCGCGCGTGCTGGTCGCGGGCGCGGTCGGGCCGCTCGGCCTGCGCATCGAGCCGTACGGGCCGACGAGCCGCGAGGAGGCGCAGGGCTTCTTCCGCGAGCAGATGGAGGCGCTCAAGGAGGGGGGCGCGGACCTCTTCATCCTCGAGACGTTCGGCGACCTGGTCGAGATGGAGCAGGCCATTCTGGCGGCGCGCCAGGTGGACCCCGCGATGCCGGTGGTGGCGCAGATGACGATCAACTCCGACTGCGTCACGCCGTACGGCGCGACCCCGGAGGACGTGGCGCGCGCGCTCGACCGGATGGGCGCCGACGTGGTGGGGCTCAACTGCTCGGTCGGCCCGCAGGGGATCCTCGACGCGATCGAGCGGATGGCGAAGGTGACGCGGAAGAAGCTCGCCGCGCAGCCGAACGCCGGCATGCCACGCGACGTCGGCGGCCGCACGATGTACATGGCGAGCCCGGAGTACGTGGCCAGCTACGGCCGCCACCTGATCCAGGCCGGCGCGAAGGTGCTGGGCGGCTGCTGCGGGACGACGCCGGAGCACATCAAGGCGCTGGTGAACGGCATCCGGCCGCTGGCGCCGCGGCGGTCCTCGGGACTCGGCACTCGGGACCCGGCAACCGACGGCGCCCGCGAAGGGGAGCGTCGCACGGACGGCCGGATCTCCGGCGGCCACCCCGCGGTGCCCGCCGTGCAGCCGATCCCCTTCGCCGAGCGGTCGAAGTTCGCGCGGAAGATCGCGAACGGGGAGTTCGTGACCAGCGTGGAGATCGTGCCGCCGCGCGGGGTCGACGCGACGAAGCTGCTGCGGGACGCGGGGTCGCTCAGGGGCGCGGGGGTGGACGCGATCAACGTCCCCGACGGGCCGCGGGCGCAGAGCCGCATGGGCGCGCTCCCCACCAGCCTGCTGATCGAGCAGCAGGTGGGGATCGAGACGGTCACGCACTACTGCTGCCGCGACCGCAACCTGCTCGGCATGCTGAGCGACTTGTTAGGCGCGTCGGCGCTGGGGCTCAGGAACCTGCTCGTCATCACCGGCGACCCGCCGAAGATGGGGCCGTACCCGGACGCGACGGCGGTGTTCGACATCGACGCGATCGGCCTGACGAACCTGGTGCGCAACCTGAACCGCGGGCTCGACCCCGGCGGCAACGCGATCGGCGCGCCGACGCGCTACGCGATCGGCGTCGGGGTCAACCCGGCGGCGATCGACCCGGCGCACGAGCTGAAGCGCTTCGAGTGGAAGGTGGACGCGGGGGCCGAGTACGCGATCACGCAGCCGGTGTTCGACGTCGCCCAGCTGGAGCGCTTCCTGGGGACGATCGAGCACACGCGGATCCCGATCATCGCCGGCATCTGGCCGCTGGTCTCGGTGCGCAACGCCGAGTTCCTGGCGAACGAGGTGCCGGGCGTGGTGGTCCCGGACGCCGTGATCGCCCGCATGCGCCGCGCGAACGAGCGCTCCAAGGAGCACGCGGTGGCCGAGGGGATCGCGATCGCGCGCGAGATGCTGGAGCGCGTGCGCGACTCGGTGCAGGGCTGCCAGGTGTCGGCCCCCTTCGGCAAGGTGGAGCTGGCGCTGCAGGTGTTCGAGGGGTTCGTGGGACGGGGCGACGCCGCGGCGGCTGACTGAGCGAGGGGACGCGGGATGCGGGACGCGGGATGAACTGCGACGGACTCTCGCAGTTCATCCCGCGTCCCGCATCCCGCATCCCCTCTGTCGGGAGCCATTCACGCGCGCCAAACGTTATCATCCAGCACATCACTCTC
>DATFPD010000532.1:0-10912 GCA_035265005.1 Gemmatimonadaceae bacterium | reverse complement strand
CGTGGATCGCGTCCTTGTACATCCCCCACGTCGCCACGTGCGTCCCGGCCGCGAGGCCGACGAGAAGGGCAATCAGAAAGTTCATCTGGGAAGTCTGCTTGAATCAGGATACGAGGGATGGGGGACGGGGGATGGGGGATGCACCCTTCCCCCTTTCCCCTTCCCCTCCCCCTTGCTGCGCTCGGGGTCGGGGTCGGGGTCGGGGTCAGGGCAGGCTGTCAGCGGGAGCAGCTTATCCCCCATCCCCCGTCCCCCATCCCTCTGCTCAATCCGCCGCCGCGTGCCCCGCCTCGCGCTCCGCCGCCATCCGCAGCGCCAGGCACTCGCCCGCGCGCAGGGCGTTGGCGGCGATCGTTAGGCTCGGGTTCACACCGGCCGACGTCGGCATGCAGCTGCCGTCGGTCACGCACAGGTTCTCCACCCCGCGGAAGCGCGACCAGCCGTCGAGCGCCGACGTGTGCGGGTCCACCCCCATCCGCACCGTGCCCAGCGCGTGCGAGAAGGTCTCGATCGCGTGCGTGTAGAGCACCAGCGCCCCGGCCCGCCGCAGCACCCGCTTCGCCACCCGCGTCAGTGCCCGCGCCGCCGCGATGTCCCGCTCCGTGTAGCGGTGGTGCACCGTCAGCCGCGGCATCCCGTAGCGGTCCGGCGCCGTGCGGTCGATCGTCACCCGGTTCTCGGGCCGTGGCTGGTCCTCGGCGAGAATGAGCAGCCCGCTGATGTAGGGCACCGAGAGCTCGAGCATCGCCGACAGCGTCCGACGCGCCGCCGCCGACCGCAGCGCCGACTCCACCGCCGAGCGCGCGAGCCCCATCGACGGCACGCCGACCTGCTGGATCCCGCCCAGCTTCCCCTTCGGGTACCGCACGCTCGGGTGCCCGAAGTAGTAGTCGTGGATGCCGATCTGCTTGTGGATGTGGCCCCCCGCGTTGAGCGGGCGCGGGAAGAGCCCGAACACCATCGCGTTGCGGTGCCGGATCAGGTAGCGGCCGATCACCGCGTCCCCGGCGGGGTTCAGCCGGTCCAGCTCCGAGGCCAGCAGCAGGTGCGGCGAGGCCAGCGTCCCGGCGGCCAGCACGAACTGCCGCGCGCGGTAGTGCACCGTGCGCCCGCTCGTCCGGTCCACGCAGCGCACCGCCGCCACCCGCCGCCCTTCCGTCACCAGCCGCACCGCCACCGTGTTGGTCGCCAGCCGGAGCCCGAGCCGCAGCAGCTCCGGCATCACGCGGCTCGCCACGTCCAGGCGCGTGCGGCCGGTGCAGGCGCCGCTCCCGTCCCGCTCGCAGGTGCACTCGCCGCGCGCCAGCGCGGTCGGGTCCACCGCCAGCGGCAGCCGGAACGGCGAGAGCCCCAGCTCGCGCGCCGCCCGCTCGACCGAGCGAGACGCGTCCGACAGCTCGGGCGCCGACGCGGCCTCGTACGGCGCGCTGCGCGGCGGCTCGGTGGGGTCGCCCCCCTCGCCGCCGGCCGCGCTCGTGCGCACCCCCAGCAGCGCCTCGGCGCGCCCGTAGTGGCGCTCCAGGTCCGCGTACCGGTACGGCCACCGCGCCGCCGAATCGCCCACGATCTCGGCGTCGGGCTCGAAGTCGCGCTCGCGGTATCGGAGCGCGGCGGCACCGTAGAAGACGGACTGCCCGCCCACGCAGTGGAAGGCCCCCGCCGTGTCGCGCCGTGCCCCCGTGCGCAGCGTGTAGGGCGTCTCGGTCGAGTAGAAGGGCGTCAGGAACCCCACGCCCTCGGCGTCGCAGTGCTCCGAGCCGCGCGGCACCCAGTCGCCGCGCTCGATCATCAGGACGCGCAGGCCGGCCCGCACCAGCGGGTACGCCGCCATGGCCCCGCCGAAGCCGCTGCCGATGACGATGACGTCGAACAGCTCGCCGCCGCCGCTGTCGCTCCCGGGCTCGACCCTGCCGTTGGACCCGGCGCGCACGGCCGCCGGCGGCTCTTCGCCCGCCAGGCGTCCGTGCACGCCATTTGGGGCTCCGGCATCGGGTGCCCCCTGGTCCTCAAGCCATCCCACGCTCGCCTTCCTTCCCACTCGAGTTACAGTCGCCGCGACCGCCGGCGCGGCGGCTGTCCCAAACTAACGCCCCCTCCCGAACATCCTAGATCCAACCGAGCTCTAGCACCAGCACGGGACATTGACTGCCCTGCTGGCCGCGAATGAACGCGGAGACTGCGACGGTTGACATGGCCACGGATCGACACGGATGAACACGGATGAGACTAATCCGTGTTCATCCGTGTCGATCCGTGGCCAACGAACAGCATCAGCGGCCGACAGGGCAGTTGACCCCGCAGGAGCTTCGCCAGGATGTAGCGGCGCCGCCGGCGCAGCGCCGCCTGATGCGTTAGGCCGATTCGCATGGGGTCTCGTGTCCTCGTCGCTCGGGGCGGCGGGCCGTGCGGGGAGCGGGAGTGTCGCCCGCCTCGTCCGGCCGCTACGTTGGGTGGAGTGCGCGTAAGGTGAGGGCACGGGCGTGACCCGAGCGTCCCGGGGCAGGGGACGGGGAAGGGCATCGCCGCGGGTGATAGTGCGGGATGACCACGACGCTCACTCTCGCCGCCCCTGAGACCGCATCCATGATCGAGCTCCGCACCCTCGGCGTCCTGGATCTCCGCGGAGGCGACGGGCAGGAGTTCCGCGCGGTGCTGCAGCAGCCGAAGCGGCTCGCGCTCCTCGCCTACCTCGCCGTCGCCTCGCGCACCCGTCGCTTCCACCGGCGTGACGCGCTGCTCGCACTCTTCTGGCCCGAGCTCGACACCGACCACGCCCGCGCCGCGCTCCGCCGCTCGCTCTACTTCCTCCGCCGCTCGCTCGGCGCCGAGGTGATCGCCGCCCGCGGCGACGAGGAGGTGGGGCTCGCCGCCGAAAGGTTCGTCTGCGACGTCACGCAGTTCGAGGCGGCGCTCGACGCCGGGCGCCCCGCCGAGGCGCTCGAGCTGTACCGCGGCAGCCTGCTGGAGGGCTTTTACATCGGCGGCGCGCCCGAGTTCGAGCGCTGGCTCCAGAGCGAGCGCGAGCGGCTGCACGAGCGCGCCTCGGGCGCCGCGTGGGCGCTGGCCGACGAGCGCGCCGCGGCGGGGGACGCCAGCGGCGCCGCGATGTGGGGGCGCCGCGCCGCCGCGCTCCTTCCATATGATGAAAGCGCCGCCCGGCGCCTGATCGCGCTCCTCGACCGCATCGGCGACCGGCCGGCCGCGCTGCGCGCCTACGAGGAGCTCACGCGCCGCCTCGCCGCCGACTACGAGATCGAGCCGTCGGCCGAGACCAGGGCGCTGATCGAAGCCATCCGCACCCGCCCCGCGCCGCCGCCGGCGGCCCCGGCGCCGCGCCGCGCGTCGGCGCCGGGGCCGGCGGAGACGCGGCCGTCGCAGCAGCAGGGGGATGACGCCCAGGCGCGGGACGCGGCGGCCGACTCGGCGGGCGTTCGCATTGCCGTCCTCCCGTTCACGGTGCGCGGCAGCCGCGAGGTCGCCTACCTGGGCGAGGGGATGGTGGACCTGCTGAGCACTAAGCTCGACGGCGCCGGCGACGTGCGCACGGTGGACCCGCGCGCGCTGCTCAACTTCGTCGCCCGCGAGTGGGAGGCGGAGGGCGCCGACCAGGAGCGCGGCCGCGCGGTCGCGCGCCGCTTCGGCGCCGGGCTCTTCCTCCTCGGTACGGTGATCGAGGCCGGCGGGCGGCTGCGCATCGCCGCCTCGCTCTACGACGCCGGCGGCACGCTGCGGGCCACCGCCGAGGCGGCGGCCGGGAGCGAGGCCGGGATCTTCGACATGGTGGACGAGCTGGCGCGCCAGGTGCTGGCCGGCCAGAGCGCCGGGCCGTCGGCGCGCCTAACGCGGCTGGGCGCGCTCACCACCGACTCGCTGAGCGCGCTCAAGGCCTACCTCAAGGGCGAGTGCGAGTTCCGCGCGGGGCGCTACTACCAGGCGCTGGAGGCGTTCCAGGACGCCGCCGCCGAGGACACCACGTTCGCCCTCGGCCACTACCGCCTGGCGGCCGCGGCGGCCGCCGTCGCCAACCTGGAGCTGGCGCGCGAGGCCGCCGACCAGGCGTTCGCCCACAAGGGGCGCCTGGCCGCGCACGACCGTCTGCTGCTGGAGGCGCAGCGCGCCTGGCTGCACGGCGACGCCGCCACCGCCGAGCGGCTGTACGACGACATCCTGGCCACGCACGTGGACGACATGGAGGCGTGGTTCCTCCTCGGCGACGTGCTCTTTCACCGCAACCCGCTCCGCGGCCGCTCCAGCACCGAGGCGCGCGAGGCGTTCGAGCGCGCGCTGTCGTACGACCCCGAGCACTGCAGCTCGCTCATCCACCTGGCGCGCATCGCCGCGCTGGAGGGGCGGCACGACGACCTCGACACCCTGGTCGACCGCGTCCTCGAGCTGAGCCCGGCCGGCGACCGCGCGCTCAGCATGCGCGCGCTGAGGGCGTTCGCGCTCGGCAACCAGATCGAGAAGGCGCGCGTCGTCGCCTCGCTCGGCCGCGCCCGCGCGCTGGCGGTCGGCATCGCGTTCACCGACATCACCGTCTACGCGCGCGACATCGCGGGCGCGCAGCAGATCGCGCGGCTGTTCAGCAAGCTCACGCGCGACCCGCAGGGGAAGGCGCTCTGCCACATCGTGCTCGCGCACCTGGAGCTCGCGCGCGGGCGCCGGGCCGCGGCCTGGTCCGAGCTGGACGACGCCGCGCCGCACGTGCCGGCGTGGGCGCTCGAGACGCGCGCGCTGGCCGCGGCGCTCCCGTTCCTGCGCACGCCGCGCCGCGACCTGGAGTCGCTGCGCGAGGAGCTGCGCCGGTGGGACGCCGCCGCCGTCCCGCGCGACCGCAACCAGGTGTTCGCCGCGCACAACGACACGCACCCGGTGCTGCGCCACTACCTCCTCGGCCTGCTCGACGTCCGGATCGAGGGCAGCGCGGCCGCCGAGCCGCACGCCGAGGCGCTCGACCGGATGGACGCGCTCCCGGAGGCCGCGCAGGCGCTCGCCGCGGACCTCGCGCTCTCCCTCCGCGCGCAGGCCGAGCACGCCGCCGGCCGCCGCGAGGAGGCGCTGGCGCTGCTCGAGGCGACGCGGCCGGAGCGCGACGTCTGGTACCAGCTCACCATCGTCTCCCCCTTCTACGCGCGCACGCTGGAGCGCTACACCCGCGCCGAGCTGCTCCGCGAGCTGGGGCGACACGAGGAGGCCCTCGGCTGGTACGCGTCGATCGCCGAGCGCTCGCCGTACGAGCTGGTCTACGTGGCCCCGGCGCATCTGCGTCAGGCCGAGATCCACGCCTGCCTCGGCCGCGAGGACGAAGCGCGCCACCACCGCGAGCGCTTCGCCGAGCTGTGGAAGGACTGCGACCCCGACCTCCGCGGCACGCTCGACGCAGTGAAGCGGCGGCTGGAGAAAGCAGGACACGGATGAACACGGATAGAAGCACGGATGAACGCCGATGCGTCCCGACGACATCCAACGCCCCTCCCGCCTGGCGATGGGAGCTATGAATGGTGCGCGGAGAAATCGGTGCTCATCCGTGCTCCTATCCGTGCTCGTCCGTGTCCGCTCTTCCCACGCTGACTGAGTGACCGAGCGTCCGTCGGTCGCCACGCGCCTGATCGCCGCGGTCGTCGCCGCGCTCGGGTTTCTGCCGATCGCGAACTGGGTCGCCGGCGGGTTCGCCGAGCCGCGTTATGCGCTCTACGCCGACGAGTGGCTGACCGGGACGGCGATCGCCGTCGGGGGTGGGGTGGTGCTGGCGCTGCTCGCGCGCAACGTGCCGGCGCTCTGGCGCGAGGGGACCGCGGACGCGCTCGGACGGTTCCACGCGCGGCGCTTCCCACTCTTCGCCGCGCTGCTCGCGCTCGCCGCGTTCGCGCTGTACGCCGCCATCGCTCGGCTCGTCTTCGGCGCGCGCCCGCTGTTCATCGACGAGCTGGGGCAGATGCTCCAGGCGCGGATCTACGCCGGTGGGGCGCTGACGGCGCCGCTCTCGGCGCACCCGGAGTTCTTCGGCACTCTGCAGATGATCGAGCGCGGCGGGCGGGCGTTCTCGCAGTTCCCGCCCGGCGGCCCGGCGATGCTGGCGCTGGGGGAGTTCGCCGGCGGCGCCGCCTGGCTGGTGAACCCGCTCTCCGGCGCGGCGTCGGCGGCGCTCTTCGCTTTCATCGCGCGCCGCGCCGAGCCGAGGGCGAACGCGGCCGCGGCGGCGGCGATCGTCTTCGCGCTGGCGCCGTTCACGGCGTTCATGGCGGGCACCCACATGAGCCACGTCACCGCGCTCGCGTGGACGCTGGTGGGGGTCGCCGGCCTGGCGGCGGTCACCTACGCGCCGGCCGCGGCCGGGCGCAGCGCGGCGGCCGCGTTCGCGAGCGGCGTCGGCTTCGGCGTCGCCGCGACCATTCGGCCGGTGGACGCGTTCGCGTTCGCGCTCCCCGCCGGGCTCTGGTACCTGGCCCGCGCCGCGGTGGCGCTGCGCGACCGGCGGAATGCGGCCTTCCGCGTCCCGGAGCTGCTCGCCGCCGGCGCCGGCGTGGCGCTGCCGATGGCAGTCGTGCTCTGGGTGAACGCGCGCACCACGGGGAGCGCGCTCCTCTCGGGCTACGAGCTGTACTGGGGGAAGGGGCACAACCTCGGCTTCCACGAGAGCCCGTGGGGGACGATGCACACCCCGGCGCGCGGCCTGGAGCTGGTGAGCCTCTACTTCCTCCAGCTGCAGCGCTACCTGTTCGAGACACCGCTTCCGTCGCTCCTGCCGGTGGTGGGCGCGCTCGCGCTGGCGCCGCGCGGCCTGCGCCCGCTCGACCGCTACCTGCTGGCGTCGGGCGGGCTGCTGGTGGCGCTCTACTTCGCCTACTGGCACAACGGCTTCTACCTCGGGCCGCGCTTCCTGTACTCGCTCGCCCCGGTGCTGGCGCTGTGGGCGGCGCGGTTCCCGGGATTGTTGCGGGACTCCCGCATCGGGACCCGGCACCCACTCGTCTACCGCGCCACCGTCTACGCCCTTCTGATCTCGGCGGCCGTGGCGGCGCTGTACGCCGCCCCGCTTCGGGCGCGGCAGTACGCGGCGAGCTTCCCGTCGCAGCGCTGGGACGCCGATTCGGCGGCGCGCGCCGCGGGAGTGCGGGGGGCGCTCGTGCTGGTGCGCGAGGGGTGGGGGGCGGAGCTGGTGGTCCGCATGCGCGCGCTCGGCGTTAGGCAGGGGGACGCCGAGCGGCTGTACCGCGGCGCCGACGCGTGCGCCCTGGACGGCGCGCTGACCGCGCTCGAGCGCGACGCGTCGGCGCGCGACTCCGCCGCGGCCGCGCGCGCGCTGTACGAGCTGCTTCGCGGCCCGGGGCCCGTCGTGGTGCGGCAGGAGATTGGGCCGGGCGCGAGCGTGAACGTGCGCCCGGGGTCGAGCTACGGCCCGCGCTGCCTGCGCCGGGTCGCGGAGTCGTCGGGCGGGGTGCTGGCGCTGGCGCCCATTCTCGCCACCCGGCGCGACACGAGCGTCGTCTACGCGCGCGACCTGCACGCGCGCGACACGCTGCTGCTGCGTGAGTACCCCGACCGGCCGATCTACCTGCTGCGCCCGGCGGCGCCCACGCCGGACGCGCCGCCGGCGTTCGTGCCGGTGCAGCGGGACTCGTTGCTGCGGGCGTGGGAGGCGGACGCGCGCTTTGAATGACTGCTTGGACGGGGACGGCAACGGCGTTTTGACAGGATGAACAGGATGCACGGGATGGTGGACAGGATGCGGGCCCCGAGACGGGGCGTCTCCCGAGCGGCCGTCATCCTGTCCACCATCCTGTGCATCCTGTCGCAGTTCATCCTGTCTCGCTGTTGGCCCTGAGTTAATCGAGCATCGGAGCAGGGCCGATCTGGAAATGACCCTTGCGAACGGACTGAAACAGAATAAGAATCTTATTCGTATTTCATGTGAAACAGTGACCTTTCACAGATGACCACGCCGACCAGGGACTGGATCAACCAGGCTCGACAGGATCGAAGTCGAGAGACCGAGGACGCGATCATCGCCGCGGCAACGGCGCTGATGGCGGAGCGGCCGTTCGACCAGATCAGCGTCGCCGAGATCGCGCAGCGGGCCGGCGTGTCGGTCGGAGGGTTCTATGCCCGGTTCAAGAACAAGGGCGCGCTGCTGCACCTGCTCGACGAGCACTTCCTGGTGGATACGCGCGCCGCGTTCGACGAGGCGCTGGGGCCGAACCGGATGGCCGGCGCGGGTGCGGCCGAGGTGGTCGCGGCGTACGTGGGCGTCATGATCACGAAGTTCCGCCAGCACCGGCGGGAGATCCTTCAGGTCATGCGCGGCGCGCGAGCGGCGGCGGCGGGGCAGGGAGGGCAGGGGTTCGGCGAGCGCGCCCGCCGCTTCAACGACCACGTCCATGGACGGCTGCGCACCCTGCTCCTCGAGCGCCGCTCGGAGATCCGCCACCCCGACCCCGAGCTCGCGATCAACCTCGGACTCTTCTTCGCGTCGGCGTCCGCGCGCGAGGCCGTGCTGAGCGAGAGCCTCCGCGTCTACCCCGTCCAGATCGACGACGACCGCCTCGCGCGCGAGATCACCCGCGCCTGGCTCGCCTTCCTCGACGTTCCCTCGCCCGAACCCTGACGCTAGATGCCGTCAATAATGGTCGCCGCGCTCGCCGCGGCGTTCGCCGGCGCGCCGAGCCAGCAGCCGCTGGACACCTCGCTCGCCACGTTCGCCGACACCGTGCTGCGCGAGGAGATGCGGCGCGCCCGTGCGCCCGGGGCGGTGCTGCTCGTCGTGCGGGACGGTGCGGTGGCCGTCGCGCTGGGCCAGGGCCTGGCCGACGTCGACCGCCGCACGCCGATGGACCCGGAGCGCACCGTGCTCCGCGTGGGCTCGGTGTCCAAGCTCTTCGTCGCCACGGCGGTGATGCAGCTCGCGGAGCGGGGGCGGGTCGAGCTGGACGCGGACGTGAACGGCTATCTGCGCGGCGTGAGGGTGGCGGGCGGCGACTCGCGCCCGGTCACTCTCGCCCAGCTGCTCACCCACACCGGGGGCTTCGACGAGCGGAACATCGGCTACGCGGCGCGCTCGGCCGCGGAGGTCATCCCACTCGGGCGCTATCTCGCCGACCGGATGCCGCCGCGCACCCGCGCGCCGGGGACGGTGACCAGCTACTCCAACCACGGTGCCGCGCTCGCCGGGTACGTGGTGGAGTCGGTGGCCGGGATGCCGTTCTCGGAGTACGCCCGACGCGAGATCCTGCTGCCGGTCGGGATGCAGGCGAGCGGCTTCGAGCAGCCCCCGGCGCCGGCGCTGCGCGCTGCCCTCGTCACGCCGTACCCCTGCGGCGCCGAGGAGGGGCGCGCGGGGTGCGCGATGCACGCGCTCGACTACCGCCACACGTATCCGGCCGGGTCGCTCCTCGCCACCGGCGCGGACATGGGGCGGTTCATGATCGCGCACCTGGAGGACGGGGGGCCGCTGCTCCGCGATTCCACGATGCGGGCGATGCACGCGCGACACTTCACGCACCACCCCATGCTTCCCGGGATGGCGTACGGGTTCTTCGAGCAGACGCTGAACGGGGAGAGCGTGCTCTCGCACGGCGGCGGGCTCCCGGGGGCGAACACCCTCCTGGTGCTCGTTCCGGGGCGGCGGCTCGGGATCTTCCTGCACGCCAACGGCGGCGCGACGACGTTCGGGGGCGCGGTGCTGCACCGGCTCGCCGACCGCATTCTGCGCGCGCCGGAGGGACCGGAGGGAGTGGATGAGCGCGCGCGAGTGGGGACGCCGGCGGCGCCGGGAGCCGACCCGCCGGCGCGCTTCGCCGGCGTGTACCGAAGCACGCGCTACGCCCGGCGCTCGATCGAGAATCTGCCGGAGCTCTTCGCGTCGCCCGTCTACGTGTCGGCGGACACGGGCCGCGGCGGGTCGCTGGTCGTGAGCGGTCTGGGAGGCGGTGCGGTGCGGTACGAGCCCGTGGCGCCGCTGGTATTCCGGGAGGTCCGCGGCGGCGGGGAGAAGATGCTGGCCTTCCGCGCCGACGCGTCCGGCCGGATCACGCGCATGTTCGGGGCGCAGTCGTTCTTCGGGTCGGAGTTCCCCGGGGCGTTCGAGCGGCTGGCGTGGTACGACGCGCCGCACTTCGTGAACGAGCTGCTGTCGTGGGCGTTCATGATCCCGCTGCTCGTCCTCGCCATCGCGTGGCCGGCGACGGCGGGAGTCGTCACGCTCTGGAAGCGGCGGCGGCGACGCGACGCTTACCGGACAACGTCCGGGAGTGCGGGTGCGCCGTCCGTGCTCCGCCGCGACCGCGTCGTGGCGATCGGCGCGGCGGCCGCGTTCGCCGCGCTGACGCTGGCGTTCGGCTTCGGCTTTCTCGCCCGCAGCGTCCGGCTGCTCGAGAACGCCGAGCTGCTCTATGGGCTCACGCCGGCGATGCGGGTGCTGGCGTGGGCTCCGTGGGCGATCGTGGCGCTTGCGATCGGGCTCTGCGTGCTTTCGGTCCGTGCGTGGAGAAAACGGTACTGGAGTTTGGCCGGCCGGCTGTACTTTGTCGCCATCGCCCTCGACGCGCTGGTGATGGTCGCGGTGCTCGTGCGGTGGAGCTACCTGCCGGCGCGGTACTGAGCGCGTCGGAGCTCGGGGCCGGGTAGTGGGTCACTTTGAAGTGGCGGCGACGGCCTTGTGACAGGATGAACTGCGACAGGATAAGCAGGAGGGTGAACAGGATGACGGCTTCGGGAAGCCACGCCTCCCGGGGCCCGCATCCTGTTCACCCTCCTGTTCACCCTCCTGTGCATCCTGTCAAAGCCGTTGCCGTTGCCGTCGCCGTCGCCGCAAACTGACCCACTACCCGGGGCCGGGACGATTCGTTCAAAGCCATTGAACCACAGAGGACACAGAGGGAGCGCCCCTACAAAGAGCAGGCATCGTTCTTTGATG
>DATFPD010000531.1:0-4179 GCA_035265005.1 Gemmatimonadaceae bacterium | reverse complement strand
GTCGGTGCCGGGGAAGAGGAAGCCTAACGCGGGAACGCCGTGGCGCACCAGCTCGAAGTGGTCGCCGCGGTAGAAGTACCCCTTCTCGGGCTCGGGGTCCGGCTTCACCGTCCGGCGGTCCGCCGCCGCCTCGCGCGCCAGCAGGTCCTCGAGCGTGCTCTGGCCGTAGCCCAGGCTGACGATGGACCCCGCGCGCCCCCACGGGTTCATGATGTCCATGTTCACGTTCGCCAGCGTCCGCTCCAGCGGGTACGGTGGGCGCTGCGCGTAGTAGCGCGCCCCCAGCAGCCCCGACTCCTCGGCGGTGAAGGCGACGAAGACCAGCGTGCGGCGGGGCGGGCGCGGCAGCGCGCGGAACGCCCGCGCGCTGGCGAGCATCCACGCCACGCCCGAGGCGTCGTCGAGCGCGCCGTTGTAGATCGAGTCGCCCCCAACGGGGCGGCCGACGCCGAACGAGTCCCAGTGCGACGTGTAGACGACGTACTCGGTGCGCAGCGCGGGGTCGGACCCGTCGAGCCGGCCGATCACGTTGCGCGACTCCACCCGCCGCACCGCGTTCCGCACCTGGAAGCTGGCCGTGCCGCCGAGCGACACCGGGCGGAAGGCGCGCGTGCGCGCGGCACGCTCCAGCGAGTCGAAGGAGTGTCCGCCGGCGGCGAACAGCCGGCGCGCGACCTCGAGCTGCATCCACCCCTCGACCGGGACGTGCGCCGGCGCGCCCGCCACCTCGAACCGCTCGCGGACGTTGCTGGCGACCACGCTCCAGCCGTAGCCGGCGGGCCCGGTCTGGTGCACGATGATCGCCGCCGCGGCGCCGCGCGCGGCCGCCGTCTCGTACTTGTACGTCCACCGCCCGTAGTAGGTCATTGCCTCGCCGCGAAAGACGCGGGGGTCGAGCCTCGTGCTGTCTACGGACATCGGGATGGGCGGGTCGCCGATCAGCATGACGACGGTCTTGCCCCGCACGTCCACGTTCTTGAAGTCGTTCCACCCGTACTCCGGGGCCACCACGCCGTAGCCGACGAACACCAGCTGCGACGTGTCCACCCTGACCAGCGTGTCCGGGCGCTGCGACCAGGCGATGATGTCGTCCAGCTGCCGGAGCTCCATCGCGCGCCCGCCGACGGTCGCGCTCGCGCGCAGCTGCGACGTGGTGCCGACGAGCGGGACGCGCTGGACGTACGTCCCGTCCCCGCTCCCCGGCGCGAGCCCGACGCGCTGCATCTGCTCGGCGATGTAGGCGACCGCGGAGTCCTCCCCGCGCGTCCCCACCGCGCGCCCCCGGAACCCGTCCGACGCCAGCCGCCGGATGTCGGCGAGCAGCGCCTCGCCGGTGATCGTGCGCTCGGCCTCGGCGATGCCGAGGCGCGGGGCGGGTCGCGTCGGCGCGGGCGTCTGCGCGGGCGCCGTCGCGGCCGCGAGCGCGAGGAGCGCCGTGCCGAGGCGCCGGGTGCTGCTGGGCGTCATGCCATCATCCCGGTGGGTGTGTCTGTAATCTGTCGCGCGGTACGCTAGAGTAGGATCGGCCGTCAGCAGCTCGCGCGCGCCCAGACGCTCGAGCGTCGCGGCGCGCGCGATGTCGTCGTCCGCTTCATGCCATATCTATTACATGACACGTACGCTGTAATCCAGACTGAATGGCATTCTCGAAACCGGCTCGATGCCGGGACGTATCGACGTATCGTCGATCCTCCCACGCATCCCGGCAGAGGGACAAGCTGGCGAGCCGCCCCCAGCGCCTGCACTGTTCGGTTGCGACACCATGCTCACACCCTGCACCCCGAGCGACATGCGCCGACTCGCTTCGATCCTGGCCGCCTCCGCCGTACTCCTGCATCCCGCCACGGGGCCCCGCGCCGAGCTCCGCGCGCAGGAGCCCGCGCTCCTCTCCGACTCGGCCATCCGCGAGATCATCAAGGGCCGCGTGGAGGCGCAGACGGCGGCCGGGATCGTCGTCGGCGTGATCGAGCCGGACGGGCGGCGGCGGGTCGTGAGCTACGGCGCGTCAGGCACCGCGCGGCCGCTCGACGCCAACAGCGTGTTCGAGATCGGCTCCATCACCAAGACCTTCACCGCCGCCGTGCTCGCCGAGATGGCGCGGCGCGGCGAGGTGCGGCTCGACGACCCGGTGGCGAAGTACCTCCCGGCGTCGGTCACGGTGCCGTCGCGTAACGGGCGGCAGATCACGCTGGTGGACCTCGCGACGCAGTCCTCCGGGCTGCCGCGGATGCCGACCAACTTCAGCCCGAAGGACCAGTCGAACCCGTACGCCGACTTCACCCCGGAGCTGCTCTACGCGTTCCTCTCCTCGTACCAGCTCCAGCGCGACGTCGGCGCCGAGTACGAGTACTCGAACCTGGGCGTGGGACTGCTCGGGCACGCGCTCACGCTGCGGGCGAAGGCGGACCTGGAGACGACGTACCGCCGCTACCTGCTCGACCCGCTCGGCATGAAGGACACCCGGGTGGCGCTCGCGCCGTCGATGCGCGAGCGGCTGGCGCTGGGGCATAACGAGGCGGGCAACGTCGTCCCGAACTGGGACGTGGCCGCGCTCGGCGGCGCCGGCGCGCTCCGCTCGACGGCGAACGACATGCTCGCGTACCTGGCCGCGAACATGGCGGCCGACGCGGACTCCGTGCGCGGGCCGCTCGCCCCGGCGCTCCACGCGACGCACGTCCGGCGGCGCGACGCCGGCCCGGGCGGGATCGGGCTGGCGTGGCACATCCGCCCCACGCCGGCCGGCGGGTCGATCGTCTGGCACAACGGCGGCACGGGGGGCTACCGCACGTTCGCCGGCTACGACCCGGCGCGTCGGGTGGGGGTCGTGGTGCTCACCAACTCGAGCGGCGCCGGCCACGACGACATCGGCTTCCACCTCCTGGCGCCGGCGCTCGCGCTGCGCCCGCCCACGCGCCCCGCCTGGGTCGGGCGGAAGGAGGTGGCACTCCCCGCGACGGTGCTCGACCGCTACGTCGGCGAGTACCAGCTCACGCCAGCCTTCTCGCTGGTCGTCACGCGAGAGGGGGACGGCCTGGTCACCCAGGCCACCGGCCAGGGGAAGATTCGCATCTTCGCCGAGTCCGAGACCGAGTTCTACCCTAGGGTCGTCGACGCGCGGATCACCTTCCAGGTGGACGACGGCGGGAAGGTGACCGGCCTGACGCTGCACCAGAACGGGCGGGACATGCCGGCGGCGAAGGTGAAATAGCGGAGGTCCCAGGCGGGCGGGGCGCTGTGATCCTCCGATCAGGTTCGCCTGCTAGCCTTCCAGGATGCGACAACTCGTCTGGATCTCGATCGCGGCCGGCGCGCTGGCCCGCGGCGGGCTCGCTGCCGCGCAGGCGGTGCCGGTCCCGCTCAGTCGCGCGCAGGCGGTGGACGCGGCACTGTCCCGCGGCGCGCGGCTCGGCGTGGCGCGCGCCGACACCGCGGCCGCGCTCGCGCGGCTGCTGGCCGCCCGCGCGCGGCAGAACCCGACGCTCGCGACGAGCTACAGCCGCGACATCCCGCGGTACCACGTCGCGATGGAGCTGCCGGTCGACCTGCCGGGGCTGCGCCGGAGCCGCATCCGCTCGGCCGCCGTGGGTCGTCAGGCGGCGCGCTACCGCTTCGAGCTGGAGCGCGCCGCGGCGGCGCTGGAGGCGGACACGACGTACACGCGGGCGCTCGCCGCGCGCGACCGCGCCGAGCTGTCGCGGCGCAACGCCCGCGACGCCGACAGCCTGTACCGCATGGCCGTCGCGCGGCGCGACGCCGGCGACGCGAGCGACCTCGACGTCGAGCTGGCCGCGGTGAGCGCGGGGCAGCAGGCGAACGCCGCCGCCTCCGACTCCCTGGAGCTCCTCGCGACGCTGCTCGACCTCCAGACGGTCGTCGGGCTCGCCGGCGACCAGGTGCTGGTGGTCCCCTCCGACTCGTTGACGCCGCCTGACGACACCCCCGGCCCGGACGTGCTGGACGGCGTGCCCGACGGCGTGCCGGCGATGTCGATGGCCGCCGCCGCCGCGGCGCCGGCCGGTCGCGTCGTCGCCGCGCCGCTCCGGGTGGCGGCGGCGGAGGCCTCGCTCGAGTCGGCACGGCTGGCGGCGCTGGCGCAGCGCCGGAGCCGCATCCGCTCGGCCGCCGTGGGTCGTCAGGCGGCGCGCTACCGCTTCGAGCTGGAGCGCGCCGCGGCGGCGC
>DATFPD010000530.1:0-32452 GCA_035265005.1 Gemmatimonadaceae bacterium | reverse complement strand
CGGAGCCCCCGCGCGGCGCCGCGCTCACCGCTGCTCCCCCGCCGACGCGAACTCGGCCGAGACGCCGCCGGCGGAGGCCGGGTAGTCGATGCGGCTGTGGTACATCGCCGTGAGGACGCGCGCGAACTGATCCTTCACGATCTCCAGCTGCTTGAGGGTGAGCGGCGCCTCGCGGAGCTGCCCGCTCTCGATCCGCTGCCTGACGATGTGCTCGATCACGTCGCGGATCTTCTGGGGCGTGGGGTCGTTGAGCACGCGCGTCGCGGCCTCCACGCCGTCAGCGAGCATGGTGATCGCCGTCTCGGCGCTCTGCGGCAGCGGTCCCGGGTACGCGAACTCGGTGGGGTTCTGCGGCGGGCCGTCGCGCTCCTTCGCCTTCTCCAGGAAGTACGTGATGTTCGCCGTGCCGTGGTGCTCGGGGATGAACGCCGCGACCGACTTCGGCAGCCGGTACTCGGCGGCGAGCTCCATCCCGTCCTTCACGTGGTTCCGGATGATCTGGGCGCTGGTGGACGGCTTCAGCTTGTCGTGCGGGTTGCGCCCTCGCGGCTGGTTCTCCACGAAGTACTGCGGCTTCTTGAGCTTCCCCACATCGTGGTAGTACGCGCCCACGCGGCCGAGCAGCCCGTTCGCGCCGATCGCGTTGCACGCCGGCTCGACCAGGTTCGCGATGCGAATGGTGTGGTCGAAGGTGCCCGGCGCCTCGAGGCTCATGCGCTGCATGAGCGGGCGGTTGAGGTCCGACCACTCGAGCAGGCGGAAGTACGTGTCGATCCCCGTGACCTCCTCCGCCGCCGGAATGAGCAGCATCGCCAGCGCCGTGGACACGAACGCGTTCGCCGCGCCGATCGCCGCGCTCCGCCCGATCTCCCGCAGCGACTGGTCGAGCGTCAGGCCGATGGCGAGCGCGGCGAGCAGGTACGCCGCCGCGATCAGCGCCGTCGAGTACAGCAGCTGGTTCCGGCGCCGGATCACGCCGACGCTGAACGCCGCCGCCACGCCGCCGATCAGGTTGATGAACAGCGCGTTCGTGCCGCGGAACACCCCCTGCCCGCCGATCAGCGTCGCCAGGATCATGGTGCCGACGATGCTGATGCGCGGGTCGAAGAGCGCGCTGAAGATGATCGCCGCCAGCGCCACCGGGAGCAGCTCCGGGCGCATGACCTGCGCCTTCGAGACGACCGCCGCAATGGCGAGGACGATCGTCCAGACGAGCACGATCAGCAGCAGCGCGCGCATCGACGCGTAGAGCTGCGGCCGGAAGAGGAGCAGCGTGATGCCGAACAGCGAGATGACGAGCGTGTCGAACAGGATGGCGCCGAGCACGCGCCGCAGCTGCCCCTCGCCGCCGCCGCCGTCGCCCAGGGCGTCGCGGAGGGCGCGCATCTTCTCGTACTCCTCGCGCCCGACGACCTCGTGCGCGCCGACGATCTTCTCGTCCTTTCGCACCTCGAACTTCACGGGGTTCACCGCCGAGCGCGCCTCCTGGCGCACGCGGTCGGTGGCCGCGCGGTCGAACGCGATGGTGGGGCGGAAGAACGCCGAGAGCAGCTTGAGGTAGAGCGAGCCCGCGGCGGGAATGCCCTGGTCCGGCTGGAGGACGCGGGCGCGCTGGACGTAGCTGCTGAACGTCGGAATGGTGTCGACGCGGGCCGAACGCGCGCCGTCCGCTCGGCGGAGCGTCACCGTGCCGCGGAGCTCGTCCAGAACGCCGTTCGCCACCACGCCGCGCGAGAGCCAGCGGTCCTGCGCCTGGACGACCGCCTCCTCCAGCGCGCGCCAGCGCTGGGCGTTGAGCGCGTACGCCGCCTCGGCGGCCGTGAGCTGGATGCCGGCGGCCGCCGCCGCGCGCTGCGCCGCCGCCGCGCGGTCGGCGTCGGCCCCCGGCGTGTCGCGCACGTGGTTGAGCGCGGCCGAGAGGGCGCGCAGCGTCCCGCGCGCCGTGTCCAGCGCCGCGGGCGCGTCGGCCAGCACCGGGCTCACCGCGCGCGCCGCGTCGTCGCGCTCCCTGGCCAGCTCGGCCTCGTTCTTCTGGACCGTGAAGCCGGCGGGCGCGATCACGTTGTCCGGCGCCACCGAGCCCACCTCGTGCAGCGGGAACTCCACCGCCGGCGACGAGGGGAACAGCAGGTAGGTGACGCCGGCGAGCAGCAGCGCCAGCCCGAGCCGGCGCGCGTGGAACAGCGCGCTGGCGCCCGGCGCGTCGGGTGCGGCAACTCGGTCGAGCTGCTGCGAGAGGTTCACGGCACTAGCGGCGCGAGGCCGCGGCTGGGAGCGGACGGGCGAGTCGTTCTCGAGTGGGCATGGGTCAGTCGCCCGCGTCGCTGGCGTAGGCCCGGATGATGTCTCGCACGAGCCGGTGGCGGATCACGTCCGACTCGTCGAAGTAGTGGAACGCGATCCCGTCGATCCCCTGGAGGATGCGCTCCACCTGCATCAGCCCGGACTGCTCGCGGCTGGGGAGGTCCACCTGCGTCTTGTCGCCGGTGATGACGATCTTCGAGTTCACCCCCAGCCGCGTCAGGAACATCTTCATCTGGAGGTTGGTCGCGTTCTGCGCCTCGTCCAGGATCACGAACGCGTCGCCTAACGTCCGCCCGCGCATGAAGGCGAGCGGCGCGATCTCGATCACCCGCGTCTCGAGCGCGCGCTGGACGCGCTCCTGCGGCATCATCTCGTCCAGCGCGTCGTAGAGCGGGCGCAGGTACGGGTCGACCTTGGCCTGCATGTCGCCGGGGAGGAAGCCCAGGCTCTCGCCCGCCTCCACCGCCGGCCGAGCGAGGACGATGCGGCGCACGCGCTTGCGCGTCAGGTGGTCGACCGCCGCGGCCACGGCGAGGTACGTCTTCCCGGTTCCGGCCGGCCCGATCCCCACGACGATGTCGTTCTCGGCGATCTTCATCAGGTACTCGGCCTGGCCGGGCGTCTTGGCCTGGATGAGCTTCCGGACCCCCGGCAGCGCGATCCGGCCGCCCTCGGCGAAGCTCCCGCTGACGCTCCCGCCGACGCCAGGGCCGCCCCCCGGGCCGCCCCCCGCGATGTCGCGGCCGTCGTCCTCGCTCATGCGCAGGACGTCGTCCGGGGTGAACGGGATGCGCTGGCGCGCGGCGTCGATCATCCGCTGCGCGGTGGCGGACGCCCGCTCGACCGCGTCCGCCGGACCGCTCAAGATGAGCGCGTCGCCCCGGAGCGAGACCTTCGCCCCCGACAGGCGGGCCAGCTCGAGCAGGTTGGAGTCGTTGACGCCGGCGAGCGTCAACAGGTCCGCGCCCTCCGTGGAGAGGCGCGTGGTGACGGCGGCTCCGTCCGTCACGCTCGATCCTCGGCGATCCTGATATGCAGCTCCGACAGGTCCTCGGGTGGAACGGGCGCGGGTGCACCCTCGAACAGGGCGCGCGCGGCCGTCGTCTTGGGAAACGCAATCACGTCTCGCAACGATCCTGCCCCGGCGAGCAGCATGGCGATCCGGTCGAATCCGAACGCGATCCCGCCGTGTGGCGGCGCGCCGGCCCGGAGCCCCTCCAGCAGGAACCCGAAGCGGGCCTGCGCCGTCTGCTCGTCGATCCCCAGCAATTGGAAGATACGTTCCTGAACGGCGGGGTCGCTGATACGAATGCTGCCACCGCCCAGCTCGGTTCCGTTCAACACGATGTCGTACGCGAGCGCGCGGGCCCGGGCCGGGTCGCTCGCCAGAAGTGCCAGGTCCTCGGGGTGCGGCGCGGTGAACGGGTGGTGGACCGCCATCAGCCGGCCGCTCTGCGGGTCGTGCTCGAACATCGGGAAGTCCGTCACCCAGAAGAAGTCGAGCATCTTCTCGTTCACCATATCGAGACGCCGCGCCACCTCCTGCCGCACCCGGTCGAGCGCCGGGTTGGTGACCCGGTCCGGCGCGGCGACGAGCAGCGCGAGGTCGCCCTCCTCCATTCGAAGCGCCTCGACGGCGCCCGACGGGAGGAACTTCGCCGCCGGTCCTTCGAGGGCGCCGTTGGTGCGCTTGAGTCGCAGCAGGCCACCCGCGCCGGCGCCCCTGGCCACGGCCTCCAGCTCGTCCACCTGCTTGCGGGAGAGCGTCGCGCCGTTAGGCACGCGGATCCCGCGCACGCGCCCGCCGGCCTCGAGCGCCGACCGGGTGACGCCGAACTCGGTCGCCCGGAAGAGGTCGCTCGAATCGGCGATCTCCAGCCCGTAACGTCGGTCCGGGCGGTCCGAGCCGTAGCGCTCCATCGCCTCCTGGTAGGTCATGCGCGGGAAGCGCTCGGGGAGCGACTCCTGTCCGCCCTCCCGCCAGAGTGCCCGCACCAGCCCCTCGGCCATCGCGAGGATGTCCTCGCGCTGAACGAAGGACGCCTCGATGTCGATCTGGGTGAACTCGGGCTGGCGGTCGGCGCGCAGATCCTCGTCGCGGAAGCAACGGGCGATCTGGAAGTAGCGGTCGAAGCCGGCGACCATCAGAAGCTGCTTGTAGAGCTGCGGCGACTGCGGGAGCGAGTAGAACTCCCCGGGCTGGACGCGGCTCGGCACCAGGTAGTCGCGCGCGCCCTCGGGCGTCGGCTTGGTGAGGATCGGCGTCTCGATCTCGAGGTAGCCGTTCTCGCTCAGGTAGCGCCTGGTGGCCTGCATCAGCCGGTGGCGCAGGATGATGTTCTGCTGGAGCTCCGGGCGCCGAAGGTCGAGGTGCCGATGCCGCAGTCGCAGCTCCTCGGCCGGGAGCTTCTCCCCCTTCCCTCTCGCCACCGGGATCGCGGGAATCTGCGCCGGGCCAACGATCGCCACGATGCGGCCGCGCACCTCGACGTCGCCGGTCGACAGCTCGGCGTTGCGCATCTCGGCCGGCCGCGGCGCGACCTCACCTTCCACCAGCACGACCGTCTCCGGTCCCAGTCCAGCCGCGATCTGGAGCGCGGCCTCGTCGGTCCATTTCGGGTCGAACGACACCTGCACCAGACCCGCTCGGTCGCGCAGGTCGACGAAGACGATGCCTCCCAGGTTGCGAGCGCGGTGTACCCAGCCGGCAAGGCGGACCTGCGCGCCCACGTGCTCGGCGCGCAGGGCGCCGCAGAGATGCGTGCGAAGGGAGGTCTGTGGGCTGTTCAACGGAGCTGATCGGTTCGAGAGCCACTGAGATCGGTCGAGGTGCCGGCGGTGCGGCGGCGGCGCCGGGCGGCGGCGAGTCCCACCCCCACCAGCGCGCCCGCCGAGTCGGCCAGCCAGTCCCGCAGATCCATACTGCGCTTCGGGACGAACTGCTGGTGCCATTCGTCGAACGCGCCGAACGCCGACACGGCCGCCGCCGGCGCCCAGACCGCGCCCGCGGCGGTGCCGGCGAGGAAGCCGAGCGCGCCGTACATGGTGAAATGCCCGACCTTGTCCACACCCGCGGGCGCGGTCGGGATCGCGCGGCCGGGGAGCGAGTCGAGCAGCAGGATGGCGGCCGCGCAGAGCACGGTCGGCGCCCACCGGCGCGCGATCAGACGGCCTCCGACGCCCGCACGATGCGCAGGAAATCGGCCTCCGACCCCACCGTGCGGAGCGCCTGCCGGAGCGGCTCGCGCCGCAGCAGCCGGGAGATGCGGCTCAGCACCTTCACGTGGGCGCCGGCCGCGCTCTCCGGCCCGAGGACGAGGAAGAAGAGCTGCACCGGCTCGCCGTCGAGCGCGTCGAACTCGATCCCGGGCGCGGTGACGCCGGCGGCCAGCACCAGCTGATCGATTACCGGCGTCTTGCCGTGCGGAATGGCGACTCCCGCGCCGATGCCCGTGCTCAGCAGCTGCTCGCGCTCGCGGACGGCGGCGAGCGCAGCCTCGACGTCGTCAGGAGGGTGACCTCTCGTGGCCAGCTCTACCAGCTCTCGGAGGACCTCATCCTTCGAACGGCTGCTTAGCGGAACGCGGACGCGCTCCGCGGTGAGCAGCTCGGTGAGAAGCACGTACGCTCCGCGATGTAGGGTAACGATCGGCAGAATGTAATGTTGCGCGTGGGCCCACGGAAGACATGTGCTTGACCCGGCGCGTCGCGGCCCGTATCGTCAACCTCATGCGCCGCAAGGTCTTCGCCGCCGCCGTCGGCATCATGTGGAGCGTGCCCGCCGCGGCGCAGGACGTCCCCGGGCGCGACCTGCTCTTCTTCCCACTCGGCACCGCCGCCGAAGCGCCTCCGCTCGCGGCGCAGTCGTCTGGCGGGCTGTGGAATCCCGCGATGATCGAGCTGCGCCCCGGCGCCCGCGCCCGCATAGGCGTCGCGACCATCGACAGCCCGGCCGACCAGGGGGTGACGTCGCGGCTGATCGCGTTCGAGATGCTGGCGCCGCGGCAGCTCACCGTCGGCATCTCGCTCGCGCGCGCCTCGGTCGACGACCTCGTCCGCACCGAGACCGATCCGCAGTCGCTCGGCACCATTCCATACGCCACGACCGTGGCCTCGCTGGCCGTCGCCCGGCAGACGAGGCGGCACGTCGCGGCCGGGCTCGCACTTCGCTACCGCCACGGCGAGATGGACGGGCTGCGCCGCAGCGCGCTGGGTCTCGACGGCGGGATCGTGATCGACGAGCTGACCTCGCAGGACATCCGCGTCGGCGTCTCGAGCTTCCTCTGGCGGCCGGGGAGCGGGCCCGGCGAGTTCGCGTCCCTGCTCGCCGCGGCCGACGTCCGCGTCATGGGCACGGAAGATCGCAAGGGCACCCGGATCGGCTACGGGATCTCCTACACGAGCGGCCTGGCGACCGAACAGTACGGGATGGCGAGCCTCCGAAACGGAGCGATGGAGCTTCGCGCGGGTACTAGCAGGACGTCGATCTACGACGTGGCGACGTGGCGCTTCCGCCTGGGGCTGGGCCTGTATTATGCCCGCTACGGCCTGGGCGTTGCGCGCGAGGACTCCGGTGCCGGACTCGGCCCGACGTACCAGTTCACGCTGAGCAGTACCATCGAATAGGGATGCGGGACGGGGGATGGGGGATGGAGTGCCCCGAGTTTGACGTTCATCCCCCATCCCTCTTCCCCCTTCCCGAGTGCAGTCCGAATGGAAAATCTACTGAACCTGACCCCGTCCGACGCCGAGCGGCGCCTGCGTGAGTTCGCCGCGGCGCAGGGCGAGCCGGGGTATCGCGCGGCGCAGGTGGCGCGGCGACTGTGGGTGAATCCGGCGCCCGGCTTCGACGCGATGACGGAGCTGCCGCAGCGATTCCGCGAGCTGCTGGCGCAGCACTTCACCATGCCCCGGCTGGAGCTCGCGGCGCGGCAGAAGTCGGCGGACGGCACCGAGAAATTCCTCTTCCGGCTCCCCGACGGCGAGGCGATCGAGACCGTCGCCATCCCCGAGGGGCCGCGGATGACGCTGTGCATCTCGTCGCAGGCGGGGTGCGCGCTGCAGTGCGCGTTCTGCGCGACAGGGGCGATGGGCTTCTCGCGCAACCTCGAGGTGTGGGAGATCGCCGGCCAGGTGCGCGAGATGGCGCTGCTGAGCGAGCCGGTGCGCGTCACCAACGTCGTGTTCATGGGGATGGGCGAGCCGCTCATGAACTGGAAGGCGGTGGACCCCACGCTCACCATCCTCAACGACCCGGCCGGCCTCGGCATCGGCGCGCGGCACATCACGATCTCCACCGTCGGCGTGCTTCCGGGGATCATCGCGCTCGGGCAGCGCCCCGAGCAGTTCCGGCTCGCGATCTCGATCCACGCGCCGATGGAGGACCTGCGCCAGCGGCTCATGCCCGTGAACACGAAGTACCCGCTCGCCGACGTGATCGAGGCGGCGAAGGTGTTCGACCGGCGGGTGACGTTCGAGTACGTGATGCTGGGCGGCGTCAACGACGGGCCCGAGCACGCGCTCCAGCTGGCGAAGCTCGCGCGGGAGTGCCGCGCCTTCGTGAACCTGATCCCGCTCCATCCGGGCGGCGCGCTGGGATTCGCGCCGACGCCGCCGGATCAGATCGTCGCGTTCGCGCGCGAGATGCGGCGCGAGGGCGTGGAGGTGGCGGTGCGGAAGAGCCGCGGCGTGGACATCGCGGCCGCGTGCGGCCAGCTACGGGTAGAGCGGCTCGGTCGGCGGGCGAAACGAGCCGCCCAGGAGCACGGTGACGTCCAGGTAGCGTGACGAGTCGATACGCGTCTCGACCGTCGCGCCGCCCAGCGCCTTCGCGACGAGGCGCGCCCACTCGGGGTGGCCGGTGCGGTCGATGACGCGCGTGCTGTCGAGCGCGCCCCCGCCCACCGTTCCGACGCCGACGACGTCGAAGCCTCCGTCCCGCAGGAGCTGCGTCGCGCGGCGAGCCAGCCCCCGCGTCTGCGTGGTGTTCAGCACCTCGACCCGCACGCGCTGACCCTCCGGCGCGCGAACCGCCGGGGGCGGGGGCGCGGGCGGCGCCGCGTCGCCCCGCGCCGTCTCCCCGCCCACGTGCGCGCGCGACGCGAGCAGCGCGGCCAGGGCGCCGAGCAGCATCAGCAGCGCGCCGCCGATGGCGAACAGCGCCCGGCGCGACCGCCTCGGCGGGGTGCCGCGGTAGAGCGGCCCCGTGAGCGGCGTGTTCTCCTTCGAGGTCATCGCACGGAGTTCCAGAGCTCGACCGTCTCCGGGAAGATGGCGTTCCCCTCCCGCAGCGTCCACTCGAGTCTCGTGCGCACCACCTGCCGGAACGCGCCGTCGAAGTCGCTGGGGACGATCGTGGCCAGGAAGGCGCGGTCGGCGCGCATGAAGTTCCGCCCCGGCTCCAGGTAGTCGGCCATGAACAGCGCGCGGCCGAGCTTCGCCCACCCCGGGTGGCCGACCGTGTGCCAGCGGACCGCCTCCAGTACGTCGGCGCGCCGCTCGCCGTGCTCCTCCAGGCGCCGCGCCGCGGCCGGGCCGTGCAGCACGCCGGCCGGCATCTGGCGGTTGCCCACCAGCCCGCGCAGCTCGTCCTCCGGCGCGTCCCGCAGCGCGTCGTGCCAGACGCCGACGTCGTGCCAGGAGCGAGCCTCGTCAGGCGGCAGCCCGAGCTGCGACGCCCACCGGTCGAGCAGCGCCGTGACGCGGGCGATGTGGGCCGCGCGCTTCTCGCTCACCCGCGCCCAGCTCGGGAGCTGGACGGGCTCAATCCTGTCCGCGACGCTCATACGCCTCCAGCACGGCGTGGCTTCGGATCTCGGTGCGCGCGAGGTAGTTCCAGCCGACCAGCTCGGCGCCGCGCCCCACCCGCGACTCGACGATGCGCGAGTGCGGGCCGATCACGCACTCGCGCCCGATCTCGGTCTCGCCCTCCAGCACGACGCCGGGGTAGATCAGCGTGTCGCCGCCGATGCGCACGTCCACGTCGACCCACGTCGTGGCGGGCAGCATGAAGGTCACGCCGCGCTCGCCGTGCGCGCGCACCAGGCGGTCGCGCATCGCCACCGCGGCGCCGGCGAGCGTCAGCCGGTCGACGACGCGCAGCAGCTCCTCGGGTCCCGCCGGCGTGACGTGGGCGGCGCCGGGGCGGGCCCGGGGGTCGTCGGCCGCGGCCAGCGCCCGCCCGTCGCCCGCGACCGCGATCCACGGCGGTGCTTCGCTCTCGTCAGGCATCGCGCTGACCGCGGACTCGCCGGCGCGCGCGAGGCGCGACACGGTGGCGGCGGTGAGCAGCGGCGCGGCGCCGTCCACGACGACCTTCGTCTCCGCCCCGTCCACCGCGCCGCGCAGCGCCGCCAGCTCGCGCCCCTGCTCCACCGCCTCGAAGGTCACGCGCTCGGCGTCCTCGCCGAACCGCAGCGCGACGCCGGGCCGGTGCAGCACGCGCACGTCGGCGGGCGCCGGCACGGCGTCGAGCACGGCCCGCACCACGTGCCAGATGATCGGGCGGCCGGCGAGCGGGTGGAGGTACAGCGCGACGCGCGACCGCAGCCGCTCCCCCTCGTCGAGGGCCGCCACGACCGCCGACCAGCTCACGTGCCGCCGCGCGCCGCCGCGGCCGCGGGCTCCGGGCCCAGGTCGTCCCGCGCCCCCGCGCCGAGGATGATGTTGTCGAGGAGCCGCGTCCTGCCCACGCGCGCGGCGACGATCACCCGCGTCGCCGCGTCGGCGAGCTTCACGGGCTCCAGCCGGTCGGCGTCCACCAGCGCGAAGTAGTCGAGCCGCACGCCGTCCTCGCGCTCGATCTCGGCGCGCCCGAGTGCGGCCAGCGCGTCGGCGTCGCGCACGTTGCGCTGGAGCCAGGCCTGTCGCACGCAGCGCAGCGCGCGCGAGAGCACGCGGGCGTGGAGCCGCTCGTCGGCGCTCAGGTACGCGTTGCGGCTGGACATCGCGAGTCCGTCCGCCTCGCGCACCGTCGGCGCCACCAGCACCTCGACCGGGAAGTCCAGGTCGCGCACCATCGCGCGGACGAGCGTCGCCTGCTGGATGTCCTTCTGGCCGAACACGGCGACGTCCGGCTGGACGATGTTCAGCAGCTTCGCGACGACCGTCAGGACGCCGGCGAAGTGCCCCGGCCGCACCTCGCCCTCCCAGCGACCGTCGAGGCCCCTCGGCACGACCTGCACGGTGGCGCCCGGGCGGTAGATCTCCTCGGTCGCCGGCGTGAAGAGCAGGTCCACCTCGCGCGACGCGGCCCTGGCGGCGTCGCCGGTCACGTCGCGCGGGTAGCGCGTGAAGTCCTCGCTCGGCCCGAACTGGAGCGGGTTGACGAAGATGCTCATCACCACGCGCTCGGCGCGCCGCCGCGCCTCGTCGACGAGGCTCAGGTGCCCCTCGTGGAGCGCGCCCATCGTCGGCACGAAGCCCACCCGCTCGCCGTCGGCGCGGTAGCGCGCGAGGGCGGCGCGCAGCTCGCGGATGCGGGTCATCGTCCGCATCTCAGAATCCGTGCTCGGGGGCCGGGTACGCGCCCCCGCGCACGTCGTCGCCGAACGCGCGGACCGCCGCCCGCACGTCGTCGGCCATGGACGAGTAGCGCTTGAGGAACTTCGGGGCGAAGGTGTCGTTGAGCCCCAGCAGGTCGGGGGTGACGAGCACCTGACCGTCGCACTGCGCGCCCGCCCCGATCCCGATCGTCGGGATGCGGAGCGACGCCGTCACCTCCGCGGCCACGGTACTGGGGACCAGCTCCAGCACCAGCGCGAACGCGCCCGCGTCCTCCATCCGCCGCGCGCCCTCGGCCAGCGCGCGCGCCGCCTCGGGCTCCCGCCCCTGCACGCGGAACCCGCCCAGGGCGTGGAGGCTCTGCGGCGTGAAGCCGAGGTGCGCCATCACCGGGACCCCTGCGGCGACGAGCCGGCGCGCCGCGCGGGCCACGTCGTCGCTCGCGCCCTCCAGCTTCACCGCGTGCGCGCTGCTCTCCTGCATCACGCGCGCGGCGTTCGTCAGCGCGCGCTCCTCGCTCACCTGGTAGGTCATGAAGGGCATGTCCACCACCACCATCGCGCGCTTCACGCCGCGGCAGACCAGCGTGGCGTGGTAGATCATCTGGTCGAGCGTGACCGGGACGGTCGAGTCGAGCCCGGCGACCACGTTGGCGAGCGAGTCCCCGACCAGGATGAGGTCGACGCCACTCTCGTCCATCAGGCGGCCGAAGAGCGCGTCGTACGCGGTGACCATGACGATCTTCTCGCCCTTCGCCTTACGCGAGGCGACGTCCCGCACCGTGACGCGCCTGGCGCCGGCTGCACCGCTCGCGCCGGCGGCGCTCACGGCCGCCCCTCCGTCGCGGGGGCGCCGCGCGCCGCCGCGAGCTCGGCCAGCTCGCGGCGCCAGAAGTCGCGGTTCGGCAGCTCCGGGTGCGGGACGACGAGCGTCGGCTCGCGCAGCTGCTGGCGCTCGAACAGCACGATGTCCAGGTCGAGCGGGCGCGGCCCCCAGCGCACGTAGCCGTCGCCGCGCACGCGCCCGGCGGCGCGCTCGATCTCCTGGAGCCGCTCGAGCAGGACGAGGGGCGGGAGCGAGGTCTCGACGGCGAGCATCTGATTCAGGTAGGCGCCCTGCGGCACGCCCCCCACCGGCTCCGTCTCCTCCACGGCGCTCGCGGCGAGGACGCGCGTCCCCTCCAGCGCGGCCAGCGCCGCCCGCGCCGCGGCGAGATGGGCCGCCCGGTCTCCCTCGTTCGAGCCGAGCGCGATGTAGGCGACGTCGGTGGCGGCGGGCACGGGCGGAAGGTTAATGCCGGACGTTCCGTGAGTGTAGGGGCGAAGCGCGCCCGGCCCCTACCGCACGCTCGTCAGCCGCCGCGTCAGGTCCCCGAGGTACACCGCCACGCTGCGCAGCTCCGAGGTCGCGCCCTCCAGCTCGCGGAGCGCGGCGGCCTGCTCCTTGGCGGACGTCGACACGCTCTCGGCGCCGGCGCGGTTGCGCCGCGAGATCTCGGCGATGCGGGCCACGCGCTCGCGGAGGCGGTTGAACTCCGACTCCTGCTCCCGCGAGATGTGCGCGATGCGCCGCGCGCGCTCGAAGCTGGACGCCGTCGAGTCGACGATCATGTCGAGCGCGCGCAGCGCCGACTCGGACAGCGTCTCGACGTCGCCCACCATCCCCTGGCCGCGGGCCATCTGCGTTCCCACCCGCCGCATCTGCTCCTCGAAGCCCAGGACGATCTCCCCCGCGTCGTCAGACGCGCGGGCGCTCTGCTCGGCGAGCTTGCGCACCTCGTCGGCCACCACCGCGAAGCCGCGGCCGTGCTCCCCCGCGCGCGCCGCCTCGATGGCCGCGTTGAGCGCCAGCAGGTTCGTCTGCTCGGCCAGCTCGCGGATCACCGTGATGAACTCCGTGATGCGCCGCGTCGCGCGCGCCAGCTCGGCGATGTGCCCCGCGCTCTCGGAGACGAAGCCCTTGGCGCCGATCAGCCGCTCGATCGCAGTGGCGATCGTCTCGCGGTGCTCGGTGGCGATGCTCGTGGCGCGCTGGCTCGTCTCGGCGGCCTCGCTCCCGTCGCGGGCGACGCGCGCCGTCGCCTCGTTGAGGGCGTTGGTCATCTCGAGACTGCGGCCGAGCTGCTCGCTCTCCTCGCCGATGCCGCGCGTGATGTCGGAGATGTGCTTCGCCACCGCCTCGCCGCCGCCGCGCAGGGTGCGCGCCGACTCGTTCAGCGTGTCCACCTGCCCGCTGACGCGCGCGACCGCCTCCAGCAGCGGCTGGCGCAGCTCGTGGATGTGCAGCGTGGTGGCGAGCTGGTTGGCGAACCGCCGCACGACCTGCACTTCCTTGTTCTGGTACGTGCCGCGCTTGTGGTGCTCGAGCTCGAGCAGCCCCAACGTGCGCTCGCCGAAGCGGAGCGGGATGACGACGATGCTGGTCGCGTCGGCTCGCGCCCGCTCGACGCGGTCGTCGCGAAAGGCGTCGGTGACGACCACCGGCTCGTGCGTCTCGAGAGAGATCTGCCGCAGCCGCTCGCCGTCGGGCGGCGGGTCCTGCGACGGCTCGAGCAGCCCCGGGCCGGCGCGATACGCCAGGCGCACCGCGCCGCCCTGCAGCCGGTAGATGCGCAGGTCGCGCCAGTCCATGAGTCGGTTCGCCAGCCGCTCGATCCGCCGGAACGCGTCGCCGATCTCGACGTCGGACGTGACGACCATCTCCATCGCGTGGATCTTGTTCATCTCCTCCGCCGCGATCGACTCCTCCAGGATGCGGCGCAGGATGAGCCCGGCGAAGAGGAGCACCGCCGCGACCGCGAGCCACCCCTTCCACTCGGTGAACCGCACCGTCAGCAGCGTGACGACGACGGCCGTCGTCCCGGCGCCGAACGCGATCACCTCGTAGCGCAGGATGATCGACTTCTCCTCGGCCAGCAGCTTGTCGCGGAAGAGCAGCGTGAAGTACAGCAGCGCCCGGCTGAGCAGGAACTGCGTGCAGACGAACAGCACCGCCGCCGGCAGCGCGTCCGTGGTCATGCCGCCGGTCGGGCCGGCTTCGGCGAGCACGACCAGCGTCGCGAAGATGCCGTAGGCGGCGATGAGCGCGAGCGCCTCTCGCCCCGAGTTGATCCAGGCGAACTCCAGCGACTTGCGCAGGACCAGTCGATCGCAGATCAGGACGCCGGCGAACAGCGCCAGCGCGGTGGCCGGGGCGCCGGCGATGAGCGCGCCGCCAACGGCAACGCTGCCCAGGAGGTTGAGCTGCGAGTACTTGGTGAGCGGGATCTGGAAGGCGCGCAGCGCCATCGTCATCGCCATGATGGAGACGACGGCGAACGGGTTGGGAAAGCCGCGCGTATTAAAGACGAGCGCCGCCAGCAGGACGGCGGTGCCGGCCACGCCGACGGCGCGACTGTACGCGCGAAGAAAGAATCTCACGCGTGACGAGGCTCCGGCGCCTGATCGAGCGCCGAGCGCAGCGAGGCGACCAGCGCCCGCGTGCGCTCCACGCTCTCCCCGGCCGCGCGCACCACCGCGCTCCCGACCACCACGCCGTCGGCGATCGCGCCGACCGCGGCCGCCTGCTCCGGGCGCGAGATGCCGAAGCCGACGCAGATCGGGAGCGGCGTGGCGCCGCGCAGGGCGGCGACGGTCTTCGGCAGCTCGGGCGGCAGGTCGTCCCGCACGCCGGTGACGCCGAGGCGACTGATGAGGTACACGAACCCGCTGCCGTGCCGCGCGATCTCGGCCATCCGCGCCGGCGGCGTGGTCGGCGCCACCAGCCGCACGAAGGCCAGCGGACTCGCGCCGAGCCACGCCTCGCGCTCGGGGTCCGCCCCCACCGGCAGGTCCGTCACCAGCACGCCGTGCGTCCCCGCGGCCGCCGCGCGATCCAGCACGTCCCGCCCCGCCGCCAGCAGCGGATTGAGGTACGTGAAGAGGACCACCGGCACCGTGAGCCTCGCGCTCGCGATCAGCGACAGCGTGCCGTCGAGCGTCATCCCGTGCTCGAGCGCGGCCTGCGAGCTCGCCTGGATGATCGGCCCGTCGGCCATCGGGTCGGAGAACGGGACGCCCACCTCCACCACGTCCGCGCCGGCCTCGGTGACGGCGTGCAGCAGCTCGACGCTGCGCGCCGGGTCCGGGTGCCCGGCCGTCAGGTAGACGACCAGCGCCCGGCGGCCGCGCGCGCGCAGCTCCTGGAAGCGGCGCTCGATGACGGGCGTCGCGCCCGGGGGCGCGGCCGCCGCGCGGTCAGACGAAGTAGTCGCCGACGCGGATGCCATAGCGCTCGGGGTCGCCCGTCTTGATGATCGTTCGCGCGAACGCGCCGGGCGCGTTCTGCTCGGTGAGGTCCACGATCTCGCCCGGGTACAGCACGTTGCCGCGCTCGTCGGCGACGATCCGGACCACGGGGCGCGAGACGGCTTCGGGGTTCGGGTTCGGCGCGTGCACCAGTGCAAGCTCGAACGTGTCCAGCACGACCAGCGTTCCAACCGGGTAGATCCCGGTCAGGTTGATGAACGCCTTCACGACCACCGGGTCCATGCCGCGGCGCGGGTTGTCGCGCATCTCCTGGAGCACGGCGGCCGGCGTGAGCGGGTCGGTCTGGTACGCGCGGCGCGAGGTGGCGGCGTCGAAGCCGTCGGCGACCGCGACGATCTTGCTGAACATGCTCATCACGCGCGGGCGCACGGTCCGCGGGTACCCCGTGAGGTCGGTCTTCATGTGGTGCTCGTACGCCACCACCATCGACCGGTAGGGCAGCTCCTGCTGGCCGCGCACGCTGAACAGCGCGAGCATCCCGAGCCACGGGTGGGCCGACATCATGCGCCACTCGTCGTCGGTCAGCCCGCCGGGCTTGTTGAGCACCTCGAGCGGCACGCGCGACTTCCCGATGTCGTGGAACAGCGCGGCGAGGCCCAGGTCGTACAGCTGGAGCTTGGACAGCCCGAGGCGCCGGCCGAGCGCGACCGAGAAGATGCAGACGTTGACGCTGTGGGTGAACGTGTACTCGTCGTAGTCGCGGATCGTCGTCAGGCCGACGAGGGAGTTCTCCTCGTTCAGGATCTGGTCGACGATCCCCTGCACCACGCGCTTGATCTTCTTGTAGTTGGGGCTGCGCCCCATGCGCACGGAGTTGACGACGTCCTTCGTCACCGCCACCGACTGCGCGTAGGTGCGCTTCGCCGCCTCCTTCGCCTTCTCGCGGAACTCCTTGTCGTCCTCGGTCTCGACCGCCGGCCCGAGGTCGAACGCCTTGACGGCCGCCTGCTCGAGCCGTCCGCCGAGCTGCACCAGCCGCGTGGCCGGCGGCTCGCGGCTCGGCGTCTGGAGGAGCGACAGGAGGACCAGCCAGTCGCGCGTCGCCACGCCCTCGTGCACGCGGAAGAAGCCGACGCCGTTGGTGCGGCAGAGCGAAAGGAGGTGACTGAAGCTCGCGTAGTTGTCGAGGTCGAGCCGCAGCCGCGTGGCGTTGATGAAGATGAACTCGCCGGAGACGCGGAACTCGAGGTCGTTCTCCTGCCGGATGATCTCGCCGCTCACCGCGGTGAGGTCCTCCAGCGCCTTCTTCACCGCCTCGTTCTCGACCGGGTACAGCTTGATCGCGCGCACGGCGCCGTAGAGCGCGAGGATGAACACGCGCCCCGCGCGGCGGATGTACGAGTCGCCGCCCATCTCGCTGTACGCGGGCCCGGCGCCCCCGCCCGTCTGCTGCTGGAGCGCGCGCAGCGCGGAGCCGGCGGACGGCGACTCGCGGACGGAGCCCGCCGCCTGCTGCGACGACCGCGGCGGGACGGCGCGCGAGCCCGTGCGCGGCTCGCTCACGCCGCACCCCCGCGCAGGGCGCGGTTCACCGCGTTGCGCACCAGCACCTCCTTCTCGCTCGCCGCCTTGCGCAGACTCTCCTGCGCCCTCGGCGTGCCGATCCGGCCGAGCGCCATCGCCGCGCAGGCCCGCAGCTCCGGGTCCTCGCGGCGGCCGAGGAAGGTCTTCCCGTTGAGCAAACCGTCGAGCAGCGTGATGCCCGCGTCGCCGCTCAGCGCTCCGTACGCCTCGAACATCGCCATCTTCTCGGTGAGGTCGGCCTCGCGCACCACCTTCCCCTTGATCGCGCCCTCGACGCGCGAGAGCGCCGGCCGGTGCTGCCGCGCCGCGAGCGCGCGCGCCGTGGCGACGCGGACGTCGCGCTCGGGGTCGTCAACGCCGCGCTCCAGCGCCTGGAGCGCGCCCGGCGAGCCGATCTCCGAGAGCGCCTGCACGGACGCCAGCCGGAGCTGCGCGTCGCCGTCGCTCAGGAGCTTCGAGAGCGGGTTCACCGCGGCCGCCGTCTTGAGCGCGCCCGCCCGGCGGCACGCTTCGAGCGCCACCGCGTGGTCGTTCGAGCCGATGAGCCGCACCAGCTCCGAGGTGTTCGCCGACGCGAGGCGCCCCGCCGCCGTCTCCAGCATCGGCCGCAGCCTCGCGTTCTGCCCGCGGGAGAGCCAGCTCAGGACCGTGGCCAGCGCCATCGCGCGGAGCTGCTCGAACAGCTGCGTCAGGTCCTCCTGCGGCGGCAGCTCGGACGCCTCGTCCATCGCCTGGAGGAGCTGCGACAGCGCCTCGGGATTGCTGAGGCGGTCCGGCAGCGTGTTGAGCCGGTCGCGCTGCGCGGGCTCGAGGCTCCGCGCGCGCTCGGTGGACGCGCGCACCTCGCGCAGCATGTAGGCGACGGAGCTGAACTGGTTCGCCGAGAGGAGATGGAGCATCAGGTTCTCGACGATGCCGCAGATCTCCTCCCGCACCGTGCGGTCGCCCTGCAGCTCGAACACGTCCAGCAGCATCGTCACCACGTTGCGGCGCAGGTCGGCCGCGTACTCCTGCTCGACCGCGCCGCGCAGGTACTCGATCTCGCGTTCGTCCAGGAAGTAGAGCGTCGCGTCGAACTCGTCCAGCCGGACGACGCCCTCGCGCGCCTCCTGGATGTCCTCCTCGCGCACCTCGGCGCTCACCTGCTCCGGGCGCGCCTCGCTGGAAACGCTCGCGTCCACCGGCGCCGCCTGCTCCACCGCCAGGTCGACGTACCGGTAGCGAATGAAGAGGAAGTCCGCCTCCCACAGCATCGTCAGGAGGTCATCCTCCTCGGGCGACGCGTGGCGGACGCGCTGGACGATGCCCAGCAGCTTGACCAGCTCCTCCTGCTCGACGCCGCGCAGCAGGCGCAGCTCGCGCACGCCGTCCTTGTAGAACAGCCACGGCAGGCTGTCGGCGGACTTCTCGACGTCCTCCAGCACCGGGCGCCCCTCCCACATGAACGCCGTCTCGGTAATCTGGATCGCGAGCTCCTCGGTCTGCTGCCAGAGGGGCGCGAACGCCCCGCGCAGCAGATCGAGCGCGCGGATGTAGGTCGGGTTGTTGTGGAGGTAGAGCTGGTGCGCGCGAACGGCCTTCACGAGGAGCCGCAGCATCTCCTCGACGAGGGCGGGAGGAAATGGCGGCTCGGGCCGGCCTGCCTCCTTTTCGGACAGCGCGGCGGTGGGCGACGTCACGATGTCAAGATATCCAGTTGACTGATTTGCGCCACGTCCTTGTCCCCACGCCCGCTCACGCAGACGAGCACCGGCTCGTCGGCGCCCCACCGCCCCCCGGACGACTCGACCCACGCGACGGCGTGCGCCGTTTCGAGCGCCGGGATGATCCCCTCGAGCCTGCTCAGCAGCGTCAGCCCGCGCAGCGCATCGGCGTCCGTGACCGCGACGTAGGTCGCCCGGCCGACATCCTTCAGATACGCGTGCTCCGGACCGACCCCCGGGTAGTCCAGGCCGGCCGAGATGGAGTGCGCGGGGTGCACCTGACCGTGCTCGTCCTGGAGCAGGTAGCTGAGCGACCCGTGCAGCACGCCCGGCGTGCCGCGCGTGAGCGACGCCGAGTGCAGTCCGCTGTCCAGCCCCTCCCCCGCCGCTTCCACGCCGACCAGCTCGACTTCCGCGTCAGGCACGAACGCGTGGAAGATCCCCATCGCGTTCGAGCCGCCGCCGACGCACGCCACCACGGTGCGCGGCAGCCGCCCGGCCGCGTCCAGCATCTGCTGGCGCGCCTCGCGCCCGATCACCGCCTGGAAGTCCCGCACCATCCGCGGGTACGGCGCCGGCCCCACCACCGAGCCAATGATGTAGTGGCTCGTGTCGACGGTGGCGACCCAGTCCCGAATGGCCTCGCTCGTCGCGTCCTTGAGCGTGCGCGTCCCCGTCGTCACCGGCACGACCGTGGCGCCCAGCAGCCGCATGCGGTAGACGTTGAGCGCCTGACGACGCATGTCCTCCTCGCCCATGTACACCACGCACTCCAGCCCGAAGCGCGCGCAGACGGTGGCCGTCGCGACGCCGTGCTGGCCGGCGCCGGTCTCGGCGATGATCCGCCGCTTCCCCATGCGCAGCGCGAGCAGCGCCTGCCCCACCGTGTTGTTGATCTTGTGCGCGCCGGTGTGGTTCAGGTCCTCGCGCTTCAGGTACACGGGCGCGCCCACGCGCTCCGAGAGGCGCGGCGCCGTGCTGAGCGGCGACGGCCGGCCCACGTACGTGCTGAGCATCCCGTCCAGCTCGGCGACGAACGCCGGGTCCGCCATCGCGGTCTCGTACGCCGCCTCCAGCTCGTCGAGCGCCGGGATCAGCGTCTCGGGGACGTAGCGCCCGCCGAAGACGCCGAACCGCGGGTCGGTGGCCTGGGTGCTCATGACTTCACTCCGCGTGCGAGAGACGCCGACCGCACGGCGTCGGCGAACGCGCGCATGCGCGCGTGGTCCTTGATTCCGGGACTCGATTCGACGCCTGACGAGACGTCAACCACGTCGGGCGACATCGCCGCCGCCGCAGCCGCGACGTTGTCCGGCGTCAGTCCGCCCGCGAGCACGAGCTTCGCGCGCCTCGGGAAGCGCGACAGCTCCTCGGCGATCGCGGCCCACTCCAGGCGCACTCCGGTGCCGCCGAGCTGGCCGGGCGCGCGCGCGTCCAGCACCACCGCGTCCGCTTCGCCGAGCAGCGCTTCGGCGCTCTCGGGCAGCGTGCGGCCGGCGCAGCGAAGCGCCGCCCACACCTCGCCGCCGTACACCCGCCGGACCGCGCGCACGGCGCGCTCGTCCGGGTCCGCGTGGAGCTGCACGCAGTCCAGGCCCAGCGCGTCCGCCGCGCTCGCTACCTCGTCCGCCGTCGCCTCGCCGAAGACGCCCACCGCGCGAACCGGCGGGGCGGCGGCGGCAAGTATCTCCCGCGCCTGCTCGAGCGTGCGGCGGCGTGGGCTGGGCGCGAAGATCACGCCGACGTAGCTCGCGCCGAGCTCGCCGGCCAGTCTCGCGTCCTCGGCGCGCGTCATGCCGCAGAACTTTATCTCAGCGACCACGACCGTCTCCGCGATTCGAGCGCGGGTGGCCGGTGAGCGCGCGCACGGCCGCCGCCGGGTCCGCGGCCGCCGACACGCTGGACCCCACCAGCACCGCGTCCGCGCCGAAGCGGCCAGCCCGCTCCACGTCCGTCGCGCCCTCCACGCCGCTCTCGGCGATCGCGACGACCTGCGGCGGGATCATCGGCACGATGCGCTCGGCCGTGTCGCGCTCCATCCGCAGCGTCTCGAGGTCACGGTTGTTCACGCCAACAATCGTCGCGCCCGCCGCCAGTGCGCGCGCGAGCTCCTCCTCGTCCCGCACCTCCACCAGCGCCTCGATGCGCGCCTCGCGCGCCGCCGCCGTCATGACCTCGAGCTGCTCCGGGGATAGCGCGCGGGCGATGAGCAGGAGCGCGGAGGCGCCGAGCGCGCGCGCGTGGAGCACCTGCACCGGCTCCACGTGAAAGTCCTTCTTGAGAAGCGGCAGCGAGGTCGCCGTCGCCGCGGCCGAGAGGTCCGCGTCGGACCCGCCGAACGCCGTCGGCTCGGTGAGGATCGAGAGCGCCGCCGCGCCGCCGGCCGCGTAGGCCGCGGCCTGATCGGCGCAGCCGATCGACGGCCGAATGTCCCCCTTGGACGGAGAGCGGCGCTTCACCTCCGCGATGACGGCCACGGTCGCGCGCCCCGCGAGCGCGGCACGAAACGAGGGGACCGGACCCGCGTCGGCCGCTCTGGCAGCCCACTCGCGCTCCGCGGATCTGAGCCCCGCGGCCCGCTCGCGCGCCCGCTCCACCAGGCCGCCCAGGGTGCCTCCGGGGGGCGCCCACTGCGTAAATGCTTGCACTTCGGCCCTTCTTCGGCTATCGTGAACTTCGGCCCTTGTTCGGTCGGTCGGGAAAACCCGAATCTAAACCTAACCTCCAGAGGTCAGCCATGCCCCTGACGAAGCGGCAGCGGGAGATCCTCGATTTCCTCAGCTCGTACAACGAAGGGAACGGGTACGCGCCGAGCTTCGAGGAGATCGCTTCGCAGTTCGGGTACAGCTCGCTCGCGACGGTCCACGAGCATCTGAGCAACCTCGAGCGGAAGGGATACATCAAGCGCTCGTATAATGAGAGTCGCGCGATCGAGATCATGCCCTCGGAGGCGTACGCGCGGGCGATCGAGGTGCCGATGCTCGGCGCCGTCGCCGCCGGCTATCCGATCGAGTCGCTGGCCTCGAACGAGACCACGACCGTCCCCGAGAGCTTCCTGCGGCGCGGCGGCAGCCACTACACGCTGCGCGTTCGCGGGAACTCCATGATCGACGAGCAGATCCGCGACGGCGACGTCGTGATCGTCAACGAGCGGCAGAGCGCGGACAACGGCGAGATGGTGATCGCGATGCTCGGCGGCAACTCGGCGACGGTCAAGAAGTTCTACCGCGAGCGCGACGGCCGCATCCGCCTCCAGCCGGCCAACGAGAGCATGGCGCCGATCTACGTCCACGAGAACGACATCTCGATCCAGGGCGTGGTGGTGGGCGTGCTGCGGAGATACTGAGAAGTACGAGATACGTAGTACGATACGACGCGGGCCCCGGGATGCTGAGACATCCCGAGGCCCGCTTCGTATCTCGTATCTCTTACTCGCCTCTCCGATACACCTTCCTCAGTCGCTCCAGCGCCTCCATCCCCTTCCCTTCCTCCAGCGTCGTGACCGCCAGGTCGATGCCGGCGCGGTAGGTGGGAGCGAGGCCGGCGACGTAGAGCGCTGCGCCGGCGTTGAGCAGGACGGCGGCGCGCGCCCCGGGGGAGCCTTTCCCCTCGAGCACTCCTAGAATCGTGCGCGCGTTCTCGACGGGGTCGCCGCCGGCCAGGTCGCCTGCCGAGACGCTTCCGAATCCGAGCGCGAACGGGTCGATCGAATACTCCTGGATCGCGCCGTGGCGAATCTCCACCGCGCGCGTCGGACCGAGTGGCGAGATCTCGTCCATCCCGGGCGCGCCATGGACTACCAGCGCGTGCTCGGTTCCGAGCGCCTGGAGCGCGCCCGCGAGCAGCGGGAGCCGTGCCTCCTCGGCGACACCCAGCACCTGGCGTCCGGCGCTCGCGGGGTTGGCGAGGGGGCCGACGATGTTCATGACTGTCGGGACCGCCAGCTCCCGGCGCACCGGGCCGACGTGCTTCATAGCCGGGTGCATCAGCGGGGCGAACATGAACACGATCCCGGCGTCCGCCAGCGCGCGTTCCATGACTTCGACCGGCGCCTCGATCGGCACGCCGAGCGCCTCGAGCACGTCGGCGCTTCCCGAGCGCGAGGTGAAGGAGCGGTTGCCGTGCTTGGCGACGCGCGCGCCGCCGCCCGCCGCGACCAGTGCGGCCGCGGTCGAGATGTTGAAGGTCTGCACCGCGCCGCCGCCCGTGCCGCAGGTGTCCACCAGTGCGTCCGGGGCGTCGCTTGGCAGGCGCACCATGGCGGCGCGCATCGCGCGGGCCGCGCCGGCGACCTCGTCGGGCGTCTCGCCCTTCACGCGGAGCCCCATCAGCAGCGCGCCCACCTGCGCCGGCGCCGCGTCGCCCCGCATAATGACCTCGAACGCGGCCGCCGCGTCGTCCGCAGAAAGCGACTCGCCGAACGCCAGGCGGCGGATCGCCGCCTTCAGCGCCTCAGCGGACACCGATCGCCGTCACGAGCCGCTCCGGGAGCCGCGCGTTCCACGCCACGAGCGAGATCACGAGGGCGAGGAGCCGCACCCGCTCGACGTCTTCCTCGAGGTACACGCCCTGCTGCGCGCGGTTCGTGAGGTTGACGACGCCGAGCAGCTCGTCGTGGTAGACCAGCGGAAAGCTGATGAAGGAGCCCGACGTGAAGTACTGATCGCCGAGCAGCGGGTGCGCGTTCGCCACCGTCGCGTCCTCCACCAGCAGCGGCTCGCGCGACGCCGCCACGCGCCCCGCCACGCCCTCGCCGATCATGATGCGCTTGCCTTCGGTGATGTGCGGCGCGATCCCGCGCGCGGCCGCAATGTAGAGCGTCCCCGGCTCCGTGCCGCGCAGCATCAGCGAGCAGCGCTGCGCCTGCATGTCGTCGCCCACGAGCGCGAGCAGCCCGTCGACCAGTTGCCGCGGGTCGTCGGCGGTGGAGTCGAGCGTGAGCACGCGGTCGATGAGATAGAGCGTGCGCGTCTTCTGCCGGAGCTGCTCGCTCCGCCGGTGCAGCTCGATGTGCGCGGTCTCGAGCTGGCCGATCGCCCCCACCGCCTGCCCCTCCACCGCCTCGGCGCGGCGCAGCGCGCGGCGCAGCTCCTCCTGCGCCTTTGCCACGTCCCGCTCCAGCGCCACCGCGCGCGCGGCGTCGATCCCGCCCGACGCGGCCTGCCCCGCGTGCCGCGCCTCGGCGAGCTGCTGCTCGAGCAGCGCGAGCTTGCGGTCGTACTCGGCGTGTACGCGCTGTGTCACCGCTTCGAGCGTCCGCACCGCCTCCTCGCGCGCCTCGTGCTCGGCGAAGCGCACGAAGGCCAGGTCGAAGAGCGACGCCGACGCCGCGAAGCGCTCCGACGCCCTGGTGCCGAAGATCCGCTTCGGCTCGTAGAGCGCGAGCACCGCCGACAGCGCGTTGTCGAAGCGAATGCCGCGCAGCGCGAGGAGGCCGCCCTCGGTCATGATCGCCAGGCCGAACAGCCGCGCGAACTCGGCGGACTGGTCCCCGAGGTCGACGAACTGCCCGCCCGCCGTGACCGCGGCGCGGATCGGCCCCGGCAGGTGGTCGAAGGTGGTCTCGACCACCGTCCGCCGCACGGAGCCGCCCGCCGGCGTGAGGCGGTCGCTCAGCATCTCGCGGCGCCCGTCGTAGCGGAGCAGCGCGAGGTGCGCGCCGCGATCGATCTCGGCCAGCGATTCCCCGAGCGCCACCAGCGCGCCCTCCAGATCCGGCGCGATGCTGAGGGCGTGGGCGAGCGAAGCAAGGGTTCGTGGGGGCATCGCAGCGAATGTTGAGCGCGGCAGGGTGGAGTGTCAATGAACGGCAGGGATGGAGGGATGGAGGGATGGAGGGGTGAAGTGCGAGAGACCCGGGCCGTCCATCCCCCCATCCCTCCATCCCTCCTTCCCGGTCGCTGCGGTTGCACTCCCCCCACCCAGCCGGATAACTTCCCCCCAATGTCCGCGCGCACGATCCAGTTGGTGTTGCACTACGACGGCGCGGACTTCGCCGGATGGCAGCGGCAGCCCGACGCGCGCACGGTGCAGGGCGTGCTGGAGACGGTGCTGGAGCGCCTGTGCGGCGGCCCGGTGCCCGTGCTCGGCGCGGGGCGGACGGACGCAGGCGTGCACGCGCGGGGCCAGGCGGCCGGGGTGCGCGTCCCCGAGAAGTGGGACGCCGCGCGGCTGCGGCGCGCCCTCAATGCGCTGCTTCCCGACGACCTGTGGGTGGCTGAAGCGTTCGACATGCGCTCGGATTTTCACGCGCGGTACAGCGCCACGGCGCGCCGCTACTCCTACGCGGTGGGGCTCGACGACGCGGCGCGCTCGCCCTTCCGGCGCCGCTGGGAGTGGGCGTACCCGCGGGCGCTGCGCCGCGACCTGCTCCACGCCGCGGCCGCCGCGCTCGTGGGCGAGCACGCGTTCCGCGCGTTCGCCGTCCGCGGCACCGCACCCGAGACCGACAGCCACCGCTGCCAGGTGCGGGCGGCGGAGTGGCTCGAGCGGCCCGGCGGGCTGCGCTTCGAGATCGAGGCCAACCGGTTCCTGCACCACATGGTCCGCTTCCTCGTCGGCACGATGCTCGACGTCGGCAGCGGGCGGCGGCCGCCTGACGACGTGCCGCGGCTGCTCGAGGCGCCGGACAACAGCGAGGTCTCGCCCCCGGCGCCCCCGCACGCGCTCTGCCTGGAACGCGTGCGCTACCCGACGGACCTCTATTTGAGCAACGCGTAGCGGATGCGGATATTCCTGGCGACGGCGACCCTCGGCGAGATCCGGTGGGCGCACGACAACGGCCTGATCGACGGCGTCATGACGACGCCCGCGCTCATCGCCGCCGCGCGGCCGAACGGCGGCGCGAGCGGCCACGAGCTGCTGGCCGACATCTGCGATCTCGCCGACGTCCCCGTGTGCGCCGCCGTGCGCGCCCTCCGGCCGGACGACATCTACCGCGACGGCCGCGAGCTGGCGAAGGTGTCCGACCAGATCATCGTCCAGGTGCCGCTGGTCGAGGACGCGCTCGGCCCGATCCGCCGGCTGCGCGCCGACGGCGTGCGCGTGGCGGCGACCCTGGTCTTCAACGCCGCGCAGGCGCTGCTCGCGGCGAAGGCCGGTGCCGCGATGGCCGTGACGCTGGTGGACCAGCTCGACGCCTACGGTTACGACGGCCCCGGCATCGTGCGCGAGCTGCGGCGGGTGTTCGACTCCGGGGCGGCGGAGTGCGACCTCGTCGCCGCCTTCCCGCAGAACGCGGCGCAGTTCGCCGCCTGCGTGACCGCCGGCGCGGACTGCATCGCGGTCGCGCCGGCGGTGCTCCAGTCGCTCCTCGTCCACCCGCTCACGGACCGCGGCGTCGAGCAGTTCCTGCGCGACGTGGCACGCCGGCCGTCGCGGCCGAGGATCGCGACGTGAGGGCGACGCTCGTTATGCTCGCGACGCTCGCCGCCGCCGCCGCCTGCCAGCGCTCCGAGTCGGGCAGCGCCGAGCGGGGCACCGCGCATGCGGCGCAGACCGGCCAGGCGTCGTCGCGCGCTGTGGACGCGTCGCGCCGCACCGCCATCACCCAGGCCGTCGAGCGGATCGCGCCGGCGGTGGTCACGGTGCAGACCGAGACCGTGCAGCGGGTCGCGGTCGACCCGTTCGAGCAGTTCTTCGGCGGGCGGTCCGGGGAGCGGACGGCGGCCGGGATCGGGTCCGGCTTCGTCACGCGCCCGGACGGGATCATCGTCACGAACGCGCACGTGGTCGCAGGCGCGACGAAGGTCTCGGTGATGTTCCGCGACGGCACCAACTACCCCGCGACCGTCGTCGGCGCCGACGAGCTGAACGACCTCGCTGTGCTCCGCATCCAGGCGAAGAGCCTGCCGGTCGCGCAGCTCGGCTCCTCGGACGACCTCATGGTCGGCGAGTGGGCGATCGCGATCGGCAACCCGTACGGCTTCCTCCTCGGGAACACCGAGCCGAGCGTGACGGCCGGCGTCATCAGCGCGACGGGACGCAACCTCGTCGGGCGCGCGGAAGGGGGCGGGGCCTACCTCGACATGATCCAGACGGACGCCTCGATCAACCCCGGCAACTCGGGCGGCCCGCTGGTGAACGCGGCCGGCGAGGTGATCGGGGTCAACAGCTCGATCTACTCGCCGAGCGGCGGGTCGGTCGGGCTCGGGTTCGCCATTCCGATCAACCGCGTCAAGCGGATCACCGAGGACCTGCTCGCGCACGGCGAGGTGCGCCGGCCGTGGATCGGCGTGAAGCTCCAGGCCTCCGACGACGGCAACCCGCGCGAAGGACTCACCTCCGGCGCCGTGGTGCGCGCGGTGACGCCCGGATCCCCCGCCGCGTCCGCCGGAGTGCAGGCGGGCGACGTCATCGTGCGCGCCGGGACGCGCCGCGTGCGCAACCAGTTCGACTGGGACGCCGAGCTGCTCGACCTGCGCGTCGGCGAGCGGGTGCCGATCGTCGTCAGGCGCGGGTCGCGCGAGGTCCCGCTGACGGTGACGATCGCGGACCTGCCCGAGGTGGGCGCGCCGAAGGTGCAGGTCCTGAGGGAGCTCGAGGTCACGACCCTCAGCCCGACGATTCGCGCCGAGCGCGGCATTCGCAGCTCCCAGGGCGCGTACGTTCTGCGCGCCAGCGACCGCGTCTCCGACGCGCTCGGCATCCAGCCGGGAGACGTGATCGTCCAGATCAACCGCACGCGCATCGCGTCCGCCGCCGACGCGGCGCGCGCCCTCGACTACTACGGCGACCGCGGCCCGATCCGCATGATCCTCGAGCGCGGCGGGCGCCTCTACTCCACCGACTTCGTGATCAGATGAGCGCGCCGCCAGCCGACCGCCACGCGTCCTACTCCTCGCCGCTCGCCGAGCGCTACGCGTCGCGCGAAATGCTCGAGCTGTGGTCGCCGCGGCACCGCTACGGACTCTGGCGGCGCCTCTGGGTCGCGCTCGCCGAGGCACAGCGTCAGCTCGGCGCCGGCATCCCGGACGAGGCGCTGGCGCAGATGCTGGCGGCGGTCGACGACATCGACTTCGCCGCCGTCGCGGCCTACGAGCGCCGCTTCCGCCACGACGTGATGGCGCACGTGCACGCGTTCGGGGACGCGGCCCCGGCGGCGAAGGGGATCATCCACCTCGGCGCGACCAGCGCGTACGTGACGGACAACGCCGACCTCATTCTCATGCGGCGCGGGATGGAGCTGCTGCGCGGCAAGATCGTGGCGGTGCTGCGCGCGCTGGCCGCCTTCGCCCGCGAGTGGCGCGACGAGCCGGCGCTCGGCTACACGCACCTCCAGCCGGCGCAGCTCACCACGGTCGGCAAGCGCGCCACCCTGTGGATGCAGGACTTCGTCCTCGACCTGGCGGACATCGACCACCGGATCGCCACGCTCCCCTTCCGCGGCGTGAAGGGCACCACCGGCACGCAGGCCAGCTTCCTCGAGCTGTTCGACGGCGACCACGAGAAGGTCCGCGCCCTCGACCGCCTGGTCTCCGCGAAGATGGAGTTCGCGCGCTCGATCCCGGTGAGCGGGCAGACCTACACCCGCAAGGTGGACGCGCAGGTGCTCGGCGTGGTCGCCGGCGTGGCGGCGAGCGCGGCCAAGTTCAGCTCGGACGTGCGCGTCCTCCAGGCGTTCGGCGAGCTGGAGGAGCCGTTCGAGCGCGAGCAGATCGGCTCCTCGGCGATGGCGTACAAGCGCAACCCGATGCGCGCCGAGCGGATCGCCGGGCTCGCGCGCTTCGTGATGTCGCTGGAGCCGAACGCCAACCAGACCCACGCCGTGCAGTACTTCGAGCGCACTCTCGACGACAGCGCGAACCGGAGACTCGTCATTCCCGAATCGTTCCTCGCCGCCGACGCGATCCTGCTCCTCGTGGCCAACATCACCGCCGATCCCGAGGTGCACCCCGAGCGCATCCGCCGGAGGGTGGCCGACGAGTTGCCGTTCATGGCGACCGAGGCGCTGCTCATTCGCGCCGTGCGCGCGGGGCGCGACCGCCAGGAGGCGCACGAGGTGATCCGCCGCCACAGCATCGAGGCGGCGCGAGCGCTCAAGAACGGCGCCGCACGCAACGACATGCTGGAGCGCCTGGCGGCTGACCCCGAGTACGGCGTGGGGCTCGACGACCTGCGCGCCGTCGCCGAGCCGCGGCGGTTCATCGGCCGAGCGCCCGAGCAGGTGGACGAGTTCCTGGACGAGGTAATAGGACCGATCCTCTCCGGCTCGGCGTCCGCGGGCGCTCAGGCCGAGATGGAGGAGATCCGCGTATGACGGCGCTCGCCACGAGCACGCTGCCGCTGCGGACGTTCAGGCGCGGCAAGGTCCGGGACGTCTACGAGGTGGACGCGGACCGACTGCTTCTCGTCGCCACCGACCGCGTCAGCGCCTTCGACGTGGTGATGCGCGAGGCCGTCTCGTACAAGGGCGCGGTGCTCACGCAGATGACGGCGTGGTGGCTCCGCCATCTCGAGCGGCAGGGCGTCGAGCACCACATGATCTCTGCCGACGCGGACGAGATCGTGAGCGCGGTGCCGGCACTGCGCGACTTCCGCTCGCAGCTGGTCGGCCGGGCGATGCTCTGCCGGCGCGCCGAGGTGTTCCCGGTGGAGTGCGTGATCCGGGGGTACCTGTCGGGCTCGGCGTGGAAGGAATACCGCCAGCGGGGGACGCTCGCGGGCGAGCCGCTGCCGGCCGGGCTCCAGGAGTCGAGCCGCCTGGATCCGCCGATCTTCAGTCCCGCGACCAAGGCCGAGACCGGCCACGACGAGAACATCACGATCGGGCGGCTGCGGGAGGCCGTCGGCCACGAGGCCGCTGGCGAGCTCGAGCGTTTGACGAGGCAAGTCTATGGCCATGGACGCGACGTCGCGGCGCAGCGCGGCATTTTGATTGCCGATACGAAGCTCGAGTTCGGTCGACGGGAGGGCCGCATCGTGCTCTGCGACGAGGTGCTCACGCCGGACAGCTCGCGCTTCTGGCCGGCCGGCGGCTACGCTCCCGGCCGACCGCAGCCGAGCTTCGACAAGCAGCCGCTGAGGGACTATCTCGACGGGGAGCGCACCGCCGGCCGGTGGGACGGCAACGCCCCGCCCCCCACCCTGCCTCGCGAGGTCGTCGAGGCCACGAGTCAGCGGTACCTGGAAGCATACCGCCGGATCACCGGCTCACCACTCGACCTCTCGGAGTTGACGTAACGTCGTGAACTTTGCGCGCGAAGGGCTCGCCTTCATCTCCGTCGCCGCGATCGTGGCGGCCGGCGCGTACTCGGTCGCGATGGTCCGGCGGTCGTGGGGGCTGTGGCTGCTCGCCTTCCTGCTCACGCTCGTCGCGCTCTGGATCGCGTACTTCTTTCGCGACCCGGACCGCACCGGCGACCGCGGCGACCGGTACGTGATCGCCCCCGCGGACGGCAAGGTCGTGATGATCACCGAGGTGGACGAGCCCGCGTTCATCCACGGCCGCGCCCAGCGGATCTCCATCTTCATGAACGTCTTCAACGTCCACGTCAACCGGTACCCCGTGAGCGGAACCGTCAAGTACGTGCACTACAACCCGGGCAAGTTCATGAACGCTTCCAGCGAGACGTCGAGCCTGGAGAACGAGCAGCGCTCGGTCGGGATCGAGTCCGGGCGCTACCGCATTCTAGTTAGGCAGATCGCCGGACTGATCGCGCGGCGCATCGTCACCTACAGCCGCGAGGGCGAACGCGTTGAGCAGGGGGAGCGCATGGGACTGATCCGCTTCGGGTCGCGTGTGGACGTGTTCGTGCCGACCGACTCCAGGGTGCGCGTGACGCTCGGCCAGACGACGACCGCCGGCACGACGGTGGTCGCGGAGCTCCCGGCCCAGTGACGGCGCTCCGACGCCCGAGGCTCCGCCTCCCGGACCGCCGGCAGGCCGTCGTCCTGCTGCCCAACGGCTTCACCGCCGCCAACCTCTTCTTCGGCATCTTCGCCATCGTCTCGGCGTCGCGCGGGCAGTTCGAGCTCGCGGCACGCTGGGTGGTGCTGGGAGCGGTGGCGGACATGTTCGACGGCCGAGTGGCCCGCGCCACCGGCAGCGGCAGCCGGTTCGGCGAGGAGATGGACTCGCTGGTGGACGGAATCTCGTTCGGCCTCGCGCCGGCGATGATCGCCTACTTCGCGGTGCTCAACCGCGACGGCTGGGACTGGATCTTCTCGTTCATCTTCACGCTCTGCGCCGTCATCCGCCTGGCGCGCTTCAACGTCGTCTCGGCCGGGCGCAAGAAGACGCACTTCCAGGGGCTGCCGAGCCCCGCCGCGGGCGGCACGCTGGCGACGTACTTCTGGTTCAGCCAGACCGAGCTCTACAACGAGACGGTCATCGGCGAGTGGCCGTGGCACCAGGTGCTCCGGTTCCTGATGCTGCTGCTCGCCTTCCTCATGGTGAGCAACGTCCCCTACCCCGCCTGGCCGACGTTCACCTTCCGCACGGTGCGCGGCACCGTCGGCATCGTGCTGATGGTGGCGATGCTGATCGGACTGATCGTGCTGCCGCGCGAGTTCTTCTTCCCGCTCGGCGTCATGTACGTGGCGTACGGGCTGCTCGCCGCCTTTGTCGCGGGGCTCACCGACCAGGGGCCCGACGAGGACTTCCTCGGTGAGGAGGAGGACCCCGACGAGCCGCTCGTGCCCCCGCGCGTGCCGAGTGCCCGCCCGCACCGACACAGCGCCCCGTCCGGCGTGGACGTCACGGCGCGCACGACGCCGCTCGCGCCGCCCGCGATCTCGCCGGTGCTGGTGGAGGAGCACGGGCTCGAGGGTCCGCCCACGGCGCCCGGCCACAAGAAGCGCCGCCGGCGCCGACGCCCGCGCGGCGACCGCCCGGGGAACGACCGCGGCGGCGACCGCGGCGGCGACCGCCCTGGCGACGGCGGCCCCAGCTCGTCTCCTTACTCCGACGACTCCGACGAATGAGCCGATTTCGCGTTGCCGTACACATCGTGCCGCGCCGAGGCATTCTCGACCCGCAGGGGAAGGCGGTCGCGGACGCGCTGCACACGCTCGGGTTCGCCGCCGTGCGCGAGGTGCGCGTCGGGCGCCACGTGGTGATCGACGTCGACGCGGCCGACCGCGACGAGGCGGATCGCGCGGCGCGCGCCATGTGCGAGCGGCTGCTCGCCAACCCGGTCACCGAGGACTTCGAGATCGCGTCCGTCGCCGCGCAGCCGGCCTCCCCCGGCGCGCCGGCGCGGTCGCCTGACGCGGCGAACGCCGCAGCGGGGGTGCGCTGATGAGGTTCGGCATCGTCCGGTTCCCCGGCTCCAACTGCGACGAGGACGCCTTCCACGCCGCCGCCGACGCGCTGGGCGAGGAGGCGGTGTTCCTCTGGCACAAGGACCACGACCTTCAGGGCGCCGACGTCGTGCTCCTTCCCGGCGGCTTCTCCTACGGCGACTACCTGCGCGCGGGCGCGATCGCGCGCTTCAGCCCGATCATGCGCGAGGTCGCGGCGCACGCCGAGCGCGGCGGCCCGGTGCTCGGCATCTGCAACGGCTTCCAGATTCTCTGCGAGGCCGGGCTGCTCCCGGGCGCGCTGCTGCGCAACGTCGAGCAGTGCTTCATCTGCGAGCAGGTGCGCGTCCGCGTCGAGAACGCGGGCACGATCTTCACCAGCGGCTACGAGCAGGGGCAGATCCTCCGGCTGCCGATCGCCCACGGCGAGGGCCGCTTCACCGGCGACGACGCGCTGCTCGACCGCCTGGAGTCCAACGGCCAGGTCGCGTTCCGCTACGTGAACGCCGCCGGGGAGCCCACGGAGGCCGCGAATCCGAACGGCTCCATGCGCAACATCGCGGGTCTCGTCAGCGAGCGGGGCAACGTGCTCGGCATGATGCCGCACCCCGAGCGCGCGGTGGACGCCGTCCTTGGCTCCACGGACGGGCTGGCCCTGTTCGAGTCGCTGCTGGCCCGGGTAGGAGCCTGATCGATCGAGCGCTCGCTCCGCGCCTCGCGCTATCTTTCTCGAAGCTGAAGTCAGGAGGCTCTATGCGTCGGCTGGTTCTCGCACTCACGATTCTGGGCGCCGCCACCCTGCCGGCACGGTCGCAGGCGGTCGTCGACCCGGGCATGTCGCGCGATCAGGTCGTCGAGCGGCTCGGCAAG
>DATFPD010000529.1:0-6840 GCA_035265005.1 Gemmatimonadaceae bacterium | reverse complement strand
GGCGAGAGTGTAAGAGACGAGTGCGAGGTGCGAGGTGCGAGATGCGAGAGGGGCCCCGGGAGGCAAGTAGTCGCCTCCCGGGGCCCCTCTCGCATCTCGCACCTCGCACCTCGCACCGCCTTACAATGCCAGTCCCACCTTCCCAAAGGTCGCGTTGCTCTCCAGCCGCTCGTGCGCGGCGCGGACCTCGGCGAGCGGGAAGTGGGAGTCGAGCACCGGGCGGACGGCGCGGCGCGCGAGCAGGGGGCCGACCTCGGCCGCGAAGAGGCGCGTGGCAGCGATCTTCTCCTCGAGCGGGCGGGCGCGGAGCACCGTGCCGCGAATCGTCAGGCGGCGCGAGAGGGCGAGGTGGAGCGGGAGGCTCGCCGTCCGCCCCGCCACGGTGCCGATGAGCACGAGTCGGCCGCGCGGGGCGAGCGCAGCGACGCTCGGCTCCACGTAGGGGCCGCCCACGAGGTCCAGCACCACGTCCACGCCGCGCCCGCCGGTCCATCGCTGCACGTGCTGGGCGAGCGGATCCACCCCGTCGGGGAGCGCGGCACCGTCCTCGAGCCCGTACTCGCGGGCGCGCTCCACCTTGTCCGCCGTGCGAGCCGTGCCGAACGGGATCGCGCCGAGCGCACGCACGAGCTGGATCGCCGCCAGCCCGACGCCGCTCCCGGCGGCATGCACCAGCACGCGCTCGCCGGGGCGAACCGACGCCTGCGTCACCAGCGCGTCGTGCGCGGTGATGAAGGCCTCGGGGACGGCACCCGCTTCCACCCACTCCAGCCCCGCGGGCACCTCGGCCACCGCGCGCTCGTGCGCGACCAGCAGCTCGGCGTGCGCGCCGCCGCCGGCGATTCCGTAGACGCGCTGGCCCGGGCGCCAGAGCTGCACCCGCGCGCCCACGGCGTCCACCTCGCCGGCGAACTCGATCCCGGGGATGTCGGCCGGCGCGTCGGGCGGCGGCGGGTAGCGCCCCTCGCGCTGCAGGAGGTCCGCGCGATTGAGCGCCGACGCGCGCACCCGTACGAGGACCTCAGTGGAATCCGGCGTCGGCGGCGGGACGTCGCGAAGCTCGAGCACGTCGGGACCGCCGGGGCGTGTGATTATGACGGCGCGCATTTGAGGGATGCGGGATGCGGGATGCGGGACGTGAAATGCGCGCCGCTGCAGGAAGCGTCGCGTCATTCCGATGAGCACGGCGCGAGCCGCACGCAGCGAGGAATGACACGCGCGAAGCGTCGCGCGGCACGTACCCAGGTGTGCGATATTGGGATTCGCGTTCCCAGCCACGGCCCGGCGCGGCGGCCACGCGGAAAGTGCATATTCAGCTAAACCGCCACGGCTCAAGCGGTTGCCGGCAGTTCGATTCTGGCACGCCCCTTCCCTCTACCTGACCCGTCTGTACCGCCCGCACGTCCCGCCTCCCGTCCTCAGTCCTCCCCCCGTGGACTCCCTCTACCAGGACATTCGGTACGCCGTGCGCGGGCTCGCCCGGAGCCCCGGCTTCACGCTGGTCGCCGTGCTCTGTCTCGGACTCGGCATCGGCGCCAACACGGCGACCTTCAGCGTCGTCAACGCGGCGCTGATCCGCACCCTCCCGGTTCCCGAGCCGGAGCGCCTCGTCAGGCTGTACACGAGCGAGTGGTCGGCGCACGGGGTGAGCGACCGGCTGTTCGGCCGCTCCTCGTACCCCGACTTCGTCGACCTTCGCGCTCGTACCGGCGAGCTGTTCTCCGGGCTCGCCGGCTACTCCGGCAACTCGCTCCGCCTCGGTCGCGGCGGGGAGGTGGAGGTCGTCAACGGCCTGTTCGCGACCGGCGAGTACTTCTCCGTGCTCGGCGTTCGGCCGGCGCTGGGGCGCTTCTTCTTACCGGAGGACGACCGCGCCGCCGGCGCGGGGGCGGTCGCGGTGCTGAGTCACGCCTTCTGGACGCGGCACTTCGGCGCCGACCCGGCGGTGCTCGGCACGACGGTCACGCTGGACCGGGTACCAGTCACGATCGTGGGCGTGACCCCCGAGCGCTTCAAGGGCTCGACGATGGAGCGCCCCGCGGACGTGTACGTGCCGATGTCGATGATCGACGCGACGCGGCCGGGCTCGCAGCGGCTGCGCAAGCGCGGGAGCCGGTGGATGGACGTCGTCGGCCGTCTGCGCCCGGGCGTCACCCTCGACCGCGCGCGGATGGCGGTGAGCGCCGTCGGGCGCCAGCTCGGCGACGAGTACCCGCAGGAGAGCGCGAACCGCGCGCACACGCTCACCCCCGCGGCGCGGCTGATCGGCGCCGCCGAGCGGCAGTCGCCGGTGCTGACGGCCTTCGCCGGGCTGATGGCGGTGACCGGGCTGGTGCTGCTGATCGCCTGCGCGAACGTCGCCAACCTCATGCTGGCGCGGGCCGCGCGGCGCGGCCGCGAGATCGCGATCCGGCTCTCGCTAGGCGCGGGCCGCGCGCGGGTGGTGCGGCTGCTGCTGGTCGAGAGCGTGCTCCTGGGCGCGCTGGGCGGCGGCGTCGGGCTGCTGCTCACGCTGTGGGGCGTCGAGCTCTCGGCGCTGCTGCCGGCCATGCCGCTGGACCTGACGCCCGACGCGAGCGTGCTCGCGTTCACCGCGCTGGCGTCCATCGCGACCGGCGTTGCGTTCGGGCTGGCGCCGGCGCTCCAGGCCACGCGCCCGGACATCGTGGGCTCGCTCAAGGAGGGCGGCGGGCAGGCCGGGTACCGGCGGTCGCGACTCCGCAACGCGCTGGTGGCGGTGCAGATGGCGTTCTCGGTCATTCTGCTGGCCGCCACGAGCCTGCTCCTGCGCAGCCTGCTCGAGCTGCACCGCGCCAACCCCGGTTTCGACGCCGACCGGCTGCTGGTGGTGCGCCCGGACGTCGGGTCGGCGGGGTACCCGGCGGCTCGCGAGCGCGAGTACAACGAGCTGCTGGCCGAGCGAATCGCCGCGCTGCCCGGCGTGCGCGCCGTCGCGGCCACCCAGTCGTCGCCGCTCGGCGGCGGGCGCGCGCGCCGGCACGTCGAGGTCTTGGGCTACCAGCTCGCACCTAACGAGGACACCGAGGTGCCGTTCGCCACGGTCGGCGCCGGCTACTTCCGCGCGGCCGGGCTGCCGCTGGTGCGCGGCCGCGAGTTCGACGCGCGCGAGCGCCCGTCGCCGGACGGCGGGGAGCGGGCGCCGACGGCGGTCGTGGTGAACGAGTCGTTCGCTCGGCACTACTGGCCGGGGGTCGCGCCCGACGCGGTGGTCGGCAAGCGCGTGCGCCTGTGGGGCGCCGGCGGGCCGACCACGGAGGTCGTGGGCGTGGCGCGCGACGCCAAGTACTTCGACGTCGACGAGGCGCCGACGCCGTTCTTCTACATGCCCGCCTCGCAGAGCGGCAGCACCCAGCTCGCGCTCATCGTCCGCACCGACGGCGATCCGGCGCGCTCCGCGGGCGCCGTACGCGCGCTCGCCCGCTCGGCCGACCCGGCCGTCCCGGTGACCGTGCTGACGCTGGCGCAAATCCGCTGGGAGGCGCTCAAGCCGCGCCAGGTCGGGTCGATCTTCCTCGGCGTCTTCGGCGGGCTGGCGCTGCTGCTGGCGAGCGTGGGACTCTACGGCGTGATGTCCTACGTGGTCTCGGGGCGCACGCGCGAGATCGGCGTGCGAATGGCGCTCGGCGCCCGGCCGGCCGACGTGCGGCGGCTCGTGGTGGGCGAGGGACTGCGGGTCACGCTCACGGGCGCGGCCGCCGGCCTCGCGCTCGCCCTCGCCGCCACCGCCGCGCTGTCGCGCGTCCTCTACGGCGTCGGCCCCGCCGACCCGGTCACCTTCCTCGGCGTCCCGCTGCTCCTGCTCACCGTCGCCGCGCTCGCGAGCTGGCTCCCCGCACGCCGCGCCGCCGCCGTGGCGCCGAGCGCGGCGCTGAGAAGCGAGTGACTGAATCCTGTTGCGTCCTGCGTGCGGAGCTTGCCCTTCGCTTCGCTCAGGGCAAGCTCCGCACGCACCTCACCCTCTGCCCTCCCCCCCAATGGACGCGTTTCTCCGCGATCTGAGGTACACCCTCCGCGCGCTCCGCCGCTCACCGGGGTTCACGCTGGTCGCCGTGCTCTCGCTGGCGCTCGGCATCGGCGCGAACACGACGATCTTCAGCGTCGCGAACGCCTTCCTGTTCCAGGCGCCGCGGGCGGAGCGGCCGGGTGAGCTGGTGCGCGTGTACACCCGGCATCACAGCCCGTTCGACTTCCACGACTACGGGTACTTCAAGGAGCGGAACGGCGTCTTCTCGCACTTCATAGGGGAGCGCACCTCGTACGTCGGGCTCGAGTCGGGCGGGCAGACGGAGCGCGTGGCGGCGTCGATGGTGAGCGCCGACTTCTTCCCGGCGATCGGGCTGCCGACGGCGCTCGGGCGTGCGTTCGCCGGCGAGCGCGACGAGCCGGGCGCGGTCCCGCCGGTCGTCCTCACCCACCGCTTCTGGAAGTCCCGGTTCGGGGGCGACCCGTCGATGGTGGGGCAGACGCTGCGGCTCAACGGCTCGGCGTTCACCGTCGTGGGCGTGGCGGCGGAAGGGTTCACCAGCTCGGTCTTCGGCTGGCGCCCGGACTTCTTCGTGCCGCTCGGCGAGTCGAAGGCGCTGCTGGGGCAGGAGCCGCGCGACTTCGGCGGCAGCCTCTACGTCACCGCGCGGCTCAAGCCCGGCGTGTCGTCGGCGCAGGCGAACGCCGAGCTCCAGACGCTGATGTCGCAGCTCAGGGCGACGGACACCGCGCGCTACGCCCGGATGTCCGTGCGCGTGGACCACGCGCGCGGGATCAACGCCGAGGTCCGGCAGCCGGCGGCGCTGATGTCGGCGTTCCTGATGGTGGTGGTGGGGCTGGTGCTGCTCGTGGCCTGCGCCAACGTCGCCAACCTCCTGCTCGCGCGCGCCACGACGCGGCGCCGCGAGGTGGGGATCCGCCTCGCGCTCGGCGCCTCCCGGTGGAGCATCGTCAGGCAGCTGCTCACCGAGAGCGTGCTGCTGGCGCTGGTCGGCGGCGGGCTGGGGCTGGTGGTGGCGATGTGGGCGACCGACGCGCTGCCGCGCATGATTCCCAACACCGAGCCGTTCGAGCTGCACCTGACGCCGGACGGCCGCGTCCTGGCGTTCACGACCGCGCTCTGCCTACTGACCGGCGTGCTGTTCGGGCTCGCGCCGGCGCTCCAGGCGTCGAGCCCCGACGTGATCCCGGCGCTGCGCGACGACGCGACGGTCGGCGGCTACCGGCGCTCGCGCCTCCGCAGCGCGCTCGTGGTGGCGCAGGTGACCCTGTCGCTGGTGCTGCTCACCGGCTCCACGCTCTTCCTGCGCAGCCTGGCGAACGCGCACCTGATCGACCCGGGCTTCGACACGCGCGGCCTCTACGACGCGTCGCTCGACCTGGGGACGCTGCGCTACGACGAGTCGCGCCAGTCGGCGTTCTACACCGAGCTGCTGCGGCGCGCCCGCGAGCTGCCGGGCGTGCGGGCGGCGGCGCTGGCGGCGCTGGTCCCGCTCTCCGGCTCGAACATGGAGATGCGGCTGGTGCTGGAGGGCGCCGAGTCGGTGCCGGTGCAGCAGCGCCCGGGCGTGTACTTCAACGTGGTGAGCCCGGGCTACCTCGCGGCGATGGGCATCCCGCTGATGCGCGGGCGGGAATTCGGCGACCAGGACGTCGAGGGCGCCCCGCAGGTCGCGGTGCTGAGCGAGGCCGCGGCGCGCCGCATGTGGCCGGACGTCCAGCCCGGCGCCGTCATCGGGCGGCGGCTGAGCTGGTCGGGCCCGGAGGGGCCGTGGGTCACCGTCGTCGGCATCGCGCGCGACAGCAAGTTCGTCACGCTCGGCGAGAGCCCGCGCTCGTTCATGTACGTGCCGTTCGGCCAGAGCGTGCGCCGCGAGATGGTGCTCCAGCTGCGGGCGCCGGGGAGCGGCCTGGCGGCGGTGCGCGCGGCGGCACGCGACCTAGTGAAGGAGATGGAGCCGCGGCTCCCGCCGGTCGAGGTGAAGACGGTCGAGGAGGACATGCAGCTCTCCCTGCTCCCGGCGCGCGCCGGCGCCGGCTTCCTCGGCACGTTCGGCCTGCTGGCGCTGGTGCTGGCGACGGTCGGCATCTACGGCGTGACGTCCTACGCCGTGGCGCAGCGGACGCGGGAGATCGGCATCCGCGCCGCGCTCGGCGCCGGCCGCCGCGAGGTGCTGCGCCTGGTGCTGGCCGAGAGCATGCGCCTGGTCGCGTTAGGCATGGTGCTGGGCCTCGCACTCGCGCTCGGCGCCGGCCGGCTGCTCCAGAGCCTGCTCTACGGCGTCAGCCCCACCGACCCGCTCGTCTTCGCCGGCACGCCCGTGATTCTGGCCGTGGTCGCCCTGCTCGCCACGCTCGTCCCCGCCCGCCGCGCGGCGCGCGTGGACCCGATGGTGGCGCTGAGGCACGAATGACGGCTGCGTGCTGCGTGCTGCGATCCCTCCCACGGAACCCAAATGGACGCATTGCTGCAGGACCTCAAGTTCGCCCTCCGGCAGCTCCGGCGGTCGCCGGTGTTCACGCTGGTGGCCGTGCTGTCGGTGGGCGTGGGCGTGGGCGCAACCACGACGGCGTTCGGGTTCGTGCGCGGCGTGATCCTGCGGCCGCCGGCGGTGGCCGACCCGGAGCGCGTCGTCGAGGTGTACAAGGGCGACGGAATGTTCGCCGTGTCCTACCCGACGTACGTGGACTACCGCGATGGCGCGCGGTCGGTGGCCGACGTGCTGGTGTGGGGCGAGACCTCGGTGGGGATGGACGTGGCCCCCGGCGGGGGCGGCGCGGCCCAGAGCGCGCACGGGCTGCTCGTCTCGGGCAACTACCTGTCCGAGCTCGGCG
>DATFPD010000528.1:0-4178 GCA_035265005.1 Gemmatimonadaceae bacterium | reverse complement strand
CCCGTCGGCGATCGCGCTCGGCGACAGCGTCGCGGTCACCTTCGCGCCGTTCGACCCGTCGGGGAGCTTCGAGCGGACTCTCACCGCGGCGCAGTCGTTCGTGATGAACCTGCCGCAGCAGCTCGAGCTGTGGACGGGCGGCGCGAACAGCGCGCAGATCGCCAACAACACGATCACCCTGCCCACCGCGGGCGCGGCCGGCGGCGCCAGCCGGGTCACTGTCTACGTGAAGGCGGTGAACATCGGCACCGGCGTCATGACGTCGAGCAGCAACGCTAACTTCCAGTCGTACTCGTCGCCGGGCACGACGGTGACGATGCGGTGGGCGTACATGGGGCTGGGGAGTGCGGCCCTCGATCCGCAGACCGGCAACGCCACCCTGGGCTTCCACGCCTGCGGCGTGGCAATGAACGGGCGCGGCTACTGCTGGGGCGACAACGGCGAGGGCCAGCTCGGCAACGGCGGCAGCACTGCCAGCATGGTTCCGGTCCCGGTCGCGGGCAACCGGCTGTTCAGCCTGAACCCGCAGCAGCGGTCGGGCGAGCTGGGTGACGCGCACTCGTGCGGCGTGTCGAGCACGGGGGTCGGCTTCTGCGCCGGCCGCGGTGCGGAAGGGCAGCTCGGCACCGGCGGCACCGGGCAGCAGACTACGCTGGTGGACATCCCCGGCTTCACCTTCACCTACGTAGCGGGCGGCCAGGGCTTCACCTGCGGGATCTCGGCCACCGACCAGACCACCTACTGCTGGGGGCGGGGCGCGCCGATGGGGGCGACCGCAGCGCCTAACGGCAGCGCGACGCCGCAGCCGGTGATCGGCACCCGGAACGGGGACGCGGCCGGCATCAAGTTCACCTTCGTCAGCGCGGGGCTGAACAGCGCCTGCGGAATCACCGGGCCCGGCCGCATCTACTGCTGGGGGAGCAGCGGTCGCGGCCAGCTCGGCAACGGCGCGCAGGTAACGGGCACCCAGCTGTTCGAGGTGCCGCAGCAGACTCCTGTCGTCGGCGTGCCCGCGGTGATCTGGCGGACGGTGCGGGTCGGCGCCGAGTTCGCGTGCGGGACGGCGCTCATGAGCACCACCCCCGTGGCGTCCGGCCTCATCTACTGCTGGGGGCGGAACGACTTCGGGCAGCTCGGCGCGACGGCGAACACCGGGCCGAACCCCAGGCCGTTGCTGGTCGCCCCGCAGTCGGCCGCGTCGCGATTCCTCTCGCTCGCCGTCGGCGGCACGCACGCCTGCGCCGTCGACATCAACCAGGAGATGTGGTGCTGGGGCCGGAACAACCGCGGTCAGCTCGGGAACAACGGCGTCACCAACAGCTCGGCGATGGTGCAGGTGGTGCGCGGTGGGAGCGGCATTCCCGCCGGGCGCGTCCTGGCAATTATTGACGCCGGCGCCGAGGCCACCTGCGCGGTGGCCGCGTTCAGTCAGACGTCGTTCTCCGGCGAGGCCTACTGCTGGGGCGCCAGCACCAACGGCCAGCTCGGGAACGGCGTCCCGAGCGGGTCATCGTATACTACACCGCAGCGGGTGACCGACCCGGCGCCACCCGCGGCGGGAGGCTTATCGGCGCCGCGCACGATCGCGGGGCGGTTGCAGTAGGGGCGGGGCGCCGAGGCACGAAAGGAGTCGATCGGGCCGCGGCGCCCCTCAGCCCGTCATCCCCGCGAACGCGGGGACCCAGGGCTCGTCATCCCCGCGGAAGCGGGGATCCAGACCACGACCCTGGATCCCCGCTTCCGCGGGGATGACGGGCGCGCGAGGATGACGGACGCGCGGGAATGACGGCGCGCGGGGATGACGACGGATGGCGCTGACGTGCTCCGCCGCGGCCCTCCGCGGGCTCCGTGGTGAACAGCCAGGCGGCAACTGCTCCAGCGGTAGCACCGTCATCCGCTGCGCTCAGGGCAGGCTGCAGCGGAAGCGGTTCATCCCCGTCCCCCGTCGCGCTCTCGGTGACATTCCTCGCTGCGCATCTCCTGCACGGCGCGTCCCGTGAGAATCCTTCCCCAACCTCTGCGTCTATAGGAGGTCTCCCACGCGCGAACGCTCCTGGTGCAGTCGCTCACGCGGCCCACCGACAGCGTGCGCTACGCGGTGGGCGACACGACAGCCGACGACGCGATGTACCGCTTCCAGGTGAGCGGCGTGTCGGGCGAGACGACGTTCACCGTCGTGCAGCCCGCGTCAGGCAGTCTCCGCGGCACGCGGATAGAAATAATCGACCACCGAGGCACAGAGAACACAGAGGAGGGGCACACTGGAGAGCCGCCCTCTGCCGGTCGGCTTTGCCGAAGAACGATTGAACCGCGGAGGGCGCGGAGGACGCGGAGGAGGGCACACCGACGGCTGCCCTCCCTCGGGACGCGGTGCCGAAGAGCCCGGGAGGACCCTGCGGCCGCGACCCCTTTCGGGCCCGTCACGGATCGTCCCGGTAGAGGGACTCCTCCCGTGTGCCCTCCTTTGCGTCCTCCGCGTCCTCCGCGGTTCAATGCCGTTCAACAGATCCGAGCGGAAGAGGGCTCCTCTTCCGTGTGCCCCTCCCGCTCGACGCGGTGCGCGTGACCGTGCTCCCGTTCCCCGGCCCCGGCTCCGCGGCCGGCGGCGAGCTGGCGAACCGGGTCGTGCGCTTCGGCGGCGCGGCGTCGGTGTCGGTCGGCCTGGAGGTGCCGCTCGTCGAGCCGAGCGGGTGGTTCGTCGTGCGCGTTGCGGCGACCGACGCCGCCTCGCCCGCGGACACCGTCTTCCGCGGCGAGGAGGTCGTGACGGTGGAGCGCGGCGGCGCGACCGGCGGCGGCGGGGAGCCGGTCGCCCCGGTGGAGGTCGCGCTCAGCTACGCCGGCGCCGACGTGGTCGTGGACTCGATCGAGCTGGCGCCGGTCGACACCAGCTTCACGCTCGGCGACAGCGTGCGCATCCGGGCGGTGGCGAGGCGCGCGGACGGGAGCGCGGTGCCGACCGCACGCATCCGGCTGTCGGTGGACGACCAGTCCGCGAGCCTGACGCCGACCGGGTTCGTGAAGGCGGGGAGCGGCAACAGCGCCCCGTTCGCGGGCGCGTGGGTCTACGCCGGCACCGCCAACGGCGTCGTGGACTCGGTGCGCGTCTTCGCCCGGCGGCCGGGCGGCAGCGCGTGGACGGTGGTGGCCGGCGGCAACGCCCACACGTGCGCGCTCGACGCGGCGGGGGCCGCCTACTGCTGGGGGGCCAACGGCGAGGGGCAGCTCGGCGACGGCACCTTCACCGACCGCGCCGTCCCGACCCCGGTCGCCGACGGGCTCACCTTCGTCTCGATCACCGCCGGCGCCGAGCACACGTGCGCGCTGACGAACACCGGCGTCGCCTACTGCTGGGGGAGCACCTTCTACGGGAAGCTGGGGGAGGGGACGAGCGGCCGCGGCCAGCTCAGGCGGCCGACCGCGGTCGCCGGCGGGCTGCGCTTCCAGTGGCTGGACGCCGGCGACCAGCACAGCTGCGGCGTGGGGCTGCTCGCCGCCGGCGAGCCCGGCCCCATGTACTGCTGGGGCAACAACAGCAGCGGCCGGCTGGGCGACGGGACGCAGACCAACCGCGCCGTGCCCACACTGGCGGCGGCGGAGGTGCTGTTCTCGACGGTGGACGCCGGCGGCAGCCACACGTGCGCGCTCACGCCGGACGGCCATCCGTACTGCCGGGGGTACAACGGCGACGGGCAGGTGGGGGACGGCACGTACGGCAACCAGCAGGGCGGCGTCGCCGACCGCCTGGTACCGACCGCGGTGGCGACCCAGCTCGCCTTCCGCGAGGTGCACACCGGCGGCTACCACAGCTGCGGCCTGACGACGGGCGGCGCGGCGTACTGCTGGGGCGACAACAACGTCTGGCAGATCGGCAACGGCGCGCCGCCGCAGGACGTGACGACGCCGGCCGCGGTCCTGGGCGGCCACACCTTCACGCTGCTGCGCGTGGGCGGCGGCCACAGCTGCGGGCTGGAGTCGAGCGGCTCGCTCTGGTGCTGGGGGATCAACGCCGACGGCCAGCTCGGCGACGGCACGACGTCCGGCAGCCTGACGATGGTGCGCGCCAGGAACGACGTCGGGCTCGTCGAGATCTCGGCCGGGGGGACGCTGCCGCTGCCCGACGCGGCGCCGAGCGTGAGCGAGGAGATGAAGAACGCGTCGTGCGGGCGGACGGCCGG
>DATFPD010000527.1:0-3720 GCA_035265005.1 Gemmatimonadaceae bacterium | reverse complement strand
CCGGCTGCGCCAGCGCGCGGGCCCGGTCCACGTCCCGCCACCGGACGTCCCGCTCCACCGACCAGCCGCCCCGGTCCGCCGCCGCCGCGTGCCGCGCGTAGAGCCGCTGCGGAGTGAGCTCCTGTAGTGTCGTCGCCATGGATCAATCGCTCGAGAGAGGGAGTGCGTGCGTCGGGACGCGCGGGTGCCCGCCGACGGCGGGCGCGTCGGGACGCGAGATGACCTCGCCGCGCCGAGTCCCGATGGCCGAGTGCCGAGTCCCGACGTTGGGCCACTCCCGCGCGTCCAGCCCGTGCGCGCACAGGAAGGCCAGCAGCCAGCGCTCGGCGCCGAACGCCACGCAGGCGCCCGACGCCGGCCCGCCGCCGGGCAGCCGGATGTCGAACGCCTCGCCGAAGAACGTCTCGTGCAGGTTGACGGACGCGGCCGCGATCTCCTCGCCGCCGCCCACCGGCAGCAGCAGCTCGTGCTTGAGCGCCTTCACGCGCTGGAGCAGCGCCCGCCCGCGCGCGGTGGGCGCGAAGAACGGGTCCTCGGCCGCAGCCAGCCGCGCCCGCAGGCCTAACGACTCGGCGAACGCCCGGGCGCGCGCCGCGCCGAGGTCGGCGAACCGCCGCACGTCGCGCTCGCCGCCGACGCACACCGCCTCGCGCATCGTGAACGCCCAGCCGCGCGCCAGCGGGCGGAGCCGCGCCCCCTCGTGCCGCCAGCAGGTGCACTGCGCCGTGACCACGGCCGGCGCGTCGCCCAGCGTGCGGCCGGCGAGCGCGGCGTACACGTGGTAGCACACCGCCGGCGGCAGCGCCGCGTCCGCCGGGGCCAGCGCCGCCCGCGCCGCCGACGCCGGGTCCGCGCTCGCCGCCACGCCCTCCAGCACCGCCGGGTCGTCGCTCAGGTGCGCGGCCGCCGTGAGCCACTGCGGGAACGAGGCGAAGTACCCCGACCGCGCGAGCACGTCGAGCCCGATCGCCGGCGGCACGCGCCACTCCTCGCACCCCTCGCCCGAGCCCGCCGCCGCGAGCAGCAGCCCGCGCTCCATCTCGCGCGAGAGCTCCAGCGCCTCGCCGCGCAGCCCCACGAGCCCCGGCCCCGCCTCCCACAGCTCCCCGCGCGCCCGCAGCCCGCGCACCACCTGCTCCGACGTCAGTCGCGTCGTCACTCGGCACCTCCCTCGACCAGCACGTCGTCGATGTCGGTGGTCGCGACGTCGGCATCGGCTCGCCCCGCGCGTCCCGCGTCCCGCATCCCCCGTCCCGCGCCGTTCGCGAACACCTCCGCGATCCGCGCCACGCTGCGGAAGTTGTCCATGCGGATCTCCACGTCCCGGATCTCGTGCCCGATCGCCCGCTCGGTCCACGCGATCAGCTCCAGGATGCGGATCGAGTCGATCAGCCGCCCCGCGAACAGCGGCGAGTCGGCCTCGATGCGCGGCATCCCCGGGCGCGCGAAGCGGGCGTTGAGCCACGCCACCATGCGTGCCTCGAACGAGCCGGCGGCTCCAGGCGTCATGGTCTCGCTCACGCGGCCGCCTCCTCGGGCGCGCGCCGCGAGAGCAGCTGCGCCACCATGCGCCCCCAGTACGCGCGCACCGGCGGCGCCGCGCGACCCAGAAAGCCGTCGGCGCGCGCCGTCTCGAAGCGCTTCGGCAGCGCGAGCTGCGGGATGAAGTGCGACAGCGACTGCGTCACCCGGCGGAGGCGCGCGTCCCCCGTCTCCTCCACCGCGCGCTCGAACAGCCGGTACGTCTCGAGGTCGGTGAGCGCCGGCCGCGGGATCGCCCGCCGCCGCCACGCCTCGGCGCGCGCCCACTGCTCGTAGGTCTCGTCGAGCAGCGCGACGAGCGGCATCGCGCCGGCCCCCGCGCACAGGTGGAGCGTCTCGCCCGCGAGCTCCGGCCGCAGCGCCAGCTCGGCGACCGCGTCCGCCACGTAGTCGGCCGGCACCACGTCGAGCGCCGAACCCTCGGCGGAGGGCATCATCGAGGCGAGTCCGCCGTAGTAGAGCCGGAGCGCGCGGTGCACCGCGTTCTGCTGCGTCACCAGGCCGCTGTCGGCGGAGTCGCAGACGACGGTGCTCGGGCGCAGCACCACCCAATCGCCGGCCGAGGCGCGCACCAGCCGCTCCGCCTCCGCCTTCGACTGCTCGTACCCGTTCACCCACCCCGCGCCCAGGTCCTCGCCCGCGCCCTCGGCGATCGCTCCCGTGCGCCGGCCGGCCACGAACGCGGTGCTCACGTACGCGAAGCGCCGCACCCCCGGCCACCCGGCCGCCAGCTCCAGCAGGTTCCGCGTCCCCTCGGTGTTCACCGCCCGCGCCTCGGGAAGCGGCCGCGAGAAGGTGGTGTCCGCCGCCAGGTGCAGCACCGCCGTGACTTCCCCGGCCAGCCACCGCCGTGCGTCCGGGTGCAGTCCCAGCCCGGGGCGGGTCACGTCTCCCACCACCGCCACCACGCGCGGGTCCGCGCCTAACGCCAGCCTCCCCCAGCGCCCCGAGTCGCGCACGAGGACCACGACGGAGATGTCGGGCCGCGTCGCCAGCAGGCGGCGCACCGCGAGGGCGCCGAGGAGGCCCGTGGCGCCCGTGAGTAGAAGCGTATCTGGGGTGCTGCGCATGGGAGTCATCGAGGCTTGGATTGGTCCGCGCTGTCATCCTGAGCGAGCGCGCAGCGCGAGTCGAAGGATCTACCGGAGTCGACCAGATCCTTCGACTCGGGTGCTCCGCACCCTCGCTCAGGATGACGGGCTCGCACGTCGCTGCTCACGTCTCCACCGCCATCGCCGTCCAGTGCGCGCCGAAGCCGTAGGAGAAGAGCAGCACGCGCTCACCCGGCCCCACGTCGCCCGCGCACAGCGCGTCGCGGAGGTTGATGAAGCTGTCGCCGGCCAGCGTGTGGCCCCGGCGGGCGATGTTCGCCGTCCAGAGTCGCGCGTTCGGCAGCGCGGCGAGCCTGAGAAGGATCTCCCAGCTCCGCGCGCTCACGTTGTGCGGGATCACCCACGACACGTCCTCGCGCCGCCACCCCGCCTCGGCCACCGCGCGGTCGATCGCGTGGCGCGCCGTCGGGAAGTACGAGGCGACGACCTCGTCTCGCATCGCCTGGTGGTCCCAGTAGTAGCCCTTGGTGACCGTCGCCGCGCCGGCGATCCGGTTGCGCGCCCCGTCGCGCTCGACCAGCACCGCGCACGCGGCGTCGGAGGTCGCGTTCCAGATCGCCTCGCGGCCGGCGCGCGCCGGGAAGAACTCGGACGACACGCACAGCACCCGCTCGATCCCCTCGGCCAGACACATCGCGCGCGCCACGCGCACGGCGGCGAGCAGCGTCGTGCAGGCGAGCTGGTCGAGCGCGAAGACGCTGGCGTTCGTCAGGCCCAGCTCGTACTGGAGCCGAGTCGCCGGGTACTTGAACCGGTCCATCGTCGTGAGGGCCAGCGCGCCCCGCTCGGCGTCGGCGGCGGTGGAGAACGCCACGGTGCCCGGCGCGCCGCTCCAGATGAGCAGCCCCACGCTCTCCGGGTCTACGGCGTTGTCGGCGAGCAGTCGGCGCGCGGCGTCGAGCGCCAGGTCGAAGGGCGTCTCTTCCTCCGCCACGTGCACGCGGTCGAAGCCGAAGCGCTCGAGCAGCGCGGGGTCGCTCTCCAGCTCGCCGCGCGCGTGCAGCTCGCGCAGCGTGCGCGAGGCTCCCGGAAACGCGTAGCCGATCCCCGCGATGCAGGGCGTGCA
>DATFPD010000526.1:0-9243 GCA_035265005.1 Gemmatimonadaceae bacterium | reverse complement strand
GCCCGGGCCGCCGCGGCCGCCCTCGCCGGGACCGCCGCCGAAGCGGCCGGAGTCGCCCGGCGCCCACGCGCTGTCGGAGCCGTCGTAGCTGTGCAGCGCCTGGCTGTAGCCGAGCGGCACCGAGCTGAAGGCGCCCGAGAGCGCCAGGCTGCTCGAGTCCACCGGCGTGGTGGCGTCGTTGCACGCGGCGACACCGGCCACGACGGCGGCGCCCGCGAGCAGGCGTTGAAGGGTGCGCATCTCTCTCTTCCTGTGTCGGGGTCCCATCAGCCGCGGTCCGAACCGCTCGGACGCTCCGCGCTGATTTCGAGACAAGAGACACGTGACGGGAGAGATACCCTATGCGGATTCGCGTTGCGCGATTCGCGAACTGCCTCGGGAGGCATTGGCGTCCAAGGGCCCTTCGCGAATCGCGCAACGCGAATCGCGAATCGCTCTCATTCCGGCAGCCACGGCGCCAGTCGTTCTCGCAGCGCCTTCAGCGCCTTTCCCATGCGCGCTTCGACCGTCTTGACCGAGATCCCGAGGGTGGCGGCGATCTCGCTGTACTTGAGGCCGTGGACGCGACTCAGGTCGAAGACCTCGCGCGGGCCGGGCGGGAGGTCGTCGAGCGCGGCGCGGAGGGCGGCGTCGATCTCCTCCTCGACCAGCCGGGCGTGCGCGGTCGCCGGGGCCTCGGTGACGCTGGTGACGTGCGGCTCGCCGCGCTGCTCGACCCGGGCGTGGCGCAGGTGGTTGAGCGCGCGGTTCCGCGCCGAGCGGAAGAGGTAGGCCTTGAGGGAGTCCTCTACCTTTAGAGACTCCCGGCGGCGCCACAGCTCCAGCATCACGTCCTGCACCACCTCCTCGGCCACCGCGCGCTGGCGCAGCACGCCCTCGGCCATCCCGACCAGGGAGGGGTAGTAGCTGCGGAAGATCGAGTCGAACGCGTCCCGGTCGCCCTGGCGGAGGCGGTCCAGCAGGTGCTTTTCTTCCACGAGGGAGAGTCGGGTGCGTGCCGGGCGGTGTGCCGATGCCTGCGGGATGACAACGTAATATGGAAGGCGGTAGTGGGTCAGTTTGAGGCAACGACAACTGCAACGGCAACAGCAACCGCATTTTGACAGGATGCACAGGATGGTGAACAGGATGAGGGCCGCTCGGGACACGAGGCCGCCCGGGGCCCGCATCCTGTTCACCATCCTGTGCATCCTGTCAAAATGCCGTTGCCGTTGCAGTTGTCGTTGCCGTCGCCGTCGCGGCGGCTGCCCTCGAACTGACCCACTACCTGGAAGGCTCGCACCCGGCGATCCCGCGCCCCGTAGGGTATACTTGGTCTGACGTGTCTATTGGTGCATGAGCGACGAGACTTCGAGCACGGGGCCCGGGACCGAGGGTAGATCCACCGACTGGGAGGCGCTGGCGCGCTACCTGGCCGGCGAGAGCACGCCTGACGAGGCCGCGGCGGTGCGCGAATGGCTCGGCGCGGTTCCCGCCCGCGCCGAGCTCGTAGGGACGCTCGAGCGGTCGGTGGGGCGGCTCGCCTACCGCGCGCCGGCGGAGCTGGACGTGGAGGCCGCGCTGCGGCGGGTGCACGCGCGCATGGACGAGCCGGTGGTCCACGCCCTTCCCGCCGCCAACCGGGGTACCGCGCCGGCGGCGCCGCGCGGGCGCCCCGTGCGCACCCTGCTGCGCGCGGCGGGGGTCGTGGCGCTGCTGGCGGGCGGCGCCGGCATGATCTGGCGCGCCACGCACCAGGAGATCGGCGTCACGTCGCCGCGCATCATCGCGACGCAGACGTACATGACGCCGGTCGGCGGACGCGACTCGGTGCATCTCCCCGACGGCACGCTGGCGCTGCTCGGCCCGGACAGCCGGCTCACCGTGGGCGCCGACTTCGGCCAGGGCTCGGCGGCGCGCGAGGTGACGCTGCGCGGCGAGGCGTACTTCGAGGTGAAGCACGACGAGGCCCACCCGTTCACGGTGCGCGCCGGCGACGCGGCGATCCGCGACATCGGGACGGCCTTCGTGGTGCGCACCGACGACCGGGGCGCGGTGCAGGTCTCGGTGACGGACGGCGTGGTGGCGCTGGCCCCGGTGGCGGCCGGCGCCGCGGAGCAGGGCGTGACGCTGCGCAAGGGCGACCGCGGGACGCTGGAGGCGGGCGCGCGGTCGGCCGTCGCGCAGCCCGGCGCCGGCAGCGCGGACGACCTGGCGTGGGCGAGCGGCCGGCTTGTCTTCCGCGAGGCGTCGCTCGCGCAGGTGCGGAGCGACCTGCGCCGCTGGCACGGCGTGGAGCTGGTGGTCGCCGACTCCGCCATCGCCGGCCGCCACCTCACGGCGTCGTTCTCGGGCGAGCCGGTGGGGCGGGTGCTGGACGTGATCGGCCTCGCGCTGGGGGCGCGGATCGAGCGGCGCGGCGACACGGCGGTCGTGCGCGCCGCGCCACGGACCGGTAACGCGCGGGCGGGGGCGGGCGTGCGGTGACCCGCGGCCCGGCGCTCTGCGCGGCGCTCCTCCTCTTCTTCCTGGTCGGCACGCCGGGGCTCGCCCGCGGGCAGCCGTCGTGCGGGGGCGGGGGAGGCGTGGGGGGCGGGGGCGACCAGGCCCCCGCCCCTTCGGCGCGCGCGTGGCCGGCGCCGCTCGACCGCGTGGTCTCCCTGCAAGCGCGCGACGTCTCGCTCCGCGATGCGCTCGACCGCCTGTCGGCGGCCGCGCGCGTTCGCTTTTCCTACAGCGCCGAGCTGCTCCCGCTGGACCGCTCGGTGTGCGTCGTGCGCGCCTCGGTGCGGGTGGGCGACGCGCTCGCCGACCTGCTGCGCGGGACGGCGGTCGAGCCGGTGGTGGCCGGCGCCGACCAGGTGGTGCTGGCGCCGGCCGCCGGGCCGCGCGCCGCCGCCGCCGCCCGGGGCGACGTGCCTGACGACTCCGACGCCGCGGGCGCGCCGCCGGCCGCGATGGCGCGCAGCGTCGGGGTGCTGGAGCGGGTCGTGGTCACGGGGAGCGCGGTCGGCGGGTCGCAGCGGGGGCTCGCCGTCGCCCTGGGCGTGGTGGAGGGGAAGCAGCTCGCCCGGCGCAACGTCACGTCGCTCTCCCAGATCCTCGACGGCGCGGTGCCCGGCGTGTGGGCCTGGGCGCAGTCGCCCTCCACGCTGCTGGCGCGCTACGGCAGCATCCGCGGCGCGAGCTCGTTCGGGGTGAGCTACCCCAAGGTCTACATCGACGGGATCGAGGTCGCCAACCCACTGCTCGTCACCCAGCTCGACCCCGAGGGGGTGGAGCGGATCGAGGTGATCCGCGGGCCGCAGGGGGCGGCGCTCTACGGCGCCGACGCGATCAGCGGCGTGATCAACGTCGTGACGCGCCACGGCGGCGCGCAGGACGGCGCGGCCCGGCTCCGGCTGCGCAGCACCGGCGGCGTCTCCGAGACCGAGTTCGCGGCGCGCCCGGCGGTGGCGCAGGAGCACGCGCTGACGCTGCGCGCCGGCTCCGGGCTCCGCACGGCGACGTTAGGCGTCTGGGCCGCCAGCGTCGGCGAGTTCGTCCCCGACGTCTACGCGCGCCGGCTCACCGCCAGCGGCGGCCTGCGGCTGGTCGGCGCGCGGAGCAGCGTCAGCGCCACCGCCCGCCTGTTCGCCGCCCGCGCCGGCGTCGGGACGAGCCCTATCCTCTCCGCCGCCCGCGACCCGGCGATGATGCGCGCCGGCTCCGCCCCGTGGACGCAGCAGCAGCAGCAGCAGCAGCAGCAGCAGCAGCACGGGGAGCCGTCCGCGCCGGCCGACACCGCCGGCGCGAACAGCGGCCCGCAGTCGGCGCTCCAGTACACCCTTGGCACGACGCTGACGGTGGCGCGTGGCGAGCGGTGGACGCACGCGGTGGTCCTCGGCGCCGACGGCTACCGCCTGTCGGGGGTGCCTGACGACGACACCGCCGCCGAGCCGGCGCTGGCGCCGGCGACCGCCGGCGCCGACCGCGCCTCCGTCCGCGCCAGCAGCGTCGTGCAGCTGGTCTCGCGCGACGACGCCTCGGCGGCGCTGACGCTGGCCGCCGAGCACTCCCAGCTCCGCGAGCGGCCGGCGGCGGACGGCGCGGGCGGGTGGGGCTACGCGTCCGGCTACGGCGGCGCGCCGCCGGGCGGCGGTAGAGAAGGCGGCGGCGGCGGCCGTCCCGGTCCGGGGATGTCGGTCGAGGGGATGGCCGGCACGCCGCTCGTCGAGTGGCGCGCCAGCACCGGCGTGTTCGCGCAGATGAACGCCGCGCTCCGCGACGCGCTGTACCTGACCGGGGGCCTGCGCCTGGAGCATAACGAGGCGTTCGAGGACGCGATCGGCTTCGAGGCGCTGCCGATGCTCGGCGCGGCGCTGGTGCGGCCCGGCCCGCTCGGCACGACGGTCAAGCTCCGCGCCGCCTACGGCAAGGGGATCCGCTCGCCGCGCACGGCGATCCGCGAGACGACGCAGCCGGGGGTGCACCCGGCGCTGCGCCGCGCGGGGCTCGCCCCGGAGCGGCAGTCGGGCGTCGAGGTCGGGGCGGACCTCTTCGTCGGCAAGTCGCTGTCGTTCCAGCTCACCCGCTTCGACCAGATCGCCTCGGGGCTCATCCAGCGCGTGACGCTGCCGAGGGGCCCGCGCGGCTCGCCGGGGCCGTCGGGCACGCCGCAGTTCGTCTACCTGCTCCAGAACATCGGGGAGATCGCCAACCGCGGCTGGGAGCTCCAGGGCTCGCTCGCCGGCCGCGGCGCGCTCCGGCCGCTGTCGCTCGCCGGGACGCTCTCGCTCGTCGACAGCCGCGTGCAGCGCACCGCGTTCGACTACCAGGGCGACCTGCGCCCCGGCGACCGGATGCTGGAGGTCCCGAAGCGCACCGCGGGGCTGACCGCGCTCTGGTCCACGTCGCTCTGGTCCGGCTCCGTCACCGCGTCGCGCGCCGCCAACTGGATCAACTACGACCGCGTCGCGCTCGCCAGGGCGTACGCGAACGCCGAGTTCGGCGCGAGCGGGCCGACCGGCGCCGATCTGCGCGGCTTCTGGCAGCGGTACGACGGCGTGACGCGGCTGCGGGCCTCGACGTCGCTCACCGTGCGCCGCGGCCTCTCGCTCCAGCTCACCAGCGAGAACCTCCTCGGCCAGCAGCGCGGCGAGCCGGACAACGTCACCGTGCTGCCGGGACGGACAGTGACGGGCGGGGTGATGGTGGAGTTCTGATGCGACCGACTACACCTGCGACCTGCGACCTGCGAGCTGCGACCTAACACCCTCGGGAGGCTCTTGGCTTCCCGAGGGGGTTAGGTCGCAGCTCGCAGGTCGCAGGTCGCAGGTGTAGTCGGTCGCAGGTCGCAGTCTTATCTGTAGCACCTCGACGCCTTCTGCTCCGCCGTCAGCACGTCCTGGATCTGGTGCTGGAGGGCGAGGCGGGCGGCTTCGAGGCGCCGGAGCGCGGGGCGGGCGCTGGCGAGGATGTGCTCGACCTCGGCGCGCGTCTTCCCGGACCGGCGGGCGGCCTGGGCGGCGTCCAGCGTCGCCTTCACGGCGTCGAGGTCGGCGCGGTTCGTGGCCTCGAAGGCCTGCACGAGCGAGGAGATCTGCGCCTTCTGCTCGTCGGTGAGCGCGACCCCGGGGGCGTCGCAGCGCGCCGGGGTGTGCGCGGCGAGCCAGGCGCGCTGCGCGTCGGTGAGCACGCCCTGGATCTGGCGCGCCAGCGTCGCCTCGGCGGCGGCGATCCGCTCGACGATCGGCCGGGCGGCGGCCAGGATCTGCTCGATCTCGGCGCGGGTCTTTCCGGCGCGGCGCGCCTCCTCGGCCTGGCGGCGGATCGCCCCGAGCGCCTCACGGTCGCCATGGTTCGCCTGGTTGAAGGCGTCGACGAGCGACCGGATCTGCGCGAGCTGCGCGTCGGTCAGCCTGAGCTCGGGCGGCAGCGCGCGCAGGAGCATGCCGACATGCCCGGGGCCGGCGGCCGGACCCGCGGCCGCGGCGGCATCGCCACCGGCCGCCCACGTACCAGCCCCGAAGCTGCCGAGTACGGCGAGGTCGGAGCCGAGGAGAGCCGAGACGTCGTCGGTCGAGGCGGGGGCGGCGGTGTCGCGCGAGCAGGCGGCGAAGGTCAGCGCGCCGGCGGCGGCGAGGGTGAGACGGAGAATCCTGCGCATGGGAGGCGTGTTCCTGGGTAAAAGAGCGCGGCGGTCCAGCAAGGTGCCGGGGAGACGGGCCGGGGGCGGTACGCGTTAAGAAGGGCCCGCACGCTCGAATCCCGCCGGCGGCTCCCCGCCGCCCGCGAGGGCCGCCTTGAGCGCGCGCGCGTGCTTGCACGCGCCGCGGTACTCGAAGCCGGGGCAGGAGCAGGTCACGTCCGGGCCGTCCGCCTCCAGCTCGTAGTACACGCCGGCGCGCGAGCCGCTCGCCAGGCGGTAGCGGGTGGCGGCGGGCCGGCGCAGCACGCGCGCCAGCGCCTCGATCGCGTCGCGCGCGAGCGTGCGCCGCTTCTCGCGGCCGCCCGGCGCCATCCCGGCGGCGTGCTCCGTCTCGTACGCGCGCACGGCGTCGCGCAGGAAGCGCTCGACCGGGTCATCGTCGGCCGCCGCGTCGTCCGAGAGCTCCTCCAGCCGCGGCGAGAGCGAGGCGGCGAGCGCCGCCAGCTCCTCGAGCAGGTCCGCGTCGGCCGGCGCCGCGCCGGTGCCCTCGACGACGGCGTCGATGAGCTGCGCCTTCACGGCCAGCGCGCGCGACACGAACTCGTCCACCGTCCCGCGCGCCACGAAGTAGGAGATGTTGACGGTCCCCCGCTGCCCGATGCGGTAGGCGCGGTCCTCGGCCTGCCAATGGTTGGCGGGGACCCAGTCCAGGTCGTTGAACACCACCTGCCGCGCCGCCGTCAGGTTCAGCCCCACGCCGCCGGCGACCAGGTTCGAGACGAAGACGCGGACGCTGTCGTCGTGCTGGAACCGGTCGACGAGCGCCTGACGACGCGCGGTGGGCGTGGCGCCGGTGAGCTGGAGCGAGCGGCCGGCGAAGTGCTCGGCGATCCGCTCGACGGGCTCGGCGAACGACGAGAAGACCAGCACCTTCTCCCCCTGCTCCACCGCGCCCTCGATGAACTCGATCGTCCTCGGCACCTTGGCGGCGGCGATGCGATGCCGCGCCTGCTGGAGGTCGGCGAGGAGCCGCGCGTGGTCACTGCCGCCGCCGCCGCCGCCGCCGGGTCGCGGGCGCCGCCGCGGCGCCCGGCGCCGGCCGACGCCGGCACTTTTGGCCGCCGCGCGCTCGAGCCCCGCCTCGACCAGCCGCCTGACGACGGCGCGCGTCTCGCGCCGCGCGGTCCCGGCGGGTACGTCCACCTCCAGCCAGCTCCGCACCTTGGGCGGCAGGTCGAGCACCTCGTCCTTGGTGCGGCGCAGCATCACCCCGTGCAGCTCGGCGCGCAGCTCGTCCAGGTTGCTGGCGCCGTCGGTCACCCAGCCGTAGCCGTTGTGGTGCGCGTCGCAGTAGCGCTTCGCGAAGGTCAGGAAGCTGCGCGCCATCGGGTGCCTGACGAGCTGCAGCAGCACGAACAGGTCGCGCGGGCGGTTGGTGAGCGGCGTCCCGGTGAGGGCGTGGATCACCGGGTCGCCGGCCTCCTCGGCGAGCTCCCGGCCGGCGCGGCTGCGCTGGCTCCGGTGGTTCTTGAGGTAGTGCGCCTCGTCGAAGACGATGCCTGCCCACGGGAGCTCCAGCAGCGCGTCGACGTGGCGGCGGAGGATGTCGTAGTTGACGACGACCCAGCCGGCGTAGCCCGCCTCGTCGGGCGGCGCGTCCGGGCCGACGAGGTGGACGCGGCTGCCGGGGAGGACGAACCTGATCTCGCGCTGCCAGTTGCGCTTGACGCTCGCCGGGCAGATCACCAGCCACGGCCCGTTAGGCTCGGCCTCGGTCATCGCCAGGACGCTCTGGCGGGTCTTGCCGAGCCCCATGTCGTCGGCGAGGATCGCGCGGCGGCGGCCTAACAAGAAGGCGATGCCTTCGATCTGGTGGGGGAAGAGGCCCTCGGCGAGGAGCTCGGCGCGGCGGAGGGCGGGGTCGGGGGGCTGCGGCACCGTCATTCAGGCGAACTTATGGCGCGCTGGCCGTAGCGCCAGAGCATTGTCAATGAATAGATTACATTTAATAAATGTACTTATTGGAGGCGCACGTGTCTGGTCGTCCCAAGAAGCCTGGCGCCGTACGCGAGCCGGTGCAGGTCTACCTGACCAAGCAGGATCGCGCCCTGCTCGACAAGGTCGCGAAGGCGACGGGCCTCTCACGCGCCGAGGTGCTCCGGCGCGGCCTGCGTAGTATCGGTGCATCGGTGCTGGCGGAAGCGAATCCCGTCCTCGCGCTGCTGGACGAGATGGCGAAGGGCGACTGGCCGGCGGCGATGCCCCAGGACGTCGCCGAGCGGCACGACCAGTACCTCGCCGAGGCGCACGCTGACCCGCACGAGCCGGGTGGCGGGTGATGGCATCCCTCTTCCTCGACACGGCTGGTTGGTTCGCCGCGCTCGCTCCGCCGGAGAAGGGGCACGCGATCGCCCGCCGGACCTACGCGGAGGCCGCCCGTGCGGGGCAACTGCTCGTCACGACGACGTTCGTCGTCGCCGAGATGCACACACTGCTCCTCCGGTGGCGCGACGCGCGGGCCGGCCGGCAGTTCCTGGACGCCGTGTTCGAGAGTGGAGTACACATGATCGCTCCCGTAGACGGCGAGCTGGTCGAGGCGGCCATCGCGCGCTGGATTCGCGGCTACGCCGACCAGTCGTTCTCGCTCTGCGACGCGATCAGCTTCGAGGTCATGCGCCGTGAGCGCATCGCCACGGCGCTGACGTTCGACAACCATTTTTCGGTCGCCGGATTCGCGACACTGCGCTGAAGGCGCGCCCGATGCGGGGGAACTCGGGCTCGCGGTGGCGGCGCTACCAGCTCCACCCGCCCAGCGCGGCCCAGTCCTGAAAGACGTGCACTGGGTCGCACAACGCGTGCAATCCGGTGCGGCCGCGGTTCCCGATCTGGACGCCGTGGAATCGTGTCCCGTTGAATGCGAGCAGGCGTCCGACACCCTCAGGGGTCAGGTCGAGCTCATGCTCCAGCACTTGCCCGGGGCCGCTGTAGGCATATAGAAGGCAGCGCCGCTTCTCGGCGTGCGCCGTTCGGAAGACCTCGAGCACGATCGCCTTGGCCACCTGCTCGGGCAGGCCATGCGGAGTGGTTGAGAAGGAGAGAGAAGGGTCCGCTCTTACCGCACCAGTTTACCGATG
>DATFPD010000525.1:0-6328 GCA_035265005.1 Gemmatimonadaceae bacterium | reverse complement strand
GGACTCGGCCATCGGGACTCGGCGCTCGGCTTTCGCAGCGCCGAGCGCCGAGTCCCGATGGCCGAGTCCCGCCTTCCAGAGGGACCTCTCATGCTTCACACGACGCCCGAAGTCGGCGGAATGGGGCACTCGATCAAGCGGAAGGAGGACGGCCGCTTCATCCGGGGGAAGGGGAACTACGTGGACGACATCGTCCTCCCCGGAATGCTCTACATGGACATCGTCCGCACCCCGTACCCGCACGCGAAGATCCTGAAGATCGACGCCTCGCGCGCGCTCGCCACGCCCGGCGTGGCGGCGGTGATCACCGGGCGCGACCTGGAGAAGTACAACCTGCACATGATGCCGACGCTGATGAGCGACACCCAGATGGTGTTGCCCACCGACCGCGTCGTCTACCAGTCGCAGGAGGTGGCGGCGGTGATCGCCACCAGCCGCTACGCCGCCGCCGACGGCGCCGCCGCGGTGGACGTGGAGTACGAGCCGCTCGACCCGGTGGTGGACCCGTACAAGGCGATCATCCCGGGCGCGACCCTCGTCAGGCCGGACCGCAAGGACACGAACCACATCTGGCACTGGGAGGCCGGCGACAAGGCGGCCACCGAGCGCGTGTTCGCCGAGGCGGACCTCACGGTGTCGCAGCACATGTACATCCCGCGCATCCACGTCGCGTCGATCGAGACCTGCGGCTGCGTGGCGAGCTACGACCGGGCGAACGAGAAGCTCACCGTCTGGATGACGACGCAGGCGCCGCACGCCGTGCGCACGGTCCTGGCGCTGGTCGCCGGGCACGTGGGGCTCTCCGAGGAGCGCATCCGGATCATCTCCCCGGACATCGGCGGCGGCTTCGGCGGGAAGGTGCCCGTGTACCCGGGCTACGTGATCGCGATCGCGGTCAGCTTCCTCACCGGCAAGCCGGTGAAGTGGATCGAGGACCGGATGGAGAACCTCCAGGCCGACTCCTTCGCCCGCGACTACCACATCGACGCCGAGCTGGCGCTGAAGAAGGACGGCCGCATCACCGGGATGCGCGTCAAGACGCTCGCCGACCACGGCTGCGCCGACGCGGCGGCGAACCCGTCCAAGTTCCCGGCGGGGCTCTACAGCATCGTCACCGGCTCGTACGACATGCAGGCGGCGCACGTGGCGGTGGACGCGGCGTACACCAACAAGCCCCCGGGCGGCGTCGCCTACCGCTGCAGCTTCCGCGTCACCGAGGCGGTGCACGCCATCGAGCGCATGGCGGACATCGCGGCGCACGAGCTGGGGATGGACCCGGCCGAGTTCCGGATGAAGAACTTCATCCGCCCCGAGCAGTTCCCCTACAAGTCGGCCACCGGCTGGGAGTACGACAGCGGGAACTACCCGGCGGCGCTGGCGCTGGCGATGGAGCGCATCGGCTACGCCGACCTGCGCCGCGAGCAGGCGGAGAAGCGCTCGCGCGGTGAGCTCATGGGGATCGGCATCTCGAGCTTCACGGAGGTCGTCGGCGCCGGCCCGTCGCACACCTTCGACATCCTCGGCCTCAAGATGTTCGACTCGGCCGAGATCCGGATTCACCCCACGGGGAAGGCGATCGCGCGCTTCGGCACCAAGTCGCAGGGGCAGGGGCACGAGACGACGTACGCGCAGATCATCGCCGAAGAGCTGGGCATCCCGGCCGCGCACATCCAGATCGAGGAAGGGGACACCGACACCGCGCCGTACGGGCTCGGCACCTACGCCAGCCGCTCGACGCCCACCGCCGGCGCGGCCGGGGCGATGGCGGCGCGCAAGATCCGCGACAAGGCGCGCAAGATCGCCGCGTACCTGCTCGAGGCGAGCGAGCAGGACCTCGAGTGGGAGCCGGGGAAGTTCTTCGTGAAGGGCTCCCCGGACCGCGCGAAGACCATCCAGGAGATCGCCTTCGCCGCCTACACCAACCACCCGCAGGGGATGGAGGCGGGGCTCGAGGCGGTGCACTACTACGACCCGCCGAACCTCACCTTCCCCTTCGGCAGCTACATCTGCGTGGTCGACATCGACAAGGGGACGGGCGAGGTGAAGGTGCGCCGCTTCGTGGCGGTGGACGACTGCGGCAACATCATCAACCCGATGATCGTCGACGGGCAGATCCACGGCGGGCTGACGCAGGGGCTCGCGCCGGCGCTGTTCGAGGAGATCCAGTACGACGAGAACGGCAACATCCAGGGCGGGAGCTTCATGGACTACCTGGTCCCGACCGCGATGGAGACGCCGAACTGGGAGCTCGACAAGACGATCACGCCGAGCCCGCACCACCCGTTCGGCGCCAAGGGCGTGGGCGAGAGCGCGACCGTCGGCGCCCCGCCCGCCATCGCCAACGCGGTGGTCGACGCGCTCTGGCACCTGGGCGTCAGGCACGTGGACATCCCGATCACGCCGTTCAAGGTGTGGAGCATCCTCCGCGAGAAGGGGGTGACGGAATGACGATGTACGGGCGACGCCTGCGTCGCCCCCGCGGTTGCCGTTCCCGGGTTGCCGTTCCCGGGTTGCCGTTCCCCGCACGGCGGACGACGGGAGGCGGGGAACGGCGGACCGGGCAGCGGCAACGGCGGTCCCGGATACGGCGGGGGCGACGCAGGCGTCGCCCCTACGAACCATCGTCCCGCGTCCCGCATCCCGCATCCCGCATCCCGCCTGACCATGCCCCCCGACCTCTTCGCCACCATCACCCGCCTCCGCGCCGAGGGGACGCCGTTCGTCCTCGCGACCGTGGTCGCCAGCCACCCGCCGCAGTCGGTGCGGCCGGGGGCGAAGGCGATCGTGTACGCGGACGGGACGGTGGAGGGGTGGGTGGGGGGCGGGTGCGTGCGGCCGGTCGTCGTGCGGGAGGCCGCCGATGCGTTAGGCGACGGGCGGCCGCGACTGGTGCGGATGAACGCGGGGGCCGCGGGGCCGCCCGCGCACCACCCGTCGACAGACTCAGGGCAGGCTGTGAAGGAGTACCCGATGACCTGCCAGGGGGAGGGCGGCGTCGAGATCTACCTGGAGCCGATGCTGGCCGCGCCGCGGCTCGTCATCCTCGGCCACACGCCGGTGGCGCAGTCGCTGGCGCGGCTCGGCGCCGAGCTGGGGTTCGAGGTGGCCGTCGGCTCGCGCGGCGCGGCGCCCGACGCGTTCCCCGCCGGCACCCGGGTCGCCGCCGAGCCGGAGGAGGCGCTCGCCGGCGTGGGGGCGGGGGGCTTCGTCGTCGTCGCGACGATGGGCGCCGGCGACGAGGAGGCGCTCGCCGCCGCGACCGCCAGCGACGCCGCGTACGTGGGGCTCGTGGCCAGCCGGAAGAAGGCCCGCTTCCTCATCGACTACGCGCGCGCGAACGGCGCGTCGCCGGAGCGGTTGGCGCGGGTGAAGTTCCCCGCCGGACTGGACCTCGGCGGGATGAGCGCGCCGGAGATCGCGCTCAGCGTTCTGGCCGAGATCGTCCAGCGGCGGCACGCCCGACAGCAGCCTCCGGCCGCTGCGGGGCTCCGGCCCGCGCGTGCGTTGGCGATGGCGCCGCTCCCGGTGGACCCGGTGTGCGGGATGCCGGTGGACCCGGCCGAGGCGCGGCACACGCTGGTGGTCGACGGCGCCACCGTCTACTTCTGCTGCCCGCACTGCAAGGCCGCCTACGAGCGGCGCCGCCGGGAGACCCGGGAGACGACGGCGTGAGGGAGGAGATCCGCCGCGTCCAGGAGTCGATGGAGCGCGAGGGCTACGTCACCGACCGCGCGACGGCGACCGCGGTCTACCTGGCGATGACGCTGCGCAAGCCGCTGCTCGTCGAGGGGCACCCGGGGGTGGGGAAGACGGAGGTGGCGAAGGTCCTCGCCCGCACGCTGGGCGCGGAGCTCATCCGCCTCCAGTGCTACGAGGGTCTGGACGTCGCCACCGCCCTCTACGAGTGGAACTACCAGAAGCAGCTCCTGCACATCAAGCTCGACGAGGGCTCGGACCGCAGCGTGCGCGAGCGGGAGGAGGCGATCTTCGGCGAGAGCTTTCTGCTCGCGCGCCCACTGCTCAGAGCGATCCGCGCCCAGGACGCCCCGCCGGTGCTGCTGGTGGACGAGGTGGACCGCAGCGACGAGGAGTTCGAGGCGTTCCTCCTCGAGGTGCTCTCGGACTACCAGGTCACGATCCCCGAGATCGGCACCGTGCGGGCGACGCACGAGCCGTACGTCGTGCTCACCTCCAACCGCACGCGCGAGCTCTCGGAGGCGCTCCGCCGCCGCTGCCTCTATCTCTGGGTGGACTACCCGACGCTGGACAAGGAGCTGACCATCGTCCGCGCGAAGGTGCCGGGGATCGGCGAGCGCCTGGCGCGCGAGGTCGTGGCGCTGATCCAGTCGGTGCGCCGGCGGCCGCAGCATCTCGCCAAGATGCCCGGCGTCGCCGAGACGCTCGACTGGGCGCGGGCACTCATCGCGCTGCACGCCGAGCGCCTCGATGACGAGGTGGTGGACGAGACACTCGGCTGCTTCGTGAAGGAGGAGGGCGACGTCCGGCAGCTGCGCGCGGAGATCGCGGCGCACGGGGTGGCTTCGTTGGTAGGAGAAGGTTCGTGAAGGGCATTGAACCGCGGAGGACGCGGAGGACGCGGAGGAGTGCCTCGGGGCGCCTCCCGAGGCACTCCTCCGCGTCCTCCGCGTCCTCCGCGGTTCATTCCTGACGGACCGTCTCGACCGAGCTGCATGCCCAATCGCGAGTCCTCCGACTTGCTGATCTACATCACCAGCTTCTGCCGCGCCCTCCGCGCGCGCGGCCTGCTCGTCACGCCGGCCGAGTCGATCGACGCCGCACGCACGCTCGGCGCCGTGGACCTCGGCGACCGCGAGGACGTGTATCTCGCGCTGCGCGCCCTGCTCGCGTCGCGTCGGGAGGACCGTGCGCCGTTCGACGAGCTGTTCGACGAATGGTGGGGTGAGGGACAGCGAAGCGGCGAGCGTACGGCGGCAGAGCGGAAGCTGTCGCGGAACCCCGCGGTGCATGTGCCGAGCGAGGAGCCACGCGCGGCGAAGGGCGCCGAGTTCCTGCTCAGCTGGGCGCGGTCGGCCGCCGAGGCGGCGGACGATGACGGCACCATCCCGCTCGCCGCGCCGAGCCCTAACGAGGCGGCCGGGGCGAAGGACTTCAGCGCGTACGCGGCCGACGACCTCGGCGCGGTGGAGGAGGCGGCGCGGCGGATCGCGCGGCGGCTGCGGACGCGGCCGGGGCGGCGGTGGAAGAGCGCCTCGCGCGGCGCGCGGCTGCATCTGCGGCGCATGATGCGGCTGTCGCTCGCGGCCGGCGGCGACTCGGCGGAGCTGGCGTTCCGCGAGCGGAAGCCGCGCCGCACGAAGCTCGTCGCGCTGTGCGACGTCTCCGGGTCGATGGACCTCTACAGCCGCTTCCTGCTCCAGTTCCTGTTCGCGCTCCAGCGCGCCTGCGGCCGCGCCTGCGGCCATGCCCCCGGCGGCTTCGCCCGCGTCGAGACGTTCGCGTTCAGCACGCGGCTCGTGCGCCTCACCGGCTCGCTGGCGCGCGGCAGCTACCGCGAGGCGCTCGACGCGCTGGCGCGGCTCCCCGGGTGGTCGGGCGGGACGAAGATCGGCGAGAGTGTGGCGGCCTTCCTGTCGGAGTGGCCCCGGCTGCTCGACCGCCGCACCGTGGTTATTCTCCTGAGCGACGGCTGGGACACTGGCGAGCCGGAGCTGCTGGCCGATGCGCTCCGACGGATCCACCACCGCGCGGCGCGCGTCGTCTGGCTCAACCCGCTGCTCGGCAGCCCCTCGTACCGCCCGCTCACCCGTGGCATGCAGGCCGCCCTCCCGCACGTGGACGTCTTCGCGTCCGCGCACGACCTGCCGAGCCTCGAGGCTCTCGCGCGGCATCTGAGCGTCTGAGTGCGTGGAGCGAAGAACGACGTTGGCCACGGATTTTCACGGATGAACACGGACCTCTCCATGCGCCTGTCAAAGCCCCTCTTGTCCTGGCGAGAGGAGTCGTGAACGTCGTCGGGACAGATCCGTGTGCATCCGTGAAAATCCGTGGCCCCTTCGGCAGTCGTCGTGATAGAGTGAATCATGGATGAGACGATCGCTCACCTGACCGCGCTGCGGTCGCAGGCGCCTCACGAGACTCGTGTGGCGATGGCGACGCTCGTCGGCACGCACGGAACGACCCCGAAGAAGGAGGGGTCGAAGATGTGGGTGGGCGAGAGCGGGCGCATTCTCGGGAGCGTGACGATCGGCGGGTGCGTGGACGCGCGGGTGGTGGCGGAGGCGGAGGCCGTGCTGCGCGACGGCGCCCCGCGGCTCCTCTCGATGGCGCTCGGCGACGAGGACGCGTG
>DATFPD010000524.1:0-4446 GCA_035265005.1 Gemmatimonadaceae bacterium | reverse complement strand
GTGCGGGCACACGAGAGCGGGGTCCCCCGGCCGGGACGAGATGCTGAACGGCCGGGGGAGAACCCTGCGGCCGCGACCCCTTGCACCTCTCCTACACATCGTCCCGGCCGGGGGACCCCGCTCCTGTGTGCCCTTCCTCGGTGTCCTCTGTGTCTCTGTGGTCGATTCGAGCGAACCGTCCCGACGGACGGGCCAGACCGGTGTGCCCCTGCGTGGCCGCCGCGGTTCATGCCGTCCCCCCGCCGGTGAGCACCTCCGCCACATGCAGCATCGGCAGCGCCGCGCCGTCGCGCCTGGCGAGGCCGCCGAGGTGCATCAGGCACGACATGTCGGTCGAGACGATGGCCTCGGCGGCGCCGGCCGCGTAGTCGCGCAGGCGGTCGCGCCCCATCTTCGCGGAGACCTCGGGCTCGGCGACGGCGAACGTCCCGCCGAAGCCGCAGCACTCGTCGGGGCGCGCGGGCTCGGCGAAGGTGAGGCCGCGCACCGTTTCGAGCAGCGCCCGCACCTTGTCGACGCGCCGCGGCGGCCGCAGCTCGCTCGGCGTCGCGAGTCCCAGGCCGCGGAGGGCGTGGCAGCCGACGTGCACCCCGACGCGGCGGGAAAACTCGGCGCCTAACGATCGTACGGCGTCCAGCCCGACTTCGTCGTGGAGGAAGGCGCAGAGCTCCGTGGTCCGCTCGGCGACGGCCGCCCCGCCCACGCTCGCGGCGTGCGCGCGCACGTGCACGGCGCAGCTCCCCGAGAGGACCACGACCCGGTCGAACGACCGGAACGTCCGCACGAAGCCGGCGAGCGCCGGCGCCGCGCCCCGCTCGAACCCCGCGTTGGCCGGCGGCTGCCCGCAGCACGCGGCGCCCTCCGGGACCGCGACGTCCACGCCGAGGCGCTCCAGCACCCGGAGCGCCGCGATCGCGACCTGCGGGTAGAGCTGGTCGACGAAGCAGGGGACGAACAGCGCGACCGTCGCCCGCCTCACTTGCGGACGCGCTTCAGCTCGGCCAGTCGGGGCGCGCCGTATGCGAGCGCGGAGAGCGCGGAGAGCGCGGCGAGAGGCGTCGGCTGTCCCGGTAATCGTCTCATTCGCCTACCAGCTGGTCATGGCTCAGGTCGCGACGCGGAGTCTCGCGGCCATGTTCACCAGGCCGGCCAGCGAGTCGGCCTTCATCTTCCGCATCACCTTGCCGCGGTGCGCCTTCACGGTGATCTCGCTGACGCCGAGCTCGCCGCCCACCTGCTTCTTCAGCAGGCCGCAGACCACCAGCGCCATTACCTCGCGCTCGCGGGGCCGGGAGCGAGACGTCCAGCGCCAGACAGCTCGGCGCGAGGACCCGCGGTCGGGTGAGGAACTCCTGCGCGGACGCGAACGTCTCCGGCCGCCAGCCGGCACAGCGGATCAGCAGCTCCAGCGACTCGCGCACCGAGATGTCGTCGTCGACGACCGACACGAGCGAGCGCGTGATCATCCGGGAAGCGCATCTACGACGCGGCTCAGATCATTCTCCACTCGGGCCTCTCTTGACGGCGGCCGTTACACGACGATGCGCACTCGACCGGTAAACATCGATCATACTTTGGTACCGGTCTGCGCCCGGCGCGAGCATCAGCCGCGCATGTCGACCGCGCGGCGCGACTCCTCGCGCACGCGAGCCCACACGCGCTCGACGTGCCGCTCGGTGGTGAGAACGTTCCCGATCCCGACGCGCATGACCACGCGACCGAGGAGCCGGGTGTGGGTAATGTACGCGTCCCCGGCGGCGTTCACGGCCGTGACGATCGCCTCGTTGAGGTCGTCGCAGGCGGCGTCGCTCAATCCGCCCGGGTCGTAGCGGAAGCAGACCACGGCCATCGGGACCGGCGCCGCCCGGACGAATCCGGGCTCAGCGTCCACCCACGCGGCGAGCTGGCGGGCCAGCCGGCAGTGCTCGCGGATCCGCGCGGCGATGCCGTCGCGCCCCATGGCGCGGAACGCCATCCACGCCTTGAGCGCGCGGAATCGCCGCCCGAGCTGGATGCCGTAGTCCATGTAGTCGACGGCGCCGTACGCCGCGGCGTCGGCGCGGAGGTACTCCGGCGTCAGCGCGAACACCGCGCGAAGGACCTCCGGGCGTCGGGTGAAGAGCGCGCTGAAGTCCAGCGGCACGAACAGCCATTTGTGAGGGTTCACCACGACCGAGTCCGCCAGCTCGGCCCCCGCCATGGCCCAGCGACCCTCCGGGAGGAGCGCCAGCGCGCCGCCGTACGCGGCGTCCACGTGCAGCCACGCGCCGTGGGCGCGACAGAGCTCGGCGACCTCGGGCACCGGGTCGACGCTCCCGGTGGACGTGGTGCCGGCGGTCGCCACCACCGCCAGGGGGCGGAGGCCGCGCCCGACGTCGGCCTCGATCGCCGCGCGCAGGGCGCCGGCGTCGAGCCGGAATTCGGCGTCCGCGGCGACGCGCACGACGTTCCGTTCGCCGAGCCCCAGGACGACCATCGCCTTCTCGACCGAGCTGTGCGCATGCTCGGACGCGTACACGCGATACGTGGGAAGGTCCGTGCGGCCGGCGAGCCCCAGCGCGCGCACCGACACGCCGGCGACCTCGCGGGCGGCGGCGAGCGCGTGCACGATCGCCACCGACGCGGTGTCGTAGACGACGCCCGTGAACGCCCCCGGGAGTCCTACCATCTGGCGGATCCATCCGAGCACGACGGTCTCGAGCTCCGTCGCCGCGGGCGACGTGCGCCACGTCATCGCGCTCACATTGAGCGCCGCCGCGGCGATCTCGCCCAGCAGCGCCGGACCGTTGCTGGTGCTGCCGAAATAGCCCAGGAACGCCGGGTGGCCCCAGTGCACGATGCCGGGCATCACGAGCGCGTCGAGGTCGGCGAGAATACGGTCGAGCGGCTCCGGCTCCGCGGGCGGCGCCGCGGGCAGCTTCGCGGTCAGCTCGCCGGGCCGCACTAGCGGGACGATCGCGCGCCCCTCGACCGTCTCGCGGTAGTCGGCGGCCCAATCCGCCATCCGGTGGAGGTAGTGCCGCATCACGTCCGCCGGCACGTCCCCGAGCGGCCCGAGTGTAGGCGGCAGCATGCCCTCAGCAGCCATTGTTCGCTCGTGGGTCAGTCTGGTGGCAACTGCTGAAGCGGGCCACGGATCAACACGAATCAACACGGTAGTAGGTCAGTTCGAGGCAACGGCAACGGCGACGGCAACGGCAACGGCGACGGCAGCGGCAACGGCTTTGACAGGATGCACAGGAGGGTGAACAGGAGGGTGAACAGGAGGGTGAACAGAATGCGGGCCCCGGGAGGCCGGAGCGTCCCGAGTGGCCCCCATCCTGTTCACCATCCTGTGCATCCTGTCAAAATGCAGTTGCCGTTGCCGCCACTTCAAAGTGACCCACTACCATGAACACGGATCTGTCCCGGCGACATCCAGAGGCCCTCCACCCATCGTTCTGCCCCCGCATTGGGCATGCGTGTTGCGCCGGGCTGGAGCATGCGTCGGCCGCGCGACGGTGATGGACTCACCTACATCCTGCCGATCAGGGCGGCGGCGCCGTGCACCGACGGGGACCTCGCCGACTACCTGCGCTGGCTCGCCCCGCGCGCGGAGACGATCGTGGTGGACGGCTCGCCGCCGGCGGTGTTCGCGGCGCACGCCGCGGCGTGGGGCGATCACGTCAGGCACGTCCGGCCGGCTGCCGACCTCGTCACGCCGATGGGCAAGGTGGGCGGGGTGCTCACCGGCGTGCGGCTGGCGTCCCACGAGCGCCTGATCGTCGCCGACGACGACGTGCGCTACGACGCGGACTCGCTCGCGCGGGTGGCCGCAGCGCTGCGCACGGCGCACGTGGTGCGGCCGCAGAACTACTTCTCCCCGCTCCCCTGGCACGCGCGCTGGGACACCGCACGCATGCTCCTCAACCGGATGACGGGCGGCGACTGGCCGGGCACGCTCGCCGTGCGGCGGTCCGTGCTCCGCGCGACCGGCGGCTACGACGGGCGCGTGATGTTCGAGAATCTGGAGATGGTGCGCACGGTGCTGGCCGCGGGCGGGCGCGAGGCGGTGCTCCTCGACGCGTACGTGCTCCGCCGCCCGTCCACCGCGCACCAGTTCTGGTCGCAGCGCGTGCGGCAGGCGTACGACGAGCTCGCGCGCCCCGGGCGCCTGGCCGCGCAGCTGGCGCTGCTGCCGGCCGCCGCCGCGCTGGCCGCGACGGGGCGCTGGAAGACGCTCGCGGCCGCCGCCGCCGCGGTGGTCGGCGCGGCCGAGCTCGGGCGGCGGCGCGGCCGAGGGGACCGCGTCTTCCCCGTCGGCGCGTCGCTGCTCGCGCCGGCGTGGCTGGTCGAGCGCGCCGTGTGCGTCTGGCTCGCGCTCGGCGCGCGCATCGCGCTCGGCGGCATTCCGTACCGCGGGGCGGTGCTGCGGCACGCCGCTACGCCGATGCGGGTGCTGCGGGC
>DATFPD010000523.1:0-5332 GCA_035265005.1 Gemmatimonadaceae bacterium | reverse complement strand
CGCAGCGCGTCGAGCCGCTGCGCACAGAGCTCGTTGTCGCGAGTCGCACGCATGGTCGCCATGCGCTCCCGCTGCTCGCTCTCCGTATCGCCGATCTTGAGCAGCGGAATCGAAAGCTCCGGCTCCTCGGTGACGAACTCGTTCACGCCGACGATCGTGCGGCGATGCTGCTCGATCTCCCACTGCTGACGCGCCGCGGCCTCGGCGATCTTCCGCTGGAACCACCCGGTCTCGAGACCCTGCACGACGCCGCCAACGCGATCGATCTCCTCGAACAGCCGCTCGGCGTCGCGCTCGAGCTGGTCGGTGAGCGACTCCACGTAGTAGGAGCCGCCGAGCGGGTCGATGACGTTCGGGACGCCCGTCTCGTACGCCAGCACCTGTTGGGTGCGGAGCGCCACCTGCACCGCCTGCTCGGTGGGGAGCGCGAGCGTCTCGTCCATCGAGTTGGTGTGCAGCGATTGGGTGCCGCCGAGCACCGCCGCGAGCGCCTGGTAGGCGACGCGGACGATGTTGTTCATCGGCTGCTGGGCGGTGAGGGTGACGCCCGCCGTCTGCGAGTGGAAGCGGAGCATCCACGAGCGCGGGTTCTTCGCGCCGTAGCGCTCGCGCAGGTGGCGCGCCCAGATGCGACGCGCCGCGCGGAGCTTCGCGACCTCCTCGAAGAAGTCGTTGTGGATGTCCCAGAAGAACGAGAGCCGCGGGGCGAATTCGTCCACGTCGAGGCCGCGGGCGATACCGCGCTCCACGTAGGTGAAGCCGTCGGCCAGCGTGAACGCCAGCTCCTGCGCCGCCGTCGCGCCGGCCTCGCGGATGTGGTAGCCGGAGATGGAGATGGTGTTCCACTGCGGCGCGTGCTTCGCGGACCACTCGAAGCAGTCGACGATCAACCGCAGCGCGGGCTCGACCGGGTAGACCCAGGCGTGCTGGGCCATGTACTCCTTCAGGATGTCGTTCTGGATCGTCCCGCGGAGCTTCTCCGGCGGCACTCCCTGCTTCTCGGCGGCGGCGATGTAGAAGCAGTAGAGAATGATCGCCGGGCCGTTGATCGTCATCGACGTCGACACCTGGTCGAGCGGGATGCCGTCGAAGAGCGTCTCCATGTCGGCGAGGCTCGAGATGGCCACGCCGCACTTCCCCACCTCGCCCTCCGACCGCGGGTGGTCGGAGTCGTAGCCCATCAGCGTCGGGAAGTCGAACGCCACGGAGAGCCCGGTCTGGCCGTGCGCGAGGAGGAACTTGTAGCGCTCGTTCGTCTCCTTCGCCGTGCCGAACCCGGCGAACTGGCGCATGGTCCACAGGCGGCCGCGGTAGCCCGTGGGGTGGATGCCGCGGGTGTAGGGGTACGCGCCGGGCATCCCCACGACAGCGGGGTCCAGCTCCGCGGTGTCGAGACCGGTGTAGAGCGGCTCGACTTCCTTGGCCGAGTTGGTGAACGCGATCTCGCGCTTCTCGGCCCTGTCGAAGCGCCGGCGCCACTCGGCCACCTCGGCGCGCAGTCGCTCCAGCTCGTCCTGCTGCTCCCGGACCGTGGCAGTCAGCTCGCTCATCGACGTCATACAGTCGCCCGTGTGAGAATGTCACCGCTGCGCGCCAGCAGCTCGTCCGCCACCGCGAACGGCGTCGTCGCGCCCCCTTCCAGCGCGGGGAGCTTCGCGTCGAGCCACTCGCCGGTCGCGCGGTCTCCCCACAGCCGGCGGCGCACCCGCTGCTCCACCACCTCCACCACCCGCTCGCGCAGCCGGCGTCGGCGCCGCTCGCGCAGGTCGCCGGTGGTCTCAAGATAATCGAAGTGCCGGTCGAGGGCGGCGATCAGCTCGTCCACGCCCTCGGCTTTCGCGGCGACGCTGCGCAGCACCGGCGGCACCCACGCGCCCTCGTCGCCGTGCCCCGCCCTCGCCGCCTCACGAGCGGCGCGCGCTGGGTTCATGGCGTTCTTCTCCTCCGGCGTCATCACGCGCCCGAGCTCCACCCCGTGGTGCGCCGGGACGTGCTTCATCGTGTTGCCCATCCGCAGCCCCAGCATCAGCTCCAGCTCGTTGCGCAGACGGTCGGCTCCCGGGCGGTCGGACTTGTTCACCACGAACACGTCGGCGATCTCCATCAGCCCCGCCTTGAGGGTCTGGATCGAATCGCCGGACTCCGGCACCAGCACCACGACGCTGGTGTCCGCGGTGCGCGCGATGTCCAGCTCGCTCTGCCCCACCCCCACCGTCTCGACCAGGATGCGGTCGAAGCCGTAGGCGTCGAGCACGTCCGCCACCTCGCGCGTGGTGGCCGCGAGCCCGCCTAGCGAGCCGCGGGTCGCCATGGAGCGGATGAAGACGCCGGGGTCGAGCGCGACCGACTCCATGCGGATCCGGTCGCCGAGCAGCGCGCCGCCGGTGAACGGGGAGGTGGGGTCGACGGCGATGATGCCGACCGTGTGGCCACGCACGCGCAGCTCGCGCGCGAGCGCCGTGGTCAGCGTGCTCTTGCCGGCCCCCGGGGGGCCCGTGAGCCCGATTCGGCGCGCCGCTCCGGTGCGCCGATGCAGCGCGCCGAGCAGCGCGTCGAAGCCGGGGCGATGGTTCTCGACGATGCTCACAACGCGAGCCAGCGCGGCCGGCTTTCGCGCCGCGAAGTCGGCCAGCAGCCGCTCCGCGGCCGCCGCCGCCGGCGCTCCGGGCGGTGCGGTCATGCCCGCCCGCCCGCGGCCGGTGCGGCGGCGGCTCCCGAGGCCGCCACCGGGCGAGCCGACTCGCGCTGCGCGTCCGGCTCGTCGTGCTCGTCACGAATGTCCCCCACCAGCTCCTCCAGGAGGTCCTCCAGCGTCACGATGCCGAGCAGGGGCTGCCCCTCCCCCTCGCGCACGATCGCGAGGTGCAGGCGGCGGCGGAGCATCGTGAACAGGAGATCGTTGCAGTGCGTGCGCGGGCTGGTGAACGCCACCGGGCGCAGCGGCGGAACGCTCTGCCCGGCGTGCTTCAGCACGTCGAACACGTGCATCATGCCGACGACGTCGTCCGGCGTGCCGCGGAAGACCGGCACGCGACTGTAGTTCGCCCGCGCCACGGCCAGCGCCAGCTCGCGGGGCGCGGTGGAGATGTCGACCGCGTAGACGTCGGCGCGCGGGGTCATCACCTCGGCCACGGTCTTGTCGCCGAAGCTGACGACGCCGGAGATGATGGCGCTCTCGTCGCTCGCGCCGACTCCCTCCAGCTCGCCCTCGCGGAGCAGGTCCTCGATCCCGTCGCGCGACGTCTCCGCGCCGGGCGCGGCCGCGCCGCCGCCGCCGGCGCGGCGCGCGACCGCGCGCGCGACGCCGAGCAGCGGCCACACGAAGAGCTCGACCGCGCGCAGGACCGGCAGCAGCACCGGCACCAGCCGCACGGCGAAGCGACGGCCGATCGCCCGCGGGATGAGCTGGCCGGCGACCAGCACGACGAGCGCCGCGATCAGCAGGCGGAGCGCGAGCGCGAGCGGCCGGTCCGCGCCGCGCGCCCCGAGGATCATCCCCGCCGAGAAGACGGCCAGCGCTACGCCGCACCCGCCGGCGAGGAGCAGCCGCTGCGGGCGCTCGAGGTAGATCTCGGCGACCTCGGAGCCCCTGAGCCGCCGCTCCACCCAGTGGCGGAGCCAGATCCGGCTCACCGAGCGCACGGCGATGGCGGCCGCGGTGAGCCATGCGACCGAGAGCAGCATCAGCGCGAGGGCCAGCTCGCCGCTCATTCGGCCTCCTCCTCCGCGGGCGACTCGGCGCGCTCGAAGTAGACGCGCTCGATCCGGCGGCGGCGCACCCGCTCCACGACCACCCGGAAGCCCTGCATGGTGAGCTGCTCGCCCGCGCGAGGCACCCGGCCGAGTTGGGCGTACACGAGGCCCCCGACGGTGCTCACGTCCTCGCTCTCGAAGGGATGGCCGAGCAGCTCGGAGAGCTCGTCCAGCGTCAGGCGCGCCGACACCCAGTAGCGCCGCCCCGCCTCCGACTCCACCTCCGGCTCCTCGACGTCGTATTCGTCGCGGATCTCGCCGACGATCTCCTCGAGGATGTCCTCGATCGTGACCAGGCCGGCGGTGCCGCCGTACTCGTCGACCACGATCGCGATGTGCGTGCGGCTCGACTGGAAGTCCCGCAGCTGGATGCCTATCGATTTGGTGGTCGGAATAAACGTCGGCGGCCTGACGAGTGCCGGCCAGCCCGCCGCCGGCTCCTCCCCCGCGATCACGGCCGGCAGGAGGTCCTTGGCATACAGGATGCCGACCACCTCGTCGACCGACTCCGAGTAGACGGGGAAGCGCGCGTGCTCGGAGCTGCGGACGCGGTCCACGACCTCGGACCAGTGCGTCTCGCGGTCGACCGCGACGACGTCCACCCGCGGGACCATCACGTCCCGGACGGGAGTCTCGTGGAGGGAGAAGACGCCCCGCAGCACCTCCTGCTCGTCGCGCGAGACGTCGGCCTCGGCGGCCACCACCTCGCGGAACTGTTCGGCGGCCGCCTCGCGCTCCTCCTCGTCAGGCGCCGGCGGCGGCAGCGTGCGGAAGAGCACGTTGTCGATCGCCGAGCCGAGGGCGGTGACGGGCGCCAGCAGCGTCTGCGTGGCGCGGACGAGCGGCGCGAGGCGGCCCAGCGTGCGGACGCCGCCGGCGTCGCCCGCCGCCCGCGCGCCGCCCTCGACCAGCGCCGCGACCGCGGCCGCCGCGACCGCTCCCATCAGAATGCCGCGCCACGACGGCTGGTCGCGCACCCCGAACGCGATCGAGGTCGCCGCGCCCGCGGCCAGCAGCACGCAGACGCGGGCGAACGAGAGGACGCGGTGCGCGCGCTCCCGGCCCGCGTGCAGCTCGCGCACGGCCGGCGGCGCGCCCTCGGCGACCTCACCCAGGCCGAGCAGCGCCCCGTCCGCCGCGGCGAAGCAGGCGGCCACGAGCGCGGCGGCGACGGCGACGGCGAGCGCGGCCGCGCTCACCGAGCGCCCTCCGCGCCGGCGGCGAGGAAGCGCGAGACGTAGCGCTCCTGCCGGCGCCACATCGCCGACGCGGTGCGGCCGTCCCGCTCCGGATGCTCGTAGCCGAGCACGTGCAGCACGCCGTGCACGACCAGCCGGGCGACCTCCTCGCGGACGCCGACCCTGTGCGCCCGTGCGTTCTCCCGCGCCACCTCCGGCGCGATGTAGACGTCGCCCACCACCGGCCCGCCGTCGGCGGTGGCCCGGTGGGCGAAGGAGATGACGTCGGTGGGGCCCGCGTGACCGAGGTGCGCCCGGTTGAGCCGGGCGATCTCCCGCCGCGAGACGAGCGCGATCGAGAGCATCGCCTGGCGCACGCGCTCGGCGCGCAGCACCCGGCG
>DATFPD010000522.1:0-11977 GCA_035265005.1 Gemmatimonadaceae bacterium | reverse complement strand
CGGCGAAGCCGATGTACCCGGAGGCGATCTCCAGCGGCCCACTCAGCACGAACTGCCAGACGAAGAGGAACCCCATCAGCCGCCCGAGCCCCGCACGCCCGAACGCCTCGCGCAGGTAGTGGAACGACCCGCCCGACCCCGGCATCGCCGCCCCCAGCTCGCTCCACACCATTCCGTCGCAGATCACGATCACCAGCGCCACGATCCAGCCCAGCATCGCCTGCGGCCCGCCGAGCGCCGTCATGAGCAGCGGGATCGTGATGAACGGCCCCACGCCGATCATGTTGGTCATGTTCAGCGCCGTCGCCGGCAGGAGGCCGAAGCGGCGGACGAGCTGGGGCTGCTCGGGCGGAGTCGTCGTCGCGCTCATGTGGGCGTCAGCAGAGGTGCACCGCCATCGCCTTGAACGCTGCATCCACGGGAAGCCCCGGCGCCAGCCCCAGCTCGCGCGCCGAGCGCGTGGTCAGCGCCGCCACCAGCGGCACGCCGGACACGTCGACCGTCACGCGCGTCAGGGCGCCGAGCGTCGCCACCTCGGCCACCGTCCCGCGGAACTGGTTGCGGGCCGAGGTGGTGGAGGCGCCGGCCGCGGCGTCGGCGCGCGAGAGCACCACCTCCTCGGAGCGCACCACCGCGTAGCCGGGGCCGGCCGGGGCGTCGCCGACCGTGTAGAAGGTGAGCGGCCCGGTTCGGAACTCGATCGCGCGGTGGCCTAACGCGAGCTGCCCCGGCTCGCCGTCCTCCCAGTCCGGCGCCGCCGGGCCCAGCACCCGCGCCTCGCCGGCGTAGACGTTTTCCGCGCCCAGGAACTCCGCGATGTAGGGCGACGCCGGCCGGCGGAAGACCTGCTCGGGCGGGCCGGCCTGAAGTACGCGCCCGGCGTCCAGCAGCACCGCCACGTCTCCCAGCAGCCCCGCCTCGGTGAAGTCGTGCGTCACCTGGAGGACCGTCAGCCCCCGCTCCCGGTGTGCCCGGCGCACCTCGCGGCGCACCGCCGAGCGCCGCCGCGGGTCCAGCGCGCCGAAGGGCTCGTCGAGCAGCAGCACCCGCGGGCGCCGCGCCAGCGCGCGGGCGAGCGCCACCACCTGCCGCTCCCCGCCGCTCAGCGCGGCCACCGGGCGCCCGTAGAGCGCGTCCGCGCCCAGCCGGGCCGCGGCCTCGCGCGCCGCTTCCGCGTCGGGCGCGCCGTAGGCCACGTTCTCGGCCACCGACAGGTGCGGGAACAGGTACGCGTGCTGGTAGACGAAGCCCACGTCCCGCGCCTCGGGCGCGAGCCGCGTCGCGTCGCGCGGGGCGCCGCCGGGGCCGGGGAGCAGGAGCGCCCCCGACCGCGCCGGCGTGACGCCGGCGATCGTCTCCAGCAGCGTCGTCTTCCCCGAGCCCGCCGGGCCGATGACGACGCCGTAGGCGCCCGCCGGCACCTGGAACGTGACGTCCCGCAGCTCGAACGCGCCGGCGCGCGCCGAGAGCCCGCGCGCCTCGATCACGCGCGCGCTCCCGCCGCCCGCGCGCCTGGGTCCGTGCCCCGCCCGTCGCGGAGTGCGCGCAGCACGGTGAGCGGGACGAGCGCCAGCAGCGCCAGCACCGCGGCCACCGGCAGCGCCTCGGCGAGCCCGTAGCTGGTGAAGCGGTCGTAGCTCAGGACGCTGGCGACCTTCGGGTTGTAGGTCAGGACGACGATCGCGCCGAACTCGCTCACCGCGCGCGCCCACATCACCACCGCCGCCGCCGTCAGCCCGCGCAGCGAGAGCGGGAGCGTCACCCGCCGGAACGCCCGCCACGGCTCGTCGCCCAGCGTCCGCGCCACCGCCTCGTAGCGCGGGTCCACGCGCGCGAACGCCTCCCGCGCCCCGCTCACGTAGAGCGGCGCCGACACGAACAGCATCGCGCAGACGATCCCGGCCGGCGTCCCCACCACGCGCACCCCCGCCGAGAGCAGCGCCGAGCCTAACGCGGAGTCGCGGCCGAGGACGAGCAGGAGGGCGATCCCCGCCACCGGGTGCGGGACCAGCAGCGGCAGGTCGAGCGCCGCCGCGAGCAGCGCCCGCCCCCGGAAGTCGCGCCGGGCCAGCAAGTAGGCGAGCGGCGTCCCGCCCGCCACGCCGAGCGCGGTCGCCGCCGTCGCGGCGAGCACCGTGAGCAGGAGCGACCCGCGCAGCTCGGCGTCCGAGGCCAGGCGCCTGACGCCGCCCGCCCCCGAGCCCGCCACCAGCTCGCCCAGCGGCGCCAGCAGGAAGAGCAGCAGCAGCGACCCGGCCAGCCCGGCGGCGACGCTCGCGGCGCCGTACGCCGTGCGCCCGCCCCTCGCTTCGCTCACTTCGCCGGTGCCTCCACCCCGACCCCGGCCGGCGCGCCGGTGCCCACGACCTCCGGGCGGTCGAGCGCGTCGAGCTGCGCGGCGCGCAGGATGCGGCGCCCCGTCTCGGACACCAGGAAGGCGGCGAAGCGCGCGGCGAGCGCGGGGTGCGGGGCCTGGCGGGGAATCGAGAACGCGTAGACGATCGGCGCGCCGCGGAAGGTCAGCGTCTCCGCCGGCGTCTTCCCGGCCACGCGCACCGTCGCCCGCTCGTACCGCGGCGTGTACACGGGCGCGCTCAGGTCCACCGCCTCGGGCAGCTGCACGAAGCGCAGTCCGGCGCCGCGGGCGATCGACTCGTACGACCAGACGTAGTCCATCTCCCCGGCCTGGAGCAGCCCCACCAGGTCCGCCTCCTTCGGGCGCATGTTGCGCGGGGGCGCGTGCGCCAGCAGCCGCTCGGCGAGCCCGGGCCGGGCGTAGAACGACTCGGCGAGCTGGAAGACCAGCAGCGTCCGGTACCCGTTAGGGTCCAGGTTCGGGTCGCTCCGCCCCATCTCCACGCCGGGACGCTGCACCACCTCCCACCAGTTCTGCGGCGTGACCTCGGCCGCGAACTTCGACCGGTCGGTGTACGCCAGCACCATGCGGTTGCGGGCGAAGCGCGCGTACCAGCCCACGTGCGCCGGCATCAGGTACCGCGGGAAGACCTCCTCGTCGGCGAGCGCGATCGCGTCAGGCACCTTCCCCAGCTCGGTCAGCTTGCGCGCCGTCTCCAGGCTCCCCGCGTTCTCCTGCTCCACCCGCACCCGCTCGGCGCGGGCGAAGCTGTCGAGCACCGCGCGCAGCGGGCGCGCCAGGCTCCCGGCGTTGTAGACGACGATGGCGTCGCCGTCGCCGCCGCCGCCGCCGCGGGCGCCGTCGGCCGAGGCGCGGTCGCCGCGCGCGCAGGCGGCGGCCGCCGCGGCGAGGGCCGCCAGGACCGCCGCGCGGCGCGAGAGTCGGGATGTCATGACCCCAATATTCCCCGGCGTTCCGCGCGGCGCTACGTTGACGGCCGTGCCCGCGTCGCGCGGGCGCCCGAGCGGGGGCCGGGCGCGCCGCGGCCGACCTAACGTGGCGGGTCGCGTCCGCGCTTCGTTCCACGACACGGCGCACTCGTTCCACCGCCGGCGCACTTCGTCACGCCGGCGCGCTATCTCGTGCCGCCGGCTGGTGTTACGCGCGGCGCGGCCGCAACTTAAGCGCACGCCGGTGCGTAATGTCGGCGGGCGCGTACGCGGGCGCAGCCGCCCGCGCCGGACGACGCCCCTCGCCCCCCTCCCTCCCATGGCAGACCTAGCGATCGAAGTACGCGGCGTATCGAAGCGGTACGCGCAGCACGTCGCGGTCCGGGACCTTTCGCTCGCGGTACCGCGCGGCGCCGTGTACGGGCTCCTCGGCCCGAACGGCGCCGGCAAGACCACGACGATCCGGATGCTCCTCAACATCATCGCCCCCGACTCGGGGACGATCACCCTCCTCGGCCGCTCCAACCGCGACGACGCGGTGCTCGACCGGATCGGCTACCTCCCCGAGGAGCGCGGCCTCTACAAGAAGATGCAGGTGCGGAAGGTCCTGCGCTTCCTCGCCGAGCTGAAAGGCGTCCCCGGCGCCGAGGCCGACCGCCGGATCGACGAGTGGCTGGAGCGGCTCGCCCTCAAGACCGCCGACAAGGACTGGGGCGCCGCGAAGGTCGACGAGCTGTCGCGCGGCATGCAGCAGAAGGCGCAGTTCATCGGCACCCTGCTGCACGACCCCGACCTCGTGATCCTCGACGAGCCGTTCAGCGGCCTCGACCCGATCAACGCGCAGGCGCTCAAGGACGCGGTGGTCGACCTCAAGCGGCGCAACAAGACGGTCATCTTCAGCACCCACCTGATGGACAACGCCGAGCGGATGTGCGACGCGGTGTGCATCATCGCCCGCGGCGAAAAGGTGCTCGACGGCAGCGTGGCCGGCGTCAAGGCGGAGCACGGCGGCTCGCACATCGCGCTCTCGCTCGGCGACAACGCCGCCGCGGCCAAGAACGGCGTCGCCGCGGTGCTGGGCGACCGCAGCCTCGTCAGGCGCGCGGACGACCAGAACCGGTTCTTCGAGATCGAGCTGGCGCCGGGGGCGAGCCCGCAGCAGCTCCTGCATCGCGTCATCGCCGCCGGCGCCTCGGTCGAGCGGTTCGAGCTCGTGCAGCCGTCGCTGCACCAGATCTTCCTTCAAAAGGTCGGCGCCGACAACCTGGGCGTCGAAGCGGGGATGAGCGGACATGGCTAAGCTCTGGGTCGTCATCAAGCGCGAGTACCTCGAGCGCGTGCAGCACAAGTGGTTCGTCATCTCGACGCTCCTCGCGCCGCTGTTCTTCAGCGCGCTGATCTTCCTGCCGGCGCTGCTCACGCTCCGCAGCATGCGCTCGGCGCAGGTCGCGAACATCATCATCCTCGACGCCACCGGCGCCGGCATGGGCGCGCGCGTGGACTCGTCGATCCGCGCGGCGCGGCCGCGGGCGGAGGCGGGCGGGGCGCCGGCGGCCGACCCGGGCATGCAGGTGCGCGTGGTCGAGCCGGGCGCCCCGCTCGCGCAGGCCGAGTCGCTCGCCTCGCGCGACGTGCGCGCCGGCACCGCGGGCGGCTACCTGGTGCTCGACGCGGGCTCGCTCGCCGGCGACTCGGCGCGCTACGCCGGCCCCAACGCCAGCTCGCGCGCGGTCGTCGACAAGATCGAGCGCGCGGCCCGCGACGTCTCGCTCGGCATGCGCCTGGAGGGCGCCGGCATCGACCCGGCGAAGGTGCAGCAGCTCACCAGCAAGCGGCTGCGCCTGAGCGCCGAGCGCCTGACGGCGACCGGGCGCGGGCGCACCGGGATGGGGAACGTGATGTTCGGGATGGCGGTGACGCTGCTGCTCTACCTCTCGATCATCCTCTACGGCCAGAACGTGATGCGCGGCGTGATGGAGGAGAAGCAGACCCGCGTCGCCGAGGTGGTGGTATCGAGCGTCAGCCCGGACAAGCTGCTCGCCGGCAAGATCCTCGGCGTCGGCGCGGTGGGGCTGACGCAGCAGATCCTCTGGTTCGCGCTGACGGCCGGCATCGGCGCCTACGTCGCGCCCTTCTTCGCCAAGTCGGCGCGCGCCGTGGCGCAGGACATGATGGCGCAGGGCGGGTCCGCCGGTGCCCGCGACATGAGCGCGATGATGGGCGGGATGCCGTCGATCACGATCGGCCAGGTCGCGCTGCTCCTGGTCTTCTTCCTGATCGGCTACTTCCTCTACTCGGCGCTGTTCGCCGCCGTCGGGGCGATGGTGAACGACGAGCGCGAGGCGCAGCAGGCGCTGGGGCCGGTCATGATCCTGCTCATCGGCAGCTCGTTCCTGATGCAGCCGGTGATGTTCAACCCGTCGAGCGACCTCGCGCGCTGGGCGTCGCTCATCCCCTTCTCGTCGCCGATCATCATGCCGCTGCGCATGACGATGGTGCAGGTCCCGCCGCTCGAGATCGCGGCGTCGGTGGCGGGCGGCCTCCTGATGGTCTTCCTCTTCTCCTGGCTCGCCGCCCGCATCTACCGCGTCGGCCTCCTCATGTACGGCAAGAAGCCGAGCATGGCGGAGCTGGCGAGGTGGGTGCGCCAAGCCGCGTAGCACGGGATGGCGCGTGACACGTCCCGACAGGATGTGGTAGGGGCGACGCGTGCGTCGCCCCCGCCGCATCATCACGCCGTTCGGGCGTCGCGCATCATTTCACCAGGATCGGCTTCGTCAATCCCGACGCCTGCGTCCACACCGGGCCGTCGCCCTGCATGTTGATCAGGTAGCCGGTCATCTCGCCTTTGCTCGTGCCGGTGCCGCTGGTCTTGAGGCCGGTGAACATCACGGGCGCGAACTCCTTCACCCAGACCCGCTTCGGGCCGCCGCCGCTGTAGTTCGTCTCGGCGCTGAAGCAGATCACCGGGATCACGATCGGGACGCCGACGCCGCCCTGCTCGTTGTAGCAGGTGTCGTTCTCGAAGCGGGCGCACATCTCCTCGACGCCGTGCACGAGGTCGCCCATCATGTTTCCCTGCTCGATGATCACTTCCTCGTTCGCCCGGAGGTGGTTGCAGTTCGTCACCCTCTCGCGGTAGACGCGGCCCCCGGAGTTGTTGGTGAAGTCGAGGGCGAAGTAGGAGCCGATGTCGGCCTCGTTCAGGGCGTCGTTGCCGTCGCCGAGCTTGAGCGTGAACCAGCGCTTGCGGTCCCCCGCCGTGTCGCGCATCGCGCGGATGTCGTCGTAGCTGAAGTCCTCCCAGTGGCCGCGCTCGAACGCCTTGCGGTAGTCCTGGTGGAGCATCCCCCACGGCTTCACGCACGACAGCTCGTTGTAGGCCGAGCGGGTCGGGGCGAGCGCCCACGAGACGGCGGTCGTGCGCACGTCGCCCGCGGCGCGGCCGATCACCGGGCCGAACAGGTAGTGCACCGGCTGGCGCATCGTCACCTCGACCGCGTCCGCGCTCAGCGCCGAGGCGACCGGGGTGAAGGTCCGCGCGTCCGGGTTCCAGACGCCGAAGCGCACCGACTCCACGGCCATGCTGTCCATGACCCTGTTCGCGGCCGCGAACTGGCGGGCGCTCTGGTCGGCGCGCGACGGGTCGCGCAGCAGCTGCGTGGCCCCGGCGAGCGCCGCCGCGTCCGCGGTGCGCTGGAGCTCCTCGCGCACCCCGTAGGCCCGGCTCGCGTCCACGGCCACCCCGGCCATCATCATGAGCCCGAGCAGGAGCACGGTCCCCATCACCAGGATGGCCCCGCGGCGCTGCTTCAGTGCGTACGGCATGTGTCTGCTCCTCATCTCGTCCTGAACGTCGCCATCACCGTCAGCAGCGCCGGCCCCATGACGACGATCAGCAGCGCCGGCAGCACGAGTGCCACCAGCGGCAGCGTCATCTTGAGCGGCGCCGTCTGCGCCTCCTTCTCGGCCGCCTGACGACGCTTCCGCCGCAGCGTGGCCGCACTCACCCGCAGCACCCGGCCGAGGCTCGTCCCCCAGCGGTCGCTCTGGATCACGTTCGAGATCAGCGAGCGCAGCTCGTCCACGCCCGTGCGCTCCCACATCTCCCGCAGCGCCCGCTCGCGCGGGGTGCCGTGGTTCATCTTGCGCGTGGCGATCAGCAGCTCGCCGGCCAGGTCCGGGTGCAGCGTCTGCGTCTCGCGCGCCACGCGCAGCAGGGCGGCGTCGAAGCTGCTCCCCGCCTCCACGCACACCAGCAGCAGGTCGAGCGCGTCCGGCAGCGCGCGGCGGATGCGCTGCTGCCTGAGCCGCGTGCGCCGCGCCAGGTAGCCGTTCGGGATCATCCACGCCGCCGCCAGCCCGCCCAGCAGGTAGAGCGTCACCGTGCGCGGGCCCTCGCCGGCCGCGGCCCACAGCGCGGCGAGCGGCAGCACCACCAGCGCCGCGCCCTGCGCCAGCGCGAACGCCACCGGCGCCGCCGAGCCCTCGAAGCCGGCCTTCACCAGCGTCTCGTCCTCGCGCAGCGCGTTGAGCCACCCCTGCGGCACCACCCGCCCGATGATGGCGCGCATCCACCCCAGCGACTCCCGCCGCCGGTTGAGCAGGATGCTCGGCGGCGGCCCAGCGGTCGCGCCGCCGGGCACCGCCCGCCGCTGCTGCTGATGCTGCTCGCTCTCCGCGATCGCGCGCCGCAGCACCTCGCGCCGCCGCCGCTCGGCGGAATAGCTCATCACCGCCACGGCGATCGCCAGCGCGGCGAGGAGGGCGAGCAGAACCAGGAGGGGAAGCAGCATGTTCGTCAGACGTCGATCCGGGCGATCTTCATCATCATCCAGTAGCCGAGCACCACCGACGCCGCCGCGTAGACCAGCATCGTGCGTCCCAGCGCGTCGTCGAGCATCGGGCGGACGAAGGCCGGGTTCAGCGCGTACAGCGCGAAGAAGACGATCACCGGCAGCACGCCCAGCAGCCGCGCCGACATCTTGGCGCTCGCGGTGAGCGTGTCGATCTCGCGGTGCACGTCGGCGCGCTGGCGCATCACGTCGGCGATGTTGCCCAGCACCTCGCCCAGGTTGCCGCCCGTCTCGCGCTGGATCAGCGCCGCGGTGACGAACATCCGCAGGTCCTGGCTCGGCACCCGCTCCTGGAGCGAGAGCAGCGCCGCCCGCACCTCCACGCCCAGCCGCTGCTCCTCGTAGAAGCGCGCGAACTCGGGGCCGAGGGGCGCCGGCGTCTCGTCGCCGATGAACTTCATCGCCGCCTGGAACGAGTAGCCGGCGCGCATCGCGCTCACCAGCGTGTCGATCGCGTCCGGGAGCTGCTCCTGGAACGCCGCCAGCCGCCGCGCCGCCTGCGAGTCCAGCCAGAAGGTGGGCAGCGCGAGCCCGACGAGCGCCAGCACGAGCGCCACCGCCAGCCCGCCCGCGATCAGGTTGCCGAGCAGCAGCCCGGTGACCGCGCACAGCAGCGACAGCAGCACGAACGCGCCGGGCTTCCCGCGCACCCCCGCGCGCTGGAGACGTACCGACAGCCGCTCGGTCAGCCGGAGCCGCGACAGCGCGCGGTCGAGGAACGGCCACTGGCTCGCCGTCGTGTCGCGCAGGATGGTGGGCGCGGCGGCGACCGTCGCCAGCGCGCCGCCGTCCCCGCGCAGCCGCGACCGGGCCGCTTCCGCCGAGGCGAGCTGGCGGCGGTTCGCCAGCACGTAGCCGCCCACGACGAGGCTCAGCGTCCCCACGAACACGGCCGCCAGCAGGAGGAACGTCACGGCGCCTTCGCCCCCGCCGCCGCCGGCGCGGCTCTCGTCAGGCGCTGCACCAGCGCGTCGCGGCTCAGCTCCGAGGACGGGTAGCGGGCGACCAGGCCGAGCGCGGTCCGCCGCGCGGCCGCGCTGTCGCCGCGCTGCGCCTCTGCCTGCGCCAGGTAGTAGTACGCCGAGTCGTGCCAGGGCGTGAAGGCGCCGTACGCCGCCGCGAGCCCGAGCTCGGCCGCCGCGGCGTCCCAGCGCCTGGCGGCCATCGCGGCGCGGCCCGCGCGGTAGCGCTCGCGCCCGACCTCCGATTGGATCTGCTGCGCGCGCTGCTGCACGGTGGGCGACCAGCTCCGCCGCGCGTCGCCCACCGCCGCAATCGCGCGGGCCATGCTGTCCCGGTTCCCGCCGAGCGCGGCCCCGAGCGCGCGCGCGGCGAGGGCCTCCGGCGTGGGCGGCGCGGCGGCGCGACGCGCGCCCGTCGAGTCGGCAGCCCCGGAGTCGCGGCCGATCTGCCCCGCGGCGGTGGTGGCGGTCCGGTGGCCGCTTCGCGCGAAGGTGAGCAGCGCCGCGAGCACGACGACACCAGCGCCGGCGACCACGCGCACGCGCGTGGAGGCGAGCCGATGGCCCCACATTGCCGGGGGCTGCGCCACGCCGGCGTAGCTCGCGGTCGTCGAGCGGATGCGTCGCCACCCCGCGCGCACGCGCTGCTCGACCGTCGCCAGCTCGCCCAGCGCTTCGGGGTCGAGCCCGCTCGTGTCGAGCACCCGCGCCAGCTCCTCCTCGTCGAGCGCCAGGTCGGTGGGGTCGGCGCGGCGGCCGCGCTGCTCGGACACGGCCACCGCGGCCGCCGTGGGCCCCACCGCCTCGGCCACCACCGGCGATGGCGCATGCAGCTCCGCCGAGCCGGCGAGCAGGCCGAGCAGGTCGGCGTCGTCGCGGCAGACGCGGGCCGCGGCGCGCCAGGTCTCCCGCGCGCCGGCCGTGTCGCCTAGCGCCGCCTGCACCAGCCCGGCGAGCCGGGCGGCTGGGACGAAGTCCGGCAGGGTGGCGCGCACCGACTCGATGGCGGCCCGCGCCTCGTCCAGCCGCGATGCGCGCGCGGCCCAGGCCGCCGACTCGTACGCGTCGAGCGCCCGACGGACCGCCCCGCGCTCGGCGCTCTCGAGCCACAGGGCGGCGGGCCCGTCCGGCTCGATCGCGCTGGCCTGCCGCCACGCGCGGACCGCCGCGCCCGTCTCGCCGGTCGCGAGCGCGCAGAGCCCGAGGGCGTTCCACTCGGCGGCACCGAGCGTGTCGAGCATCGCCGCGCGCTCCAGGAGCGCGCACGCGCGGTGCAGCATGCCGTCGCGAGCCGCACGCACCCCGGCGCCGGCGAGCGCCCGCGCCTGCCTGGCGAGGTCGCCCTCCAGCGTCTCACACTCGCATTCCGCGCGCGCGGCCCCGCAGGCGTCGCACGCATCGTACGCGCCGCCGCCGACCACACTCGCGTCGACCGCCGTCATGCTCGCACCGACATCCACACGTCTGCCACGATCTGGGAACAGCCGTTTCAATGCAACAAGCGTGCGGGAGATCACAAAGCAAAGTGCTGCGATCCTTCGCTGCGCTCAGGACAGGCTCTGCGACCTGCGTCCTCAGTGCGCTCGGGAGGCCTCCCGAGCGCACTGAGGACGCAGGTCGCAGGATCGCAGCAGTTGCACTTCACACCTCCCCTACCTGCCTTCAGCCCCTAACTTTACGTTCTCAACTCCGGCATCATCCAGCCGGAGCCGGACTGACCCGCGACGCCTCACCCCCGGCTACGCACCGGGAGGCCCCATGCAACTCCTGTCGATGCACGTGGACACCGTTCGGGCGCTCCAGCGCCTGCATATCCCTTTCGACGACCTCACGCCGGACGGGCTGTGGGGGACGCCGTACCACCTCATCGGTGTCACCGGCGACCAGCGCGACGTGCTCAACGCGTGGGGCGTGGCGTACGACGAGGTGACGCCGGCCGTCTTCCAGCGCACCGGGCTTGGCGTGGCGCCGGCCGGTGGGAGCTCGAACGGCGGCCGCGGCGGCGCCGGCGCGGCGGGATCGCGGATCGATGCGCGCCCGGAGCCGCGCGCCGAGTTCCGGCCCGAGCCGCGCCCCGAATCCCGCGCCGCCGAGCCGCGGACGGCCGAGCCGCCGCCGCCAGCCGCCGCGCCTACCACCGCCGCAACCCCTGTGTCAGCGCCTCCGCCCCCGGCGCCGGCCACACCCGCCCCGGCGCCGGCTCCCGCCGCGCCCGCGTCCTCGGGCGCCAAGCCCGCGTCGTCCGGTGCCGCCACCGCCACCGCCCCCGCCGCCGACGACCAGCTCCGCGACGGCACGCGCCTGCGCACCAGCTTTCGAGGCCGCTACCGCGAGGCCACGGTCCGCGGCGGCAAGATCCTTCTCGACGGCCGCTCCTTCGACTCCCTGACCCAGGCCAGCACCAGCATCAGCACCGACAAGAACGACTGGGAGTTCTGGGAGTACTTCGACGACACCGCCGGCAAGTGGCGGATGCTGGATCGTGAATGGCAGGCCTGAGAACTGCGAGCTGCGGCCCGCACTTCGTAGTCGATCGGCACTCAAAGCATCAACCCTACTCGGTCTCCCATGCGTCTCCTCTGCGTTCACACGGACACGATCAACGCGCTCCAGCGGCTCCACACCCCGTTCGACGACCTGACGCCCGACGGGCTGTGGGGAACGCCGTACCACCTCATCGGCGTCAGCACCGAGCAGCGCGACGTCCTCAAAGCGTTCAACGTGGACCTCGAGGACATCACCCCGGCGTCGCTCCAGCGCGCGCTCGGCGGCGCGCCGTCGACCGAGAACCTCTCGGCGGGTAACGGCAGCCAGATCCGCAACGGCGCCCGCCTCCGCACGAGCTTCCGCGGC
>DATFPD010000521.1:0-8005 GCA_035265005.1 Gemmatimonadaceae bacterium | reverse complement strand
GGTCGCCACCTGCATCACCCCCACCGCCGACCGCCGCCCTTTCCTCCCGGCGGCGATCGCGTCGTTCCTGCGCCAGGACCACGCCCACCGCGAGCTGCTGATCCTGGACGACGGGAAGGACCCGGTCAGCGACCTGGTGCCCGACGACCCGCGCGTCCGCTACGTCCGCCTCGACCCCGGCCTCTCGCTCGGCGCCAAGCGCAACCGCGCCTGCGAGCTGGCCCATGGCGAGGTGGTCGCCCACTGGGACGACGACGACTGGTACCCGCCCGACCGCCTGACACGGCAGATGCGGGCGCTCGCCGAGCGGGGCGCGGACGTCTGCGGGTCGAGCCGGGTGTACTACCGCGATGCCGACGGGCGGCGAGCGTGGGAGTACGTCTACGCCCGCGGCGGCGGCAAGCCGTGGGTGGCCGGGAACACGCTGGCGTATCGGAAGGCGGCGTGGGAGCGCAACCGGTTCCGCGACGTCCGCGTGGGCGAGGACTCGTACTTCGTCTGGGGCTTCGCCAGCGCGCGCGTGGCGGACCTCGCCGACCCCACGCTCTGCATCGCCAGCGTTCACCCGGGCAACACGAGCCCGAAGCGGCCGACCGGGTCGCTCTGGAAGGCGGTGGACCCGGCGCTGCTCGACCGACTGATCGAAGGCGCCGAGCCGCGCGCCGCCGGGACCTCGCGCGGCCGCGCCCTCGTCGCCGTCGCGTCAGGCATCGGCGACGTGATTCGCACCACGCCGCTGATGCGCGCGCTGCACCTGATGGGCTACGCCGTCGACGTCCTCTCCGCCGCGGACTATCCCCAGACCACCGAGCTGCTCGCCGGGGCGCCCGAGATCGCGCACGTCTTCACGCGCCCGGAGCTCGCCGATGTCGAGTACGACCTCGCCTGCTTCACCTGCTGGGCGCAGCCGCTGGAGCCCCACGTGCGGGCGAAGGCGCGGCGCCGCTTCGAACGCCAGGCGTGGCTGCGCGACGGCGACAGCGCGTCGGTGGAGCGCATGGCACGCGAGCTGGGCTGGACGGGCGCGATGCCGGCGCCGTTCGTCGTCGCTTCGTCACGCCGCTTCGACCTGCCGCCCGGTACCATCGCCATCCACGCCGGCTGCAAGAAGGGGTGGCCGTGGAAGAAGTGGCACGGGTTCGCCGAGCTCGCCGAGCGGCTGGAGCACGTGGCCATGATCGGCACCGAGGAAGATCTGGACGTCGCCGGCACGTACTTCGGCCAGCCGTACCGCTGGCCGGCGCACGCGCGCGACTACGTCGGCCTGCTCTCGCTGCCCGAGACGGCGGCGCTGGTCGCACAGTGCGCCGCGCTCGTCTGCAACGACTCGGGGATGCAGCACGTCGGTGCGGCGGTCGGCACGCCGACCTACCCCGTGTTCGGTATCACGAGCCCCGCGCGCGAGGCGATTCCCGTCGCGCACGTCCGCCCGGTCACCAAGGGGCTGGCGTGCGAGGCCGACTGCCGACGCCGCCCGTGGGGGCGGCGCGACTGCCACCGCCACCTGGAGTGCCTGAAGACCATGAGCGCCGGCGAGGTGATCGAACGCATCGAGCGGGACGGCATCGCCCTCGCGACGCGCGCGCAGGCGTCGCTCATGCCGGCGGCCCGCGCGCCGCGCTACCCGTACCCAACCATCCCGACCGAGACGCTGACCGCGGCCGTGCGCATCGACGGCGGGATCGGCGACGTGGTGCTGGCCTCGGCGTTCCTGGGCGCGCTGTTCGACGGGCTGCGCCGCTGCGAGATCGACGTCTTCTACCACCAGCCGGAGGCGGCGAAGTTCGCCCTCGGCGGCGCCCGGTTCGTGCGCGGCGTGCACTCGGCGGCGCAGTTCGCCCCTAACGAGCGCCGCTACGACCTCTCGGTGCGCACCGCGCAGTTCGTCCGCTACGCGGTGCGGGACGCCGCCAAGCTCCAGCGGGTGTGCCCGGAGCTCGCCGGCCGGCTGCGCGAGGCGGCGGCGCGGCTGGAGCGGGTGCGCGGGCTGGCCGACCGGCAGCCGGCGCTCGACGGGCTGTGGGGGCGCATCTCGGTGCGCGAGGGGCGCACGTTCCTCGACAACCTGGGGGCGCTGGGCGCGCTGCCGGTCACGCGCGAGAGCGAGCTCTTTCTCGCGCCGGACCCTGCCGCCCACCGCGCGCTGGAGACGCACCTCGGGGGGCCGGACGCCCGTTACGTCACCGTGCACGACGGCTTCGACAACACCATGCCGATCGCTCCGGGCGCGGCCACCAAGTGCTGGCCGCTGGAGCACTGGGGGCGGCTCGTCGCGGGGCTGCGCGAGCGGCACCCGGGGCTGCGCGTGGTGCAGCTCGGGGCGGGGAAGAGCCGGCGCATTCCGGGGGTGGACGTGAGCCTCGTCGGGCGCACGACGCTGCACGAGGCGGCGTGGGTGCTCAAGAACGCCAGGCTCCACGTGGACACCGACTCCGGGCTCGTGCACGTGGCGCGCGCGCTGCACACGCCGGCGGTGGTGCTGTTCGGACCCACCGACGCCGAGTACTACGGGCACGCCGGCAACATGAACCTCGCGGCACGCGCCTGCGGCAACTGCTGGTGGTCCACGCCGGACTGGCTGGCGCGCTGCCCGCGCGGGCTGGCGCGCCCCGAGTGCATGGAGTCGATCGCGCCGGAGGCGGTGCTCGCGGCGGCGGCGGCGCGCCTGACGACGCCGCGGGTCGACGGCGCGAGCGCGGGGGCGGTGGCCTGCTACGACGGGACGCGCTGCGCCTCGGGCCGCGGGACGCTGGAGCGGATCTGCGAAGCGCTCGACCTGCCGCTGCTTCCCATCTCCCAGCACATCCGGAACGAGCGCAGCGGCGTCTACATCCACGCGTCGAAGCAGTGGGAGTACCTCTACGCACTCGACGCGCTGGCCGCCGAGCTGGTGGGGCCCGGCGCATCGGGGCTCCGCGTCGCGGACCTGGGCGGCGGGCGGGGCGCGCTGGCGCCGTACCTGGCGCACCTGGGCCACCAGGTCGACGTGTACGACCTCGACTACCGGTGGGACCACGGCAACGACCCGGCGGTCGAGCCGCGCTACCGCGAGTGGGCGCGCGGGGTGGGCATGCGCGCGCGCTTCGGGTCGCTCTACAACGTGCCGGCCGCGTCCGGCTCCTTCGACGCGGTCACCTGCATCTCGGTGGTCGAGCACGTGCCGTACAAGGAGTACGTGCTCAAGGAGGCGCTGCGCCTGCTGCGTCCGGGCGGCGTGCTGGTGCTGACCTTCGACTTCGCCAACGCTCCCGAGCGCTTCGAGGACGGCCTGCGCCGCGAGATCTACAGCCCGCGGCGTCTCGTCCGCACGATGGAGCAGCTCGGCATCCCCTTCGCGCCCCCGTCGAGCGACGACGTGGAGCAGAGCGCGCGCCGCATCCAGGAGGACGGCGTGCTCGGCATCCCGAGTGGGATGACGGTGGCGGGGATGGTGGTGCGGAAGGAAGAGGCCCGAGAGCTCACCTGCAGCGCAGTTGTGGGCCCTTGATTCATCAGCCCTTGATTCATCAAGGGCCCACAACAGCTCCGGCATCCAACTCCCTCTCCCCGAGTCACACGGGGGCCGCCGACACGGGCGACGGGGTAGCCGAGACCGCCAGCGCCGACGCGGGATGGTTCGCGCGCCACCACGCCGCGGCCTCCGCCTCGCCCCACGGCTCGACGTCGACCGCCGACAGCGCCTGGGAGACCTCGGCCGCGCTCCGGGGGCGGCCGTCAGGCGCCTTCGCCAGGCAGGAGAGCACCAGCTCGTCCAGCGCCGGCGGCACCGGGAAGGGCGCGAGGCGCGACGGCGGGTCGGGCTCGTCCTGGAGGTGCATGACGACGAGCCGCACCGCGTTCTCCGCCTCGAACACCAGCCGGCCGGTGAGCAGGAAGTGGGCGACGCAGCCGACCGCGTAGAGGTCCGCGCGGCCGTCCACGGGGTCGCCGAGCGAGACCTCGGGCGCCATGTAGGCCGGCGTCCCCGGCGTGAGCCCCGCCCCGGTGGCCAGCGAGTAGTCGGCGTTCGCGCGCTCGCGCGAGACCGGCTTCACCAGCCCGAAGTCGAGCACCTTCACGAAGTCGTGGCGCAGCCCGAGCCGCCCGACGTGGATGTTCGCCGGCTTGATGTCCCGGTGGACCAGGCCCCGCGCGTGCGCCTCCTCCAGCGACTCGCACACTTGCCGCAGCACGTGGACGGCGCGGCTGGCGGGGAGCGGTCCGAAGCGCCTGACGAGCGACTCGAGGTCCATCCCGTCGAGCAGCTCCATGACGAAGTAGAGCGTCTCGTCCTCGGTGACGCCGAAGTCGTACAGCTCCACGGTGTGCGGGGACCGCAGGCTCGCCGCCACCTCGGCCTCGCGGTAGAAGCGCTTCACGGCGATCTGCGCCGACTCGCCGTCCGCGGCGCGGAGCGTCTCGGGGCGAATGAGCTTGATCGCCGCCGGCCGGGCCAGCATGCGGTGGTGGGCGGTGTACACCTCGCCCATCCCGCCCCGCCCGAGCAGCTCGCCCAGCTCGTAGCTCCCCAGCTCCCGCGCCCGGGTCACCTGCTGGCCGAGCTTCGTGACGACGTGGGAGATGACGACCGCGACGCCGACCAGCAGGTAGTCCGGGTAGTGCATGAGCAGCACGCTGTACGCGGGCCCGAAGTCCCAGCTCCCGCGGAGCTTCGCGATCAGCATCGCCAGCGGCGGCATCGAGACGGCAATGAGCCCGGTGACGAACATCTTCCGGGGCGTCGTCGGCACGATGGCCGCGAACATGAGCACGAGCGCGCCGCTCCACCCCATCTCCGGCGACACCGACCGGTGCTCGGTCAGGGGACGCCAGTGCGCCACCACTCCGAGCGCGAGCCCGGTGAAGATCACGAAGCCGAGCCCCATGTCGAGCATGAACTCGGGCTCGCGCTTCCCGTATCGCGTGTAGAGGAACCCCGCGAACGAGACCAGCGCGGCGACGGTGGCGACCACGTCCGGCGTCTGGTAGGCGTACCATCCGGGGTCGGCCGGGTGGAGGAGGTGGTACACCACGTGGCCGAGCACCGAGGCGACTACCCAGAGCACGGCGCCGAGCAGTCCCATGACGCCGACCCGGCGCGACGCCTCGCGGAGCAGGTCGTCCGGGATCGCGCGCCGACCGCCGCGCGTCGTGCGGAGCGCCGCGGGCGTGCTCGGGGGGCGGGGGTTGATCCGGTGGGGCACGGGCATGGCTTCTACATGCAGAAAGAAGCGCGATCTGGGAAGATCCGTGATGAGTCGCGGTTCAATGAGACAGATAGGCTACTCCACCCGAGCCAGGTCCGCCCCGCGCGTCTCGGGCGCGCGCCAGACGCAGAGCAGCGCCGGCACCATCATCGCGGCCGCGTAGAGCGACACCGGCACCGTCGAGCCGTACGCTTCCAGCAGGGCGACGCCGATGAGCGGCGCCACGGCGCCGGCGAAGACGGTCGCGAGCTGGTAGCCGAGGGAGAAGCCGGTGTAGCGCGCACTGGTGGGGAAGAGCTCGACGAAGAACGCCGACATCCCGCCGACAATGACGCCGTGGCAGACGCCGCCGACGCCGGCCGCCAGCATCACCGCCGCCGGGGAGCCGCTCGCGGTCACCGGAAACAGCACGAACGCCCAGAGCGCCGAGGCGAGGAGCCCGGCCGCGGTGACCGGGCGGCGCCCGATGCGGTCGGAGAGCGCGCCCGCGGCGAAGATCGCCGCCACCTCGGTGACCGACGCGACCGCGGCGCCCGAGAGCGCGAGCCCGCGCGGGCGGTGCAGCACCCGCGTGACGTAGACGACGTAGAAGGTGCTGAACACGTAGAACAGCGCGTTCTCCCCGGCCTTCACCAGCAGCACCGTCAGCACCGCGCGCCAGTGCGCCGCGAGCGTGGCGCCGATGGCGGGCCTCGGCAGCCCGGCGCGGCGCGCGGCGTACTCGCGGTAGAGCGGCGACTCCTCGACCCGGGCGCGGATCCAGACGCCGACCAGGATCAGCAGCCCCGAAGCGAGGAACGCGACCCGCCACCCCCAGGCCGCGAACGCCGCGTCGCCTAACGTCACGCCCAGCAGCGCCAGCGCGCCGGCCGAGAGCAGGTTGCCCACGGCGCCGCCGATCATCGGCCACGCCGTCCAGTAGCCGCGCCGCTCAGGGCTCAGGCTCTCCGACACCAGGAGCAGCGCGCCCCCCACCTCGCCGCCGACCGCCAGCCCCTGCGTCAGCCGCAGCAGCACCAGCAGCGCCGGCGCCGCCGGGCCGATGGTCGCGTAGTCCGGCACCAGCCCGACCGACACGGTCGCCAGCCCCATGAGCACCAGGCTCCAGACCAGCGCCCGCTTGCGGCCGTAGCGGTCCCCCAGCACGCCGAACAGCACGCCGCCGAGCGGGCGGGTGGCGAAGCCGACGGCGTAGGTCATGAGCGACAGCAGCACGCCGCTCAGCGGGTCGACGCGCGGGAAGAAGGCGCGGTCGAACACCAGCGCCGCCGCCGAGGCGAAGACGAAGAAGTCGTACCACTCGATGATCGTGCCGACGGAGCTGGACAGGAGCAGCGTGCGCTCCGCGCGCCGGCCGGGCGTGGTGGGCGTGTGCGTGGCGATCACGCCCACCAGTCTACGCGCCCGCCCGGGCCGTCGCACTCGCCGGGACAGATCCGTGTCCATCCGTGGAAATCCGTGGCCACTTCGGCAGTTGCCGTTGCCGTCGTCGGCTGGACCGGTCGAGGCGCGCGCTTACTTTTCTTCGAATGTCCGCGCCCCAATCCGACGGGAGCACACCGCGCGAGACGATCGCCGCCGCGGTGGTCGTCGCGGTGGTCGTGCTGGCCGCGCTCTGGCTCATGCGTCCGCGGGAGGACGGGTCCGGGTGGGGACGGGCGGCCGCCGCGCCCGCGCTGTCGCTCGACGCGCCGATCGCGCTCGACACGGCGGTCCGGACGGGCACCCTCCGCAACGGGATGCGCTTCTACGTCCGCGCGAACGGCGCGCCGGAGGGACGTGCCGAGCTGCGGCTGGTAGTGGACGCGGGCTCGGTGCTGGAGGACGACGACCAGCGCGGGCTCGCGCACGCGCTCGAGCACATGCTCTTCCGCGGCACGCGCCACTTCCCCGGGCGCCGCGCGAGCGAGTTCCTCCAGTCGGTGGGGATGCGCGAGGGGGACGACATCAACGCGTCCACCGGCACCGACGAGACGATCTACCGCCTGACGGTGCCCACCGACAGCGCCGGCGTGCTCGACACGGCGATCGCCATCCTCGCCGACTGGGCGTACGAGGCGACGCTCGACAGCGCCGCCGCGCGCCGCGAGGCGGGGATCGTGTTCGAGGAGTGGCGGACGCGGATGGGGGCGTACCGCCGGCTCGTCGAGGCGCGCGACACGCTGCTGCTCGGCGGCTCGCGCTACGCCGGCCGCCCGACGATCGGCGACACGGCGGTGCTGCGGAAGTTCGACGTGGGCGCGATCCGGCGCTTCTACCGCGACTGGTACCGCCCGGAGCTGATGGCCGTGGTCGCGGTCGGCGACTTCGACGCGACGGACGTCGAGGGCCAGATCGAGCGCCGCTTCGGCGCGATCCCGGCCAGCCGCGACCCGCGCCCGCGCCCGCGGCCGACGGTGTCGCGCCCGGCGGCGGACCGGCCGCGGGTCGCCGTGCTCTCCGACCCCGAGGCGGCGGAGACGCGAGCCGCCCTCTGGTTCCCGCGCGAGCCCGGGACGGCGCGCACGGTCGGGGAGTACCGCCTGACGCTGGTCGAGGAGCTGGGGCGCGACCTGCTCGGCGCGCGCCTGGAGAGCGCCGCCGACCACCCGGGGTCGCCGCTGCTCGGCGCCTGGGTCTCGCTGCGCCCCCTCGTCAGGCCGCTCGAGGCGCACGTCGTGAGCGGCAGCGTCGTCGAGGGCCGGCTCGGCGAGGCGATCGCGGCCCTGACCGCGGAGGTGGCGCGCCTCCAGCGCTTCGGCGTGTCCGAGGGGGAGCTGGAGCGCGCGCGCGAGGTGCTGCTGCGCCGGTACCGCGAGTCCGCGTCGGCCGGCGACTAC
>DATFPD010000520.1:0-3493 GCA_035265005.1 Gemmatimonadaceae bacterium | reverse complement strand
CTCGGCGCGCTGCATCGGGACGGCCCACTCCGCGAGCTGCACGGGGTGCACCGCGGCCCGCACGTCGTGCCGGCCGATCTCCTCCTGGCGCCGGCGCTGGTGCTCGGCCTCCACGGCGCGGCGCGCGTCGCCGTCGGGGATCTCGGACCCGCGGCCCGCCGGGTCGTCGAGCATCGCGGTGTAGTACCGGTCGATGCGCGCGAGCTCGTGCGCCAGCGCGAGCTCCGCCTGGGCGCGCGCCCGCTCCAGCTCCGGCGCGAGCCGACCTTCGAGGTCGCCGAGCATCAGCCGCACCAGCTCCCCCACCGGACGCGATGGCAGCGTCCCGGGCGCCTGGTGCGGCGCGGCGCCGCCGGTCGCGCCCTCGCCCGCGGCGGCGCACGCCGAGGCGACGTCGGCGGGGAGCGCCGCGCCGGTGGCGAGGTCGAACAGCCCGCTGTCCACCAGGTGCTCCTCGAGCGCCGCCCCGGCGCGCACCGTGACGCGCGCCGTCAGGCGCCCGACGGGGTGCCGCGCCACGCGCGTCTCGGGCACGCCCGCCTCCCCGTTCGCCACGGGCACCGGCAGGCGCGCGTCGGCGGCGGCCGCCGGCACGGACGCCGGCACGGGGCCGAATGCCTGACGAGCGCCCCGCCGGCGCACGGCGGCGACGAGCTGCCCGACGAACGCGCTCCCCGCCACCGCCATCTCGGCGTCCGGGTCCTCCTGGAGCGCCTCGACCGAGAACGCGATCCGCACCGCCTCGCGGCCGGCGAACGCCGCGCGGTCCGGCTCGGGGACGCGCAGCTCGTACCGGTGCGGCCCCAGCTCGCGGAGCACCGCGCCGGCGAGCGCGACGTAACGTTCGATCAGGGCGCGGACGCCAGCGTCCGCCAGCGGCTCGTGCTCCGCGAGGTCCGGCGTCACCGCGGCGGTGCGCTCCAGGCATCCGGCCCGCCGGGGAGCAGCGGCGCCTCGGGGTCGGCGTCGACGTCCACGAGCAGCATCGGGAGCCGGTCCGCCTGCACCGTGGCGCGCACGGCCCGGCCGCGGCGCGTCACGCCGACGAGGCGCACGAGCGGGCCGTACTCGGGCGACACGCCGGCGTCCTCCTGGTGCGCGGTCTCCAGCGCCTCGAGCAGCTCGTTGACGTGCAGCCCGAGCTGCTCGCGCCTCGCCTCGACCCCCCGCGCCTTCTCGAGGTGGCCCGTCCCGTAGCCGAGCCGGACGCGGGCCGGGATGGTGAGATGGCGGAACTCGCGCGCGAGCCGCATCGCGTTGTCCTCGGCGGCGATCTCCGACGCCACGCGCTCCTGCTCGAGCCCGGCCTCGCGGCTCGCGGTGATGTCGCGCCCGATGACCTCGAGCGCGCGCTCGAAGTCGGTGTCCGACTTCGCGCCGAGGTACTCGTCGATCAGCCGCTGCTCGAGCGTCTCGGCCCCGCCCAGCTCGCCGAGGATGACGTCCAGCTCCCCGACCACCAGCTCGAACAGGCGGATCTTCTGGTCGAGCAGGCGGAGGACGTGCGCCTCGATCGTGCCGGCGGCGGCGAGGTTGATGATGTGGCAGTCGCGCGTCTGCCCGATCCGGTGGATACGCCCGATGCGCTGCTCCACGACCATCGGGTTCCACGGCAGCTCGTAGTTCACGAGCACGTTCGCGAACTGGAGGTTGAGCCCTTCGGTGCCGGCGCGGGTGGCCACGAACACCGCCGACGGGTCGCGCCGGAACGCGGCCAGCCGCCGCGCGCGCGCCTCGCGCGAGAGCCCGCCCTGGTAGAGCACCGGCGCGCGGCCGAGCGCGCGCACCCGCTCCTCGATCAGCTCCAGGGTGGGCAGGTGCTCGCTGAAGACGATCACCTGGCCGGGGTGCGCCGCGAGCACCTTTTCGAGCGCGTCGAGCTTGGCGTGCGTCGTCACGCGCCGCGCGGCCTCGGCGATCTGGAGCGCCCGCGTGCGGTAGGCGGGGGCGACCAGCTCCCCCTCGGCCACGCGCGCCAGCGAGTCGGCCAGGGCGCGCGACGACGAGCAGAGGCGCTGGCAGAGGCGGAGCAGCTCGAGCTGGAGGATGCCCTTGCCGGTGCGCCGCCGCCGGCGCGCGGCGTCCTCGGCCTCCTCGGCGGCGGTGGGCCGGATGAAGCCGTCGGCGTAGAGCCGGCGCAGGAAGTCCACCGTCGCCCCGTACAGCGTCGCCTCGTCAGGCGCGAGGGCGACCGGCGGGTGCGCCGGCAGCCGGCGCGGCAGCTCCAGCGCGTGGGCGACGCTCGACCGCCGCGTGCGGATCATCACCTGCGCCGTCAGGTCGCGGAGCGCCTCCGGGTCGCGCGGCCGGCGCAGGTCGCCGCCGCCGACGTGCCGCCGCTGGAACTCGCGCCACGTCCCGAGCTGCCCCGGGCGCAGCAGGGTGACGAGGTTGAACAGCTCCCGCAGGTTGTTCTGGAGCGGCGTCGCGGTGAGCAGCAGCATGTAGTTCCGCCGCAGCTGCTGGAGGAAGCGGTAGCGCGCCGTGGCCTGGTTCTTCGCCTTGTGCGCCTCGTCGACGATGACGAGGTCCCACGCGTAGTGGAGGATGGCGGCCGCGTGCTTCCGGCCGACCGCGCGGTCGTAGGACGCAATGCCTAACGTCGTGTGGTGCCAGTCGTCGGGGGCCTGCGGCGTCTCGAAGCGCTCGAAGAACTTGGACTCGAGCTCCCCCTGCCACTGGTCCACCAGGGCGGCCGGGGTGAGGATGAGCACGCGCCGGGCGAGGCCGCGGACGGCGAGCTCCTTCAGGATGATGCCGGCCTCGATCGTCTTCCCGAGCCCCACCTCGTCGGCCAGCAGCGCCCGCCCGCCCATCTGGCGCAGCACCCGGAGGGCGACGTCGATCTGGTGGGGGAGCTCCTTGATCGTGTTCGCGTTGAGCGTGATCAGCGTGTCGAAGCCCGGCGTCAGCGCCAGGCGCTCGGCGGCGCGCCGCAGGGCGAACCACTCCGGCGGGTCCGGCGGGCCAGCGAGGGAGCGCTGGAACGCGTCGAGCGACGCGGCGTCGACGATCCAGCGGCCGGGGGAAGTCATGGGCGAGGCGAGGCGGTGACGGGACCAGTACGCGCAACATACCGCGCGCGCATCCCGTCACAACTCCCGCCGCCGCGACCGGCTCGTCATCTGCGGCGGCGGCGGCGACGGCAACGGCAACGGCATTTTGACAGGATGAACAGGATGAACAGGATGCGGGCCCCGGGAGGCGTAACGTCCCGGGGCCCGCATCCTGTTCACCATCCTGTTCATCCTGTCAAAATGCCGTTGCCGTCACGCGCAGCTGCACGCCGGGCCGCAGTCGCAGCCGCAGGCGCACGTCGGGCCCGCGCGCGGCTTGAACGAAGCGGCTGTCGTCGCCTACCGCGTGAACTGGAGCGACGAGGGCGCGACGCCGAGCATGCGGCGGGAGGTGCGCGCCAGATGGGCGGAGTCCGCGAACCCCGCCGAGTGGGCGGCGGCGGCGAGCGACTCGCCGGCCATCACCCGCTCCCAGA
>DATFPD010000519.1:0-2712 GCA_035265005.1 Gemmatimonadaceae bacterium | reverse complement strand
TGCGGTACTTGAAGCTGCCCTGCGCCCTGATCCGCACCTCCAGCGTCTCCGGCGTCACCCGCACGTCCTCCAGCTCGACGCCCGTGCTGGCGTAGAACTGGCCGGCCTCGAGCGCGCGCACGAGCTCCAGCGGGTCGAGCGCGCGCGCCCGCACCGTCACCCAGCCGCGCCCGGGGTTCGAGCGGTCGGGGGCGAACTCCCCCTGGAAGTGGTGCGCGTCGTCCACCGCGATGCCGTACATGCGCTTGCCGCCGGTGAGCAGGCGGTCCCAGATCTCCTCCAGCCCCGGCGAGTCGCCGCCGCCCTCGTTATGCACCAGCGGGTGGCCGTTGTGGATCTCGAACAGCCGGTCGCGCTGCACCTGCGCCAGCACCGTGTGGTCGAACGCCCACCCGAAGTTCGGGTGGTTGATGTGTGGGACACCCTGCACCTCGCGCACCGCGTCCACGTTCTTCTGGATCGTCCCCAGCAGCGTCGAGTCGGTGCGGGGCGGGATCACCCCCGGGATGTTGAGCCCGTTCACGTGCACCGGGTGCCGCTCGAACGCGGTCGTCAGCTCCTCGCCCGGGATCAGCAGGAACGACGAGTCCACGAGCTGCGCCAGCGTCCTGGGGTCGGTGAACACGTTGTGGTCGGAGAGCACCAGGAAGGCGTAGCCGTGGCTCTTGTACCACCGCGCCACCAGCTCCGGCGGCGAGTCGCCGTCGCTCTGGAGGGTGTGGGTGTGCGTGTTCCCCTTGTACCAGCGCGCGCCGGCGGGGGTGCTGTCGGCCTCGAACTGCACCGGGGGCGCGGCGGGTGCGGCGGAGCCCACCGTCCGGCAGGAGCCGGCGGCGAGCGCGGCGATGACGAGAGAGACGATGCGGAATCGCATGCGCTGAAGCTGCGGCGCGGGACGCGATCCGTGAAGGGAGGCCGTCAGCCGTCCTTCTCGTACGCCGCCCGCAGCCAGCGCCGCACCTCGTCGTCCACCTCCTCAAGGTCGCCGAGCACGAAGCCGAGGTCGATGCGCGTCCGCGTCGACGGCTTCACCTGGGCGAACACGTGCCGGCGGTAGAACGGGACGAGAAGCGCGACGTCCCGAGCAGCAGCTCGGCGTGCATGATCGAGACGCCGTCGGGGGCGGCGTTGCGATACGGCTCCTCGGCGCCGGCGCAAGCGCCGGCCACGGTGCGTCGCCCTCGCGCTGGCGCGAAACGAGCAAGAGTGGTCCGGCCTTTCATCCACGACCAGCAGCCGCCGCGCCGCCGACATGCCCCGCATCGGATTCCACGCCTCCCACGAGCAGTTCCCCCCCAGCGAGCTCCTCGATCTGGTGCGCGCCGCCGAGCAGGCGGGGTTCGACGCCGCGTCGTGCTCCGATCACTTCCATCCGTGGACCGACGCGCAAGGGCAGAGCGGCTTCGCCTTCGCCTGGCTCGGCGCGGCGATGCAGGCCACGTCGCTCCCGTTCGGCGTCGTGAACGCGCCGGGGGACCGCTACCACCCGGCGCTCGTCGCGCAGGCCGCGGCCACGCTCGGCGAGATGTTCCCGGGGCGCTTCACGCTGGTGGCCGGGAGCGGCGAGGCGCTGAACGAGCACATCACCGGCGCGCCGTGGCCGCCAAAGTCCGAGCGCAACGAGCGGCTGCGCGAGTGCGCCGACGTGATGCGCGCGCTGTGGGCTGGCGAGACGGTGACGCACCGCGGTCGCGTGCGCGTTGAGGGCGCGAAGCTCTACACGCGGCCCCGGCGGCCCGTAACGCTCTTCCTGGCCGCGGTCACGCCGGCGACGGCGGAGTGGGGCGCCGCGTGGGCCGACGGGCTGCTCACCGTGAGCCAGCCGATGGAGACGCTGCGCGAGGTAGTGGACGGCTTCCGGCGCGGCGGCGGCGACGGGAAGCCGATCTGGCTCCAGGCCAAGGTCTCCTACGCCCGCGACGAGGGCGAGGCGCTCCGCGGCGCGCACGAGCAGTGGCGCGCGAACGTCCTCGACAGCGACACACTGGCCGGGCTCTCGACGCCGGCGCAGTTCGAGGCGGCCGGCCGGCGCGTCACGCCGGAGCAGGTGGCGAAGAGCGTGCGCGTCTCTTCCGACCTCGGCCGGCACGCCGCGTGGCTCGCCGACTACGCGTCGCTCGGCTTCGAGGCCATCTATCTCCACAACGTGAATCGGTGGCAGCAGGAGTTCGTGGACGCGTTCGGGGCGCGCGTGCTGCCGGAGTTGCGGCGGCGTTAGGCCGCGCCCCGCGCGCGGCGTGACCCACGTCACACGGCGTCCTCCGGCGCGGAAGCGCGCTGTACCGTGCGGTGGACAGGCCGCCGGCGGGCGCGCGGGGGCACGTTCGTAACCTCCACCGGCGGCACGACTTGCGGATGGGCCGCCGCGGGCCGTGACCCGGCCCCGGTCCTGCCTGTCTGTGGTGTGTGCAGTACGACGTCACCGCCTGGAGGATCGTATGAAGACTCTCGCGTTCGCGCTCGCCCTCGCCACCACCGCCGCCGTCTCGACCGCCGACGCGCAGGGGCGGGGCCGCAACACCGACAACGTGCCCCCGGGCCAGCGCCCGCCCGCCGGCATGTGCCGCGTCTGGATAGACGGCGTGCCGCCGGGCCGCCAGCCCGCGCCGACCGACTGCGCGACGGCCGAGCGCAACCGCACGTCGAACAGCCGCGTGATCTACGGCGCCGAGCGCAACGGCTCGTACGACGACAGCCGCTCGAGCCGAGGGA
>DATFPD010000518.1:0-9287 GCA_035265005.1 Gemmatimonadaceae bacterium | reverse complement strand
CCGAACACCCGCACGTCGGTCGCCGGATTGTCTGACGGGTGCTCGGCGCGGAGTCGCGCGGCGAGCGCGCTCATCTCGCGCGCCGCCTGCGCGAGCGCGATCCCCGGCGCGAGTCGCGCGATCACGCGGTCGTTGAGCCCGTCGCGCCCCTCACCGCCGGTGTCCAGGAGCTCGCGGGGCACCCACAACTCGGCGCTCGCGGGGAACGCGATCCCCTCCGGCATCACGCCGACCACCTCGAACGTGCGGCCGAAGAGCGTGAGGCCCCGCCCCAGCGCGTCGCGGCGGCCGCCGAGGGCGCGCAGCCAGAAGTCGTGGCTGACCACCGCGACCGGCGCCGCGCCCGGCGTCGCGTCCGCGGTGCCGAAGGTGCGGCCGAGCGCGGGGCGGACGGCGAGCACGTCGAAGAACCGACCGGAGACGCTGGCGTACTCGGCGAGCACCGGCTCGTCGCTGCCGAGCACGGTCGTGGTACCGCCGCGCAGCGTGGCCATGGCGGCGAACGAGCGGGTGGCCGCCTGCCAGTCGCGGAAGTTGGGGAGGGACACGTGCGCGCGGTCGGAGGCGCGCGTCACCTGCCAGAGCGCCACGAGCCGATCCGGCGCGCCGAACGGCAGCGGCTCGAGCAGCACCGCGTCGACGACGCTGAAGGTCGCCGTGGCCGCCCCGATTCCGACCGCCAGCGTGAGGATCGCCATGGCGGCGAAGACGGGCTCGCGCCGCAGCGAGCGCAGGGCGAGTCGCAGGTCGGCGCGGAGGTCCGCGCCCGGCGACGCGCGGCCGGGATCCCCGGGCGGAGCGACGGTGGGCGAGCCGGCGAACTCGCGCTCGGCCAGGGTGCGCGCGGCCGCGGAGCGCATGCCGCGCTCGACGTTGCGCCGCGTCTGCATGTCGACGTGGAACGCGATCTCCTCCTCGCGCTCCCGGCGCGCCTGCCGCGCGAGCACGAGCCGGCGCAGGCGGAAGAGGAGGCCGCGGACCCAGGACACGGTCTAGGTGGCGGCGGAGGCGCGCAGGAGCATCTCGATCCCGGCCGAGACGCGCCGCCACTGCTCCTGCTCGCGGACGAGCCGCTTCTCCCCGGCTCTCGTCAGGCGGTAGTAGCGGGCGCGCCGGTTGTTCTCGGTGACCGCCCAGGCCGACGTGACGAGCCCGCGCGCCTGGAGCCGGTCGAGCGCCACGTAGAGCGAGCCGGCGTTCACCCGGAACGCCTCGCCGGACATGCGGTGGATCCGCTCGCCAATCCCCCAGCCGTGGGTGGGCTCCAGGGAGAGCGCCTTCAACACCATCAGGTCGAGGGTGCCCTGCACCACCGCGCTGTCGGCCGCCATGCCCGAAATAGTGCGGGCGCTCCTCCTGACAGTCAAGAGGAGCGCCCCGGAGGCCATGGCGGTGACCATTACTGGCCGATCGCCTTCGGCTCGCCGTAGAGGAAGTCGTCCATCACCACGAGATCGAGGTTCCCGCCGTCGGTGACGTCCCGCTGGTTGGCCGCGATCGCGCCCTGGCCGGACGTGATTCGCACTCGCGCAACGATCGGCGAGTCGTACTTGACGCCGAGGAACGACAGCCCCGCGGCGTCGGTGCGCACCGGCACCGGGTAGACGCCCAGGCTGCGGCCGTCCTTGTCGAAGAGCTCCATCTTCGTCGCCCCGGCCACGTCCACGTCCGAGAAGACCGCGCCGAAGCCGGTCACGGCCGCCGGCGTCGGCGAGCCGGCCACCTGGAAGGTCACGTCCATCACGTTGCTGCCCACGGGCGCGAAGGTCTTGGTGGGGCTGAAGGCGTTGAAGCCGATGCTGTCCGCGGTGGTGATGTCGCCGAAGTCGTTGTCGCTGACCCGGAAGCCGGTGCCGGGGGTCGTCATCACCGCGCCGCGCGGCGAGTTCGAGTTGAAGAAGAAGCCGGAGAACGTGTTCGTGTTCGTCACCGCCGCCGGGACCGCGTCCCAGTTGATCTCGCGCCGGCCGGCGGGCTGCTGTCCGACGGTGACGCCGTTCAGCGGGTCGCCGAGCAGGGTGCGGTACTCCGCGACGTTGGCGGTGATTGCGCCGGCGCCGGAGACGATGCTCACCACCGGGCCCGGCGGGTCGGTGGGACCACCGTAGCTGCCGCCCTTGCTGTCGTAGGCCGAGCAGGCCGCGGCGGCGGCGAGCGTGGCGCCGAGCAGGGTCAGGGCGCCCAGGCGGCGGGTAAATCGAACGGCGGCGTCGTCAGGCGAAAGCAGAAACGTGCGCATAAGAATATCCTCCGAAGAGTGGGGGTTCGGGGCGCGCGCATGGTTGCGCGCAGGCTCCCGAACCACGCGCTCAATCTCGGAGAATGCGCCCCGCGCCGAATCCGGCCTCGGACCGGACTTCGCTCGGCGGATGGTGGGGTACCGCCCTGTCGGAAGGCAGGGAGCGGCGCGCCGCTCGACGAGCGCGGGATGGCGACGGGGCCCGCCGGCAGCTGCCGGCGGGCCCCGTCGTTCGCCTCTCGCCTCTCGGCGCGGCTCCGTGCTCAGTAGTACACGACCGCCGACGAGGCGCGGCCCGGCGTGGCGCGGCGACCGCCGCCCAGCACCAGCACGTGCCCGACGCCCTGCGCATCCACGAACGAGACCGCGGCCTCGTTGTACAGCGCGTACCCCAGGAGAACGTCGATCGTGCTCGACCCGGTGGCGCCGTTCCAGCTCGCCAGCGAGCCGTCCGCGTTGATCACCGCGTAGCTGTTCTCGCTCGAGCCGGCCTGGCCCGCGTAGACGCCCGAGGTCAGGAGGAGCGAGCCGCCGGCCGTGATCATGCCGTGCTTGCTGCGCGCCTTGTTCGGCGACGTCACCGCGGACCACGACGCGACCGAGCCGTCGCGGACGTCGACCCGCGCCAGGTAGGCCGCGCCGGTCTCGGTGCCACTGGTCGTGTTCAGCGCCGGCACCACGGTGCCGCTGTCGCCGCCCACCACGTAGAGGTACGGGCCGAAGTTGACCATGGCGTGGAACGCCGTCTCGTTCGGGAGCGCGGGCAGCGCCTCCCAGGCGCCGAGCGAGCCGGACGCCGAGATCTTGGCGCGGTACGCCGTGGCCACGGGGTGGTTCTCTGCGTCGGCGCCGCCGCTCACGTACAGGTAGCCGCGGAACACGACCGCGCCCGCCGCGTGCACCGGCGCGGGCAGCGCCGTCACCGGCTGCCAGGCGCCCAGGCTCCCGTCGAGCGCGACCCGCGCCGCGTGCACGGTGCTCACCGTCGCCCCGGCCTCGTCCACGCCGCCCACCACGAACAGGTACGCCGCCGTCAGCGTGTCGAGCGGCGCGGTGTAGCGGGTCGCGGCCGCGACCGTGTGGAACGCGCGCGCGGCCGGCAGCTGTGTGACCGCGTCCGTCCACGTGCCGAGCGCGCCGCTCTGCTCGACCTGCGCGCGGTAGACCGCGCTGGTGGCCGTCCCGGTCTGGTCGGCGGCGCCGCCGGCCACGAACACGAAGTTCCGCTTGTCGCTCCCGCGCTCCACCGGCACGAAGGCCGCGCCCAGTCCCTGCAGCGCCTGCGGCATCGCGGCGGTGACCGTCCACGAGATGTTGCTCGGGCTGAACGTGCTCCCCGTGACGAGCAGGAAGTCCACCGAATCGCTCACGCCGCCGGTGGTCTCGACCCACACCTTGGACGTGTCGGCGGTGCCCATCGGCACGGTCGTGATGATGTACTCGTTGGTCCAGTCCGCGCTGGCGACGGTCGCAGCCACGCGCGTGTCACCCGTGCCGCGGAAGTAGACGGTACCGCGGGCGGCGTCGCCCAGCTCGGTCCCCTCGATCATGACGGTCATCCCGACGAGCCCCGTCGGGACGCTGACGCCGTTCACCCGGCTGACCACGGGCGTCCCCAGCGGACGCGGGGCCGTCGCCTTGTCGCCGCCGCACGCCACGGCCACGGCCGCGACGCCGGCGAGCACGCCGGCAAACATTACACGATTCACACGAACGCGCTGCATACGATTCATCTCCATGTGGGCTACAGTGCGGCGCGCGGCGCCGAATGGCTGCCGAAGCGCCCTACATAGAGATGCTCGTCAGGCAAAAAAGTAACGGGCCCGGGCGCCGCGGAACGCCGGCCGGACGCGGGCGTGAGGCGAATCACATCGCCGCCCCCCGGCGGCTCACCCTCCCCGGCGCGGCGCTACCCGGCGCGGCGCTACCGGCGCGGCGCTACCCGAGCCCGTGCTTCACGGCCAGCAGCGCCGCCTGGGTGCGGTCGCCGGCGCCCGTCTTCCGCAGGACGATCGACACGTAGCCCTTGACCGTCCCCAGGCTCAGGTTGAGCTGCGCCGCGATCTGCTTGTTGCTGCTCCCGCGCGCGATCAGCCGCAGCACGTCCAGCTCGCGCGGCGTCAGCTCGTCGAATGGCGACGCGGCGGCCGACGGCGGCGACGCCACGTGCTGCATCAGGTGCCGCTGCGCCTCGGGGTGCAGCGTCGGCGTGCCGCGGGCGGCCGCGCGGATGGCCTGGAGGAGCGACCCCTTGAGGACGTCCTTGAGCAGGTAGCCGATGGCACCGGCGCGGACGGCCTCGCGCACGCGCTCGTCGTCAGCGAAGCTCGTGAGGATCACCACCTGGCTCGCGATGCCCTGCGCGCGCATGCGCCGCGTGGCCTCCACGCCGTCGATCCCGGGCATGAGCAGGTCCATCAGCACGACGTCCGGGCGCAGCGCCTGCGCCAGCCGCACCGCCTCCTCGCCGGTGGCCGCCTCGCCCACGACCTGCACGCCCGAGCGCTCGTCGCCCAGGATCATCTGGAGCCCCTCGCGCACGACCTGGTGGTCGTCCGCGATCAGCACCCGGATCAGCCCATCCTCGTTCACCGGAATCGCCTCCCCGGGTCGCGCCGCGCGGCCCGCAGCGGCAGCGTGGCCCCCGCCACCGCGCCCGGGGCCGCCGCGCCGGCCGCAGCGCCGGCCGCGGCGCCGGTCTCGGCGCCGGTCTCGGCCACCAGCGCGGCCAGCGCCGCGATCCCGGTCGCCGCGGGCGCGACCACCGGCGCCACGCCGCCGATTGGCGGCAGCACCACCTCCACCGCGGTGCCGCGGCCGGCGGCGGTCACCACGCGGATCGTGCCGCCGGCCGCCTCGGCGCGCTCGCGCATCGTCGCCAGCCCGAAGCCGCCCGCGGTCTGCTCGGCGATGCCGGCGCCGTCGTCGCGGACCGTGAGCACGGTCCCGAACTCGCCGCAGGTGAGCCTGACGACGGCGTGGCGGGCGCCCGCGTGCTTCACCACGTTGTTGAGCGCCTCCTGCGCGATCCGGTACAGCGCTTCCTCGCGCGCCGCCGGCTGCGTCACGTAGCCCGCGTCGTCGAACGTCACCTCGAGCGCGCCCGACGGGAGCGCGCCGGCGGCATCGGCCGCGTGCGCCCGCAGCGCCCCGACCAGCCCCTCGCGGTGCAGACGGGCGGCGGCGAACTCGCCGGACGCGCACTGCACCGGCGTCCGCGGCGCCTGCGACGGCCGCAGCTCGGCGAGCAGCGCGCGCATCTCGCCGAGCGCCGTGCGACTCAGCTCCACCACGCGCTCGGCGCGGCGCGCGCCCTCGGAGCGGCTGCGCTCGTAGGCCGGCCCCACGGCCTGCGTCATCAGCGAGAGGCTGAACAGGTGCTGGGTGACCGAGTCGTGCAGCTCGCGCGCGAGTCGGTTCCGCTCGTCCATCACCGCCACCTGCTGCGCCGCCGCGTAGAGCCGCGCGTTCTCCACCGCCACCGCGAGCTGGTCGGCCACGATCTGGAGCCCCGCCGCGTCCTCCGGAGTGAACGGGTCGGCCGCCTCCACGTTCAGCACCCCGAGCACCTGCTCGCCGAGCAGGATCGGCACCGCCAGCTCGCAGCGCATCCCCTCGCCTCCCGGCGTCTGGAGGTAGCGCGGGTCGGCGTGCACGTCGTCGACCAGCACCAGCTCGCGGGTGCGCGCCGCGGCGCCCATCAGCCCGCGGCTCAGCGGGATCCGGTACTCCCCGCGGATCACCTCGCGGTAGTCGCCGCCCACCGTGCGCAGCACGAGCGTCTCCGGCTCGTCAGGCTCGATCAGCGCGATCGCGATGTTCGGGTAGCCGAGCAGCTCGTGGATCGCGTCGGCCGCGCGCTGGAGCAGCTCGTCCAGCCGCAGGTTGGCGGCGACGATGCGCCCCACCCGCGCGATCAGCGCCAGCCGCTCGGTGCGCTCGCGCTCGCGCCGGTACTGCCGCGCGTTCTCGATGGCGATCGCGGCGTGGCGGGCGTAGATCTCCAGCGTCTCCAGGTCCGCGCGGGTGAAGCCGCGCCCGCGCCCGCGCCCGCGCGCCGCGCGCCGCTCGGCGCTGAGCCCCAGGCCGAAGAAGCCGATCATCCGCTCGCCCCAGCAGATCGGCACCCCGATCACCTCGTTCTCGGCCAGCGACGGCTGCGTGGGGTGCGGCAGGTCGCCGTAGCGCTTCACCCGCACCGGGCGGCGCGTGCGCAGCACCTCGCCCGCCACGCCGTCGCCGGGTCCCATCTCGGCCCCCAGCTCGTCAGGCGGCATGTTGTACGCGGCCTCGGTGCGGATGACGTTGCGCGACTCGTCCATCAGGCCGATGGTCCCGTCATCGGCGCCGATCAGCTCGCAGGCGTGCATCAGGATGCGCGTCAACAGCGGCCGGATCTCGAGCTCGCTGCTGATCGATTCGATGACCGAGAGCAGGCTCTCCTGATGGCGCAGCAGGCGCCGCAGCGCCGCCGTGCGCCGCCGCGTTCCGGGCTGCTCGCCCGCCGCTTCCGGATGCTCGTGCGACTCGGTAGGCATGTCGCCCACTCCCGGCCTGGACCCCTCGCGCCGCCGGCTTCCCGCCGCCGGGCGCGGTTACAGTGTACCACGGGCGCACGCGCCCGTCACCCCCCGAAAGTCAGGGCGCGGACCGCGACGAACGTCCGGTGGCGGCACGGCGGCTGCACCAGGGGGACGCATGCCCAGCACTCGCTTGCTCCCGTGGATCGCCGTCGCGGCGGCGCTCTCCGCCGCGTCAGGCTCGCCCGCACCGCGCCCGCTCGCCGCGCAGGAAGCGCCGGACAGCACGCGCCCGCCCGCCGCGCGCCACGAGCCGCTCTTCACGCGGCGCGACATCTACATCACGCTCGGCGCCTCGGCCGGGACCGCGCTCGTCATGCAGCTCGACCGCCCGATCGCCAATAACCTGCGGAGCGACCGCACGCAGAGCGCGGGGCTCAACGACTTCGCGAACGCCATCAAGGGGTTCGACGAGCACCGCTTCCTGTTCACGAGCGCCGGCATGTTCGTGGTGGGGCGCGTGGCCGGATGGCGCGGGCTCGCCGACGCCGGCCTCCACGCCACCGAGGCCAACGCGATCTCGACGCTGGTGCTGGTGGCCGTGCTCCGCGGCGTCTCCGGCCGCTCTCGCCCGGCGTACACGAACCACCAGGAGCCGTTCGACTTCAAGTTCGCGCGCGGCTGGGACGAGGGGCCCTTTCGCTCCTTCCCCTCGCTGCACAGCACCGGCGCCTTCTCCTTCGCCGGCGCCATCACCGCCGAGCTGCGGCGGCACCACTCGCCGGCCACCAAGTACGTCGCGCCGCTGCTCTTCGGCACCGCGACCATGGTGGGGCTGGGACGCATGTACCAGGACCAGCACTGGGCGAGCGACGTGGTGTCCGCCGCGTTCGTCGGCACCGCGGTCGGCATGAAGACGGTCAAGTGGCACCACTCGCACGAGGGGAACCGGTACGACCGCTGGATCCTGGGCGCCGCGCCGATGCCGGGCGACGGCCGGCTGGGGCTCGTGGTGGGGCGGCGCTGGTAGCGCCGCGGGCGGCTGGGAGCCCCAGTGCCGCCGGCGTGACGTCGTTGTAGCTTTCCGTCGCGGCCGCCGGCAACGATGCTGCGGCGCACCTGGAATTCACGCCCGGAGCGGTCGGGTATGAAACACGTCTGGTCTGCATCACGCACCGTTCTCGCCGTGCTGCTCGCCGCCGGCTGCGGCGACGACCCGGTCCGGCCCCCACACCCCGAGCGGGTCACGCCGGTCTCCGGCACCACCCCGCAGACCGCGCCCGTCGCCACGCCCGTCGCCGCCGTACCGGCCGTGAGGGTCACCGACCAGCACGACAACCCGATGGCGGGCGTGCAGGTGACCTTCAGCGCCTCCACCGGCAGCGGCAGCATCATCGGCCCGTCGCTGGACACGACCGACGCCACCGGGACGGCCTCGGTCGAAGGGTGGGTGCTCGGGACGAGGTCGGGCCTGCAGACGCTCACGGCGATCGTCGAAGGCCTCGAGCCGGCGACCTTCAGCGTCACCGCCACCCCCGATGAACCGACGCAGTTCCTCCGAACCAGCCTGGGCACACAGACGGCGGCGGTGAACACCGCGGTCGCCTCCGCGCCGGCGGTCCTCGTGCGCGACCAGTACGACAATCCGGTCCCGGGCGTGCCCGTCACCTTCGAGGTCGCGGGCGGCGGGGGATCCATCACCGGATCGGCCAGCGGCTCCATGACGGTCAACACCAACGCGTCGGGGGTCGCCGCCGTCGGCGGGTGGGTGCTCGGCCAGACCGCGGGCGCGAACGCCCTGACCGCGAGGACGGAGGGTTTCTTCCTGTCCTTCGCCGCCACCGGGACCGCCGGCGCGGCGTCGCAGATCGTGGCGACGGCCAACCCGTTGCTGATGGCGGTCGGCGAGAACGGCCAGATCACGTCCGGGCTGACCGACCCGTACGGCAACCAGGTGGCCGGCGGGACGTTCACCTACGCGTCCAGTAACGAGGCGATCGTCCGCGTGTCCGGGACCGGTGCGCTCACGGCCGTCGCGAGGGGCGCCGCCGACATCACGATCTCGGGCGCCGGCCTCACGCGGGTGCTGCGCGTGGTGGTCGCGGAGATCGTCACGCGCTCGCTCGACGCGTTCGGCGTCGCGGTCTCGAGCGCCGGCGTGGTGTACGTGACCCAGGTGGCCAGCGCGCGGGTAGCGCGCGCGACGCTGCCGGCGACGACGTTCACGAGCACCGTACCGGCGGGGTCGGTGCCGTCCTCGGTGGCCTTCAGCCCGAACGGTGCTGCGGCCTACGTGTCCAACATCGGCTCCCGGAGCGTCAGCTTCCTGGACGTCGCCGCGGGCACGGAGGTGGCGGAGACCGACGTCGGCGCGTCCCCGCAGGTCGTGGCGGTCTCGCGCGACGGCTCGCGCGTCTACGCCGGCACCACGGGTACCGTCGTCGTCCTCGACCCGACGACGCACGCGGTGATCACCACCATCCCCACGACCGGCGACATCAACGGGCTGGCGGCGAGCCCCACCCAGT
>DATFPD010000517.1:0-7075 GCA_035265005.1 Gemmatimonadaceae bacterium | reverse complement strand
CCCGTCCCGGTGTATTCCGGGTAGACGTCCACCGCGTCCGCGCGCAGCGCCCGGAACGCGATCTCGGTCGCCCCCAGCCCGGGCCGCCGCTCCACCGCGTACCCGCGCGCCTCCAGCAGCTGCGCGAACATCTCGCACAGGATGTACGACTCCCCGAACGGCTTCGACGCGACGACCACCGGACGGGCGCGCGGCGCCTGCGCGCCGGCGCTCGTGGCCAGAACCAGAGTACTCAGCAGGAGCACACTGAAATTGGCCGCGGAGGAGCGCGGATGAGCGCGGGTACCGAGATCCGCGCTCATCCGCGCTCCTCCGCGGCCAATTCGTCCGAGGCCGAGCGAGGCCCAACGCCCGACATCGCCACCAGCCGCGCGACGTACGGCGTCGCCGGCCGGCGCAGCACGTCATCCACCGGCGCGTCCTGCTCCACGCGGCCGGCGCGCATGACGGCGATCCGGTCGGCGAGGCGGGCGGCTTCGCGCAGGTCGTGCGTCACCAGCAGGCACGCCAGCGGGCGCGCGCGGCGCACGGCGAGGAACATCTCCTGGAGCTCGGCGCGCGTGATCGCGTCGAGCGCGCCGAACGGCTCGTCGAGCAGGAGCACCGCCGGGCGCGCGGCCAGCGCCCTCGCCATCGCCACGCGCTGCCGCTGCCCGCCCGAGAGCTGCCGCGGGTAGCGCCCGCCGAACTCCGCCGCGTCGAGGCCCACCAGCGCCAGCGCCTCGCCGGCGAGGGCGGTGGCGTCGCGCCGCATCTCGCCGCCGAGCAGCCACGGCACCAGCGCGGCGTTGCGCAGCACCGTCCAGTGCGGGAGCAGCCCGCCCTCCTGCGGCACGTACCCCGTGCGCCGCCTCAGCCCGACCGCGTCCACCGCGCGCACCTCCGCGCCGCCCACCAGCACGCGCCCCGCGTCCGGCTCCACCAGCCGGTTGAAGCACCGCAGCAGCGTCGTCTTCCCCGCGCCGCTCTCCCCGACCAGCGCCACGCACTCGCCGTCCCCGGCCGCCAGCGACACCCCGCCGAGCGCCGCCGACGCGCCGCCCGGGTAGTGCTTGACGACGGAGTCGGCGAGAAGCGCTGGAGAGAGCATTGCGAGTTGCGAGTTGCGAGTTGCGAGCAGTGCCTCGAGGAGCAAATAGACGGTGCCCGAGGCACTGCTCGCAACTCGCAATTCGCAGCTCGCACCATCTTTCTCCCTCCGCTAGCTTTCCCGTCATGACGTCTCCCGCCTCCGCCCCGCCCGCGATCGCCGAGCTGACGCGGCGCTACCTCGACGCCGCGCTCGTCGGCAACCGGCGCGAGGCGCTGCGGCTCGTGATCGAGGAGGGGATCGAGCGCGGCGTGGCGGTGCCGGAGCTGTACCTGCACGTCATCCAGCCGGCGCAGTTCGAGGTCGGGCGGCGCTGGCAGGCCAACGAGATCTCGGTCGCCCAGGAGCACGTCGCCACCGCCGTCTCGCAGCTCGTCGTCTCGCACCTGTACCACCACATCGACCGCGCCACGCCTAACGGGCGGCTGGTGCTCGTCGCCTGCGCGCAGGGGGAGCTGCACGAGCTCGGCGCCCGCCTCGCCGCCGACTTCCTGGAGATGTCGGGGTTCAACGTCGTCTTCCTCGGGGCCAACGTGCCGGCGGGGAGCCTGGTCCGCATGGTGCAGCAGATGAAGCCGGACCTCGTCATCATCTCGGCCGCCACCACGCTCTGCTTCCCCGGCCTCCGCGACATGGTCAAGGCGCTGCGCGAGGCCCAGGCGGACCTGCCGGTCGCCATCGGCGGCAGCGCGTTCACCTGGGCGGAGCAGTGCGCCGTCGAGGGCGTGGTCCCCGGCGGCGGGAGCGCCGGGGAGCTGGTGGACGTGGCGAGGCGCCTCACCGGGCTGGCCTGATGTCCCTCGACCACGTCGCCGACGCGCTCCAGGCGCACGCGGCCCCGATCAGCCGGCGCGCGGTCGACGCCATGTACGCCGACCCGTTCTGGGACGCGCGCTTCGGCGAGCGCGGGCGGCGCCGCGCCGACGAGGACGGCGACTTCCACGTCGGCTACCTGGCCGAAGCGCTGCGCCTCGGCTCGACGGCGCACTTCGCCAACTACGCGCGGTGGCTGCGGAGCGTGCTCGTGGCGCGCGGGATGTGCACGCGCCACCTGAGCGAGCAGCTGCGCTGCGTCGCCGACGCGGTGGACGCGCTCGGCGCCCTCCCGTCGCCCGAGGACGCGCGCGTGGTGCGCGCGTACGTCGACGCGGCGCGCGACGGGCTGCGCTACCCCGAGGGCTCGCTCGGGAGCAGGCTCCAGGACGCGGAGCCGCGCGCCGCCGCCGCGGCCGAGGAGGCGCTCGCCGCGCGCTTCTACGGGGCCAGCGACCTGCCGCCGCGCGACCGCCTGCGCGCGGACGCCGCCGACCTGCTCTCCTACCTCGCCGACGCGGCGGCGCTCGAGCGCCCCGACCTGTTCGCCGAGCACGCGGAGTGGCTCGCCGGCTTCTTCGCCGACCAGCGCCGCCCCGACGGCTACCTCGCCGCACTTCGCGAAGCGGTCGCGCGGCAGCCGGAGGTCGAGCGGAGCGAGGTCAGGGACCTCCTTCGGGGGACCGCGACCGCGCGCTAGCGCCGAGTGCCGGGACCCGACTTCGCCCCCCTCGTCCGCTCGGTCGAGCGCGAGATGGTCTCCGCGCTCGCGCTCTCGCCGCTGCCGATCGACCCGGCGCTGTCGCGCGCCGAGGGCGTGTGGCGGGACGCGCCGGCGACGATCGAGACGCGCGCCTACGCCGGTGATGCGCTGCGGTATGCGCGCTTCGTGACGCTGGTCGGCAACGGACTGGAGATCGGAAACGTGCTGTGCCTCGGCGCCGCGGAGACGGCGCTGCCCATCTTCGGCGCCGACCTCGTCGCGCGACTCGCGCCCGGCGAGAATGCACGCTGGCTGACAATGCTGGCCGCGGATCTCTCGCCCACGCACTCCGACGTCGCGACGAGCGATAGGCAGCTCGCGGGGCTCGGCGGCCGGCTGGCGCCCCTTCGCGAAGCGCTCCCCCCGGCGGGGGAGCTGCCGGAGTGGTGCGCGCGCTGGTTCTCACCTCATGCCATTTTTAGCCGACCGCGGCCGGATCGGCTCGCGGCGGTGGGCGCCGCGGTGCGCGAGATGGCGGCGGCGTTCGTGCTGCTGGCGAAGGACGTGTCGGCGGAGGTCGCGCGGGGCGGTGCGTCGCCGGAGATGGCGCGACACGTGGTGATGGTTCAGGATGAATACGCGGCGGCGCACCGGGCCGACGACAGGGGGCTGACGCTGCTGGCCCGCATTTTCGGCACGGGGTGGGCGGGGCGTTATGTCGAGAGGGTTCTGTTTCCTGATTCGAGCATCGCGGGCATCGCACGCCGCCGTCCGCCGCCGACCTCGCCGCGCTGAGTCGCGCGGCGAGGACGGGCGGGAGTAGCGGCCGCGGCGGCGCGCCGGCATCTTCGGCGCGCCGTGCAGATCTTCCTCAGCTACGCCTCCGAGGACCGCCCGACCGCCGAGCGCATCTGCTACGCGCTGCGGGCGCAGCGGCACGAGGTCTTCCTCGACCGCGACGCCCTCGCCCCCGGACGGGAGTTCGACGGGGCGATCGCCGACGCCCTGGGTCGCGCCGACCTCCTCGTCTTCCTCGTCGCCCCGGAGTCGGTCGCGCGCGGGCGCTACACGCTGAGCGAGCTCGCGCTCGCCGAGCGGCGGTGGCCGCACCCCGCGGGGCACGTGCTCCCGGTGATGCTGCGCCCCACGCCGCGCGACGCGATCCCGGCCTACCTGCGCGCGGTGACGTACCTCGAGCCGCGCGGCGACGTGGTGGCCGAGGTGGCCGACGCGGTGCGCCGGCTGGCGCGGGGGCAGGGTCGGGGGCGGCTGCGGGGCCGCGCCGCGCGCCTGACGCTGCTGGCGGCGCTGGCGGCGCTGGCGGCGGCCGCGCTCGGCGGCGGCGCCGCGTGGCGGGCGCGCGGCCGGCGCGGGTTCGACTACCTGTCCGGCGACGTGCGCCACCGCGCCCGCGCGGTCGCGGCCGTGCCGGGCGGCTACGCGGTCGTGGCCGCGGCGCCGGGCGAGCTGCTGCGCTTCACCGACGCCGGGGAGCGCGTCGGCGAGGCGGCGCCCCTCGCCGGGGACCCGGTCGCGGTGGCGCGGACGCCGGAGCACATCCTCGTCGCCACACGCGCCCCGGACGGCGTGCTGGTGATCGAGGCGGCGAGCGGCCGGGTGGTGGACACGGTGCCGCTCGACGCGGCGCTCATCGACGGCGACACGGTGGGAGCGGCGCGCGCGTCGCGGGACATCCGCTCGGTGGCCGCGGCCGGCGGCACGATCTGGGTGTCGACCGGCACCCGCGACGGCGCGCCTCGGCTGCTGAGGCTCCGCCAGCCCGGGCGCCGCTGGGTGGTGCCGACGTGGACCGTCCCGCCGGAGCCCGGCTTCGACGCGCGCGCCCTGCGGCTCCGCGGGGTCGCCGGCCAGCTCTGGGCGGTGGCGGCGGACGAGACGCCCTCCAGCCTCTACCGCGTGGAGGGGAACATCCGCGTGGACGCCTTCCACGGGCGCGACCTCCCGGCTGTGGCTTGCGCGCGCGACCTGGCGCCGACCGAGAGCGACCGGTTCGTGTTCCTGGGCTGCGACGACTCGCTGCGCGAGGCGCACGCGGAAGGGAAGGGGTTCGTGCTCGACGGGGCGCGTCCGATCTCGGACGCCGCCCGGCGCCGCGGCGAGGTGGTCGTGCGCGACGGCGCCGCCACGTTCGTGGCGCTGAACGGCGAGCGCGAAGCGCGGGTCGTGCGCGTGGACGGTGCGGGCTCGGCGACGCTGGCGGCGCTGCCCGGCGTCGCGGTCACGTCGATGGCGGTGACGCTGCGCGCGGTGATCGCGGTGGTGCGGCGGGCGGACGGGTCGGCCGACGCGCTGTCGATCCCGCGCGCGCGCCGAGCGCGTACGCCTAGCGAGTGATCCCCATCTTCTGGTTGAACGCGTCCGACTTCCCCCGCGGGATGCTCAGCGACTGGAACTGCGCGCCGCCCCACTGCTTCGCCAGGTAGACGATCTGCCCCACGTGGTAAGCCGCGTGCGCCAGCTGCCGGTTCAGCGCCTCGACGACCGTGTGCGCCTCGCCGCGGATGTGGACCACCCGCGTCAGGTCCTCGGGCCGGAGCGCGTCGAGCTCGCGGAGCGCATGCCCCCACCCCTCCTCCCACCACGCCAGCACCTGCTCGCGCCCCGCGCCGCCGGCGACGAACTCGTCGTCGCGGTCGCGGTCCGGCTTCTCGCCGTCGCTCGTCAGGAAGTCCCGCCACCGCGAGCGCATGTTGCCGCCGAGGTGCTTCGCGATCACGGCGATGCTGTTCGACTCGGCGTCGAGCGCGCGGTCGAAGTCGCCGTCGGCGAGCTGCGCGAACGCCTTGTCGCCGAGGGTCTTGTAGTAGCGGAACGTCTTGCGGAAGTTCTCCAGGTAGTTGGCGGCGATGGGGTCGGACATGGTGCGCTCCGATGGTGGGTGCCCGGCGTGCGTGTGCGCGGTGTGCGTGCGCGGCCGATCGATCCCTGAAGGTACCGATTCCGACACACGCCCGTCGAGGAGCACTCGAATGCGCGGGACGATGCGCAGGACTCCGGCACTCGCACTGCCACTCGCACTGCTGGCCGCGGCCGTCGCGGCGTGCGGGCCCCGGGCGCGGTCCGCCGCGCCGGCGCCGGCGGCCGACGCGGCCGACGCGGCCGGCCCCGAGCTGTTCGGCGAAGGCGTCTTCTCCACCGGCGCCTGGGACTTCTTCGTCGCCTTCACCCCCGACCAGCGCACCGCGTACTTCTGCCGCGCCGACGGCCGGTTCAGCTACTTCACCATTCTGCTGTCCCGCCAGCGGGGCGACGGGGGGTGGGGCGAGCCCGAGGTCGCGCCCTTCTCCGGCCGCTGGAGCGACGCCGACCCGCACATCTCCCCGGACGGACGCCGGCTCTTCTGGATCTCGAACCGCCCACTCCCCGGCACGCCGCCCCCGGCCGACACCGCCCGCGGCGACTACGACATCTGGTACGTCGAGCACGCGGCGGACGGCGCGTGGGGCGAGCCCCGCCACGTCGGCGCCCCGGTGAGCGCCCCCGGCGCGACCGAGTGGTCGCCGTCGGTGGCGGCGAACGGGAACCTCTACTTCGGCACCGTGCGCCCGGGCGGTCGCGGGGGCAACGACCTCTACGTCGCCCGCCTGGTGGGCGGCACGTACGCCGAGCCGGAGAGCCTCGGCGACTCCATCAACACCCGCGGCGGGGAGGTGGAGCCGTGGGTCGCGCCTGACGAGAGCTACCTGATCTTCAGCGGCCAGGCCCGCCCCGGCTCGGTCGGCGGCTTCGACCTCTTCGTCAGCCGCCGGGTGAACGGCGCCTGGCAGGCCGCGGTCCCGCTGGGCGGCGGGGTCAACTCCCCCGCCGGCGACTTCAACCAGAGCGTCTCGCCGGACGGCCGCTGGCTCTACTTCAGCAGCACCCGCGGGCGGTTCGACCGCGTCCCCGACGCGCCGTTAGGCTACGCCGAGCTGCAGCGGCGGCTGACGGGGGTGGGGAACGGGCTGGGGGACATCTACCGGGTCGAGATGTCGCGGCTGGGGATTCCGGGGCGGTGAAGGCTTCACGTGGCGGGCCCAACGGCGAGTTGCCAGTGGCCAGTAGTCGAGTTCTCGGTCGCCAGTTGAAGTTGTGAGTTGTCAGTAGCAGTCAGCCATCCCGGATGCCTGGTGCTACTGACGACCGGCGACGGGCGACGCGCGCGTCGTCCCTCACTGGCAACCGGCAACTGCACTGCTAGCAACTGACTGCTCACCGTTTCCGTTACGGCGCCCGCAGTACCCGCCCCGGGTCCGCCCGCCCCGCCCGACGCGCCGGGAGCCACGCCGCCGCGGCGCACACCGCCACGAGCCCTGCCGCCGCGAGTGCGTACGTCCCCGGGTCCCACGTCCTCACCCCGTAGAGGTAGTGCGCCACCCCGCGCGACGCGCCGAGCGACGCGAGCGCGCCGAGCGCGATGCCCGCCGCCGCGCCGGCGAGACTGCGCCCGAGGACGAGCGCCACCGCGC
>DATFPD010000516.1:0-20454 GCA_035265005.1 Gemmatimonadaceae bacterium | reverse complement strand
TTCGAGAAGTTCTACCAGGCGGACAACCAGCGCGCCGCGTCCGCCAAGGGCACCGGGCTCGGGCTGGCGATCGCCAAGCAGATCGTGGAGGCGCACGGCGGCTCGCTCGTCTGCGACAGCACGTTAGGCAGCGGCACCGCGTTCACGATCACCCTGCCGCTGCGGACGTCGCGGCGCTCGGCGGGGCTGCTCCCCGGCGCCCGCGAGTCCTCGCCGGGCGAGGCGGCGGTGGTGGGCGCCCTCGGCGGGGACGAGTGACGCCCGGCCGGCGCCCCGCCGCGACGGCCGGCGCCACGCTCCTCACGGTCCTCACGCTCGCCGCCCTGGGCCCCGCCGGATGCGTGCGGCACCCGGCGCGCCCGACGCCCGCCGCGGCCGCGGCCATGGACCCGCGCACGACCTGGGTGCGCACGCTCCCGGACGCCCAGCGCGCCGCCGCCGACGGCCGGTACGACGAGGCGGACCGCCTGCTCGCCGGCTTCGCGCAGCTCTTCCCCCGCTCGCAGCAGGCGGGCGAGGTGCACTACTGGCGCGCCCTGTTCAAGCTCGACCCGGCGAACAAGGACGCCACGCCCCAGCAGGCGGTCGCCTCGCTCGACGCCTACCTGGCGCTGGGCGACGCGCAGCCGCACCGGAGCGAGGCGCTGGTCCTCCGCCGCACCGCCGCGCACATGCGCATCCTCGCCGACTCCGCCGCCCCCCGCCCCTCGACCGCCGAGCGCGACAAGGCCCGCGAGGAGGAGATGCAGAAGCTCCGCGACGACCTGGCGAAGGCGCAGGAGGAGCTGGAGCGGATCAGAAAGCGGCTCGCCTCCCCCAAGCCGTAGCGCCCTACCCGACGCGAAAGAGCTGCAGCGCCCGCGCGTAGCGGTCCGAGAGCACCTTGCGCATCCCCGCGTGCTCGGCGCGCTGGAGCTCCGGGTCCCGGTCGAGCAGGGACCAGGCGGCGGCGCGGGCGCGCTCGTTGAGCACCTCGTCTCGCAGCGGGTCGGCAACGCGGAAGGTCGCGACGCCGCTCTGCCGCTCGCCGAACAGGTCCCCCATGCCGCGCAGCCGCAGGTCGGCGCGCGCGATCGCGAAGCCGTCCTCGGTCTCCACGAACACCCGCAGCCGCTCGGCCGCCTCCGGGCTCACGTCGCCCAGCAGGATGCAGTAGGACGCTTCGGCGCCGCGCCCCACGCGTCCGCGGAGCTGGTGCAGCTGGGACAGGCCGAAGCGCTCGGGCTGCTCGATGAGCATCACCGTCGCGTTCGGGACGTCGATGCCGACCTCGATCACCGTCGTCGCGACCAGCACGTCGATGGCGCCGTCCCGGAAGCTGCGCATGACCCCGTCGCGCTCCTCGGAGGGCATGCGCCCGTGCAGCAGCGCGACGCGCCGGCCGGCGAACGGGCCGGCCGACAGCTCGGCGAACGCCGTCGTCGCCGCCCGCATGTCGGTCTTCTCCGACTCGTCGATCACCGGGTAGACGACGTACGCCTGCCGCCCCTTCTCCAGCTCGCGCCGCACGAAGTCGAGCACCCGCTCGCGCGACTTCTCGCCGCGCAGCGCGGTCGTGACGGGAAGCCGGCCCGGCGGGCGCTCGTCGAGGATGCTCACGTCCAGGTCGCCGTAGAGCGTGAGCGCGATCGTGCGCGGGATCGGCGTCGCGCTCATGAGCAGCACGTCCGGGCGGGTGCCCTTGGCGCCGAGCGCCGCCCGCTGCTCGACGCCGAATCGGTGCTGCTCGTCGATCACCGCCAGCCCCAGCCGGGCGAACACCGTGCTCTGCTGCACCAGCGCGTGCGTGCCGATGGCCAGCGCCGGCTCGTCGCGCGCCAGCCGCTCGGCGGCCGCCTTGCGCTCGCGCGCCGCCATGCTGCCCGTCACCAGCACCGGCTCGATGCCTAACGGTGCGAGCAGCCCGCCCAGCGTGCGGTGGTGCTGCTCCGCCAGCAGCTCGGTGGGCGCCATCACCGCCGCCTGGTAGCCGTTCTCCAGCGCCAGCAGCGCCGCGAACAGGGCGACGATCGTCTTCCCGCTCCCCACGTCGCCCTGGAGGAGCCGGTGCATGCGCTGGTCGCTGCACATGTCGGCCACGAGCTCGCGCAGCGCCCGCACCTGCGCGCCGGTGAGCTCGTACGGGAGGGCCGACTTGAGCCGCGACGTCAGCTCGCGGCGGTTGGTGAACGTGATCCCGGCGCGCCGCTCGCGCGCCAGCGCGTGCGCGCGGCGCTGGAGGATGTGGACGAAGAGCAGCTCCTCGTACGCCAGCCGCTCGCGCCCTCGCATCGCCTCGGCGATCGAGCCCGGCCGGTGCACCATCTGGAGTGCCTCGCGGAGCCCCGGCACCTCGCCCTGCGCCAGCACCCCGGCCGGGAGGTACTCGGTTACCAGCGGCAGCAGCGCGTCCAGGTGCTGCTCGATCAGCGCGCGGATCGCCTTGAACGACAGTCCCTCGGTGGCCGGGTAGACGCTGAGCACCCGCCCCCCGCTCGTCCCCTCGTCGTCCTCGCCGAGGTTCACGAACTCGCGCGGCTGGAGCTGCCGGCCGTGGTAGAAGCGCACCTGGCCGGTGAGCAGGAGCACGTCCCCCTTGTCGATCGTCCGGTCGAGGAATGGCTGCCCGGGCCACGACGCCTCGATCATCCCGGTCGCGTCGCGGATCACCGCCTGAAAGATCCTGAGTCCCTTCCGGGTCGGAATGACGCCCTTCGACACCACGTGGCCGATGACCGTGGCGTCCATCCCCGGCTCCAGCGAGGCGATGGGCGAGACGGTGCTCGCGTCCTCGTAGCGATGCGGGATGTGGTAAAGGAGGTCGCCCGCGGTCCGGATTCGCAGCCTCGCCAGCGCCTCCGCGCGCCGCGGACCCACGCCGCGCAGGTACGTGACGGGGGTGTCGAGGGCGATGCGCGGGGTGCCCGCGGTAGGGGCCACGGTTCCCCTCGGGCTCATCCCTCCAGGACGTCCTTCGCGAAGTCCGCGGGGTCGAACGGCAGCAGGTCGGACGCCTTCTCGCCGACGCCGACGAACTTCACCGGCACGTCCAGCGCCTCGTGGACGGCGACCACCACGCCGCCGCGCGCCGTGCCGTCGAGCTTCGTCACCACAAGTCCGGTCACCGGGACCGCCGCCGAGAAGGTCTTCGCCTGCGCCACCGCGTTCTGGCCGATGGTGCCGTCGAGCACGAGCAGCGTCTCGTGAGGCGCGCTTGGCAGGCGGCGCGTGATCACCCGCGCCACCTTCTTCAGCTCCTCCATCAGGTTATCGCTGGTGTGCAGGCGCCCCGCCGTGTCGACGATGACGACGTCGACGCCCCGCGTGACCGCCGCGTCCAGCGCGTCGTACGCGACCGACGCGGGGTCGCTCCCGGGCCGGCCCCCCACGAACTCGGCGCCCGTGCGCTCCGCCCAGAGGCGAAGCTGGTCGATCGCGCCGGCGCGGAAGGTGTCCGCGGCGCCGACGAGCACGCGCTTCCCCTGCTGCCGCAGCCGCGCCGAGAGCTTGCCGATGAAAGTCGTCTTCCCCGAGCCGTTCACGCCGATCACCAGAATAACCGTCGGCCGCTCGGCGGCCACTCGCAGCGCCGTGTCGCTGTTCCCCGCACGGAGCGCCGACTCCACGCCCGAGCGCAGCGCCTCCAGGAACTCGTCCTCCGACTTCACCTTACCGCGCTGCGCCAGCCGCTCGACGTCGGCCACGAGCTTGAGCGTCGTCGGCACGCCGAAGTCGGCTTCGAGCAGCAGCTCCTCGAGCGACTCGAGCGACCCGACCTTCACGCCCCCGCGCGCGATGACCGCGACGTCCATGAGGGCGACGTCCCTTATCTTCTGCCAGAGCGACCGCTTCGGAACGTCGCCCGTGCGCTGCAATATCCGCATGACTTCGAGTGAATCTTGTGGGAAGTAGAGCTAGCTGCGCCGGGCCGTCCGGGCGAGCGCCGAGTCCCGAGACCCAGGTTCCCGGAAGTTAATCACCGCATTCCCGCGCGCCGCCGCAGCAGCCACTCGGCGCAGAGCAGCACCAGAATCGCCACGAACGGCCACGCGCTGCGTCGGATGGACGGCGCCGACGACGCGAGCGGCCGGCTGCCGACCACGCCCGCCCGCACCGACGGCGCGCGCGGGATCCACTCCCGCGCCGCGTTCACCACCAGCACCGCGGAGCCGCCGCGCGTGCGCACGTCGTAGACGCCGGGCGCGAGCGGCGCGCTCTCGGCAATGGTGGCGCCCCGCGGCCAGCGAAGCGTCACCGAATCCTCGCGCGCCGGACCATTCCGTCGCACGAGCACGGCGACCGACGTCGAGTCGGCGGCGGAGATGCCGCGCCGCCAGCGGACTGGCTCCCCGGCACGCGTCACGCCTTCGGCGGGAACGGCGGCCCGCGGATCGCCGCGGCCGGCGGCCAGCCAGTCGAAGATGCTGCCCCAGAGCGCGGCGTACGCGTCGGCGCCCTCGCCGCCGCGGAAGTGCCAGCGCCAGAACCCGGCGGCGGCCACGGTCACGCGCCGCCGAGGACGCTCGGTCCCCACGATCGGCACGCGGCGCTCGAACCGCCGCGCGCGCCTGGTCTCGAGCCCCTCCCATTCGCCGGTCGGCAGCGACGCCGCGACCTCGATCGGCGGCAGGCTGTCCCACCGCACGGCCGAGAGCGCCGGCGCGATCGGTGACGGCGGCGCGGTGGTCGGGTACCACTCCACGCCGTGATCGGCGGGCGGGACGATCAGCGCCACGCTTCCGCGCGCGAGCTGCACCGGCGGGCCGAAGACCGAGGAATCGCCGTGGATGATCACCAGCGGCGCGGCCCGCACGGCCGCTCGCACGTCGGCCTCCGGCACCGGCGCCAGGGTGCCGTCCGCGCGCCACTGCCCGCGTGCCACCCGGAGGAAGCCGCGCGTGGGGATGGAGAGCGATCCGCGCAGCACGCCGAGCGTGAATCGCGCGTCGTAGTCGGGCGCGGTCGACACGAACACGGCCGCTGGGGTGGCCGAGATCTCGAGCGCCACCGCCACCGTATCGTTTCGCGCTTCGGCATCCTGCGCCGTCGCGAGCGTCGCCCGCAGGACCGCGGTCTCGCTCCGCGCCGGAACGTGCACCCGGAGGGCCACGCTCCGCTCGCCGTACGGCGGGAGCGAGTCGAAGGGCGCGGTCGCTACCGTCTCGCCGGCCAGAGCCAGGGTGATGGTCCCGGCGCGCGAGCCCGCGCTCCCCGCGACCGCGCCCACGCGCACCTCCATCGTGTCGCCGCCCAGCGCCGAGCGCGGCGCGTCGATCGAGACGAGGGCCACGTCCGCGCGCGGCGGCGTCTCCACGACGTCGACCCGCGATCCCGCGGGGAGCGCGGACAGTGCGTCGGCGTCGTCCAGCTCGCCGTCGGTGAAGACGGCCAGCGGGCGTCCGGCCGCGAGCGCCCGGTCGACTATCGGCCGCACGGCGCTGCCGAGGTCACCCGGCGCGGTGCCGGCCGCGCCCGCCGGGCGCACGGAGTCGCCGAAGAGGAAGACGCTGTCGGCGCCGGTGGCGAGCGCCCTGCGCCGGGCCTCGCTCCACGCCGAGTCCTTCCGCCCACGCAGCCAGCTCGCCGAGTTGTCGATGGCGGCGAAGGGCGCCACCGAGCGCGCCCGGCCGACCGACGCGTCGAGCACCAGTGCCACGAGCAGCGCGACCGCGCCCGCGCGCAGGAGCGCCGGCACCACTCGCCGCGCGACGGAGGCCGCGGGCGACGCGTATTGCAGCGCGCCGGCGATCACCCCCGCGCCGACCGCGACGAGCCAGGCTGTCATGTGGGAAAGCTACTGCCGGGACGTGGGAGACGCAGAGGATGATGGTGCGAGTTGCGAGGTGCGAGATGCGAGACGGGCCCCGGGAAGCATCCCGGGGCCCGTCTCGTATTTCGTATCTCGTACTCGCGCTCAGTCGGCTGCTCGCGCCATCTGTTGCTGGTCCGGGCGGTCGAAGGAGGCGAAGAGCGTCGCGCGGAGCTGCTCGAAGGCCGGGCGGTCGGCGGCGGCGAGCGGCTCGGAGCTGGCGCCGCGGAGCGCCGTGCGCGGGTCGCGCTGGACGCCGTTGACCAGCACCTCGAAGTGAAGGTGCGGCGCGGTCGAGAGGCCCGTGGTGCCGACGAAGGCGACCGTCGAGCCAATGGTCACGCGGCTGCCGGGACGTACGCCGCGAGCGAAGCCGCGCAGGTGCCCGTAGCGCGTCACGTAGCCGTTGCGGTGCCGAATCTCCAGAACGTTGCCGTAGCCGCCGCTCCAGCCGGCGCGCGTGACGACGCCGTCGCCGATCGCGCGGACCGGGGTGCCCGAGGACGCGGCGTAGTCCGTCCCCTTGTGCTGCTTGAGGATGCCGAGGATCGGGTGGCGGCGGAGGCCGAAGACGCTCGAGATGCGGCGGAAGTTGAGCGGCGCCCGGAGGAACGCGGCGCGCATCGACTTGCCGTTCTGGTCGAAGTAGCTGGCGCTCCCGTCGCGGCGGGTGAAGCGCACCGCGGCGATCTCGTTGCCGCTGAGCTGGAAGCTGGCCGCCACTATCTTGCCGAGCCGCACCGCTCCGGACGGCGAGGTCGAGCGCTGGACCAGGACGCGGAACTCGTCGCCCACCTGGAGGTCGCGGCTCATGTCCACGCGGTACTCGAACACGTCCGCGAGGTCGTACGCCAGCTCCGAGCGCTGGCCGCGCGACAGGGCGGTGGCGGCGCTGCCCATCGCCTCGAGCAGCGTGGACTTGATGACGCCGCGGACCGCGAGGGTGTCGGTGGCCCACTGCACCTGCTCCTCGTTCCCCACCCACCCGTCGGCCGTCCGGCGGAGGCGCACCAGGCGGTCCGCGGTGAGCTGGAGGGTGATCTCGGAAGGAACGGAGTCGGTGCCGCTGATCCGAACCGGCATGCCGGCCGGGATGCGGCGGTGGTCAACCGAGGCGACGGCCTTGAGGGCCTGGGACGCCTCCTCCCCGCTCACGCCCCCGCGCTCGAACAGCTCGCGCAGGGTCTCGCCACGGGCCAGCGTGTCGACGTGGTCGACAGGCTCGGGGGCCGGGCTCTCCTGGGAGAGCTCGGCCACCACGCTGTCGGAATCGCTACGGAAGAGCTCGGCTGGCTGGCGAAGGTCGCTCAGGGGGCGGCCGAAGCGCGCGGCGACGAGGCCCAGCAGCGCGGCGACCGCGAATGTCGTGAGTCGAGGAGCCCGGTTACTCAATCCATCTGCCTCCTAATGAACGTCGGGATCTCCATGTCACTGAGATCCTGTCCAGGACGATCATAGGCAGGCAGAAGTTTCTGGGGTTGAGCGGCTCGAGCCGCAGCGGGAAGGTCCACGGGGCCCGAAGGGGTTGGGCGCGGGGAGTAGCCGTTGGCGACCCGGACCACGCGTTCGCGCCCAACGGTAGCATTCCCGCCGTGGATCGGGAAGACCTGAGGCTGCCGCGGCGGCGGAGCGAGCTCTGCCGTAGCGCCGGCCCCGTACTGCGCCGGGATCTTGTCGAAGCCGGTCGCGATCACGGTCACGCGGATCTCCCCCTGCATCGCCGGCTCGTGGACCGCGCCGAAGATGATCTCGGCCTCGTCGCCGACCGCGTCGTGGATGATCTCGTTGATCTGGTGGACCTCGCCCAGCGTTAGGTCCGCGCCGCCGGTGATGTTCACCAGCACGCCGGTCGCGCCGGAGACCGAGACGTTGTCGAGCAGCGGCGAGGCGATCGCCTGCTGCGCCGCCTCCATCGCGCGGCTGTCCCCGCGGCCGATGCCGGTGCCCATGAGCGCCGAGCCGCCCGCCTGCATGACGGTGCGCACGTCGGCGAAGTCCACGTTCACGAGCCCGGTGACGCTGATCAGCGAGGAGATGCCCTGGGTGGCGTGCAGCAGCACCTCGTCGGCCTTCTTGAGCGCGTCGCCGAAGGGGATTCCCTTCCCCACGACCGCGAGGAGCCGCTCGTTGGGCACGACGATCATCGTGTCCACCGACTTGCGCATGTCGGCGATGCCCTGCTCCGCCTGTCGCATCCGCTTGCGTCCCTCGAACAGGAACGGCCGCGTCACGATGCCGACCGTGAGCGCGCCCGCCTCCTTCGCCAGCTCGGCGACGACCGGCGCGGCCCCGGTCCCGGTGCCGCCGCCCATGCCGCAGGTGATGAAGACGAGGTCCGCGTTGCTCAGCGCGCGGGCGACCTCCTCGCGGCTCTCCTCGATCGCCTGCCGCCCGATGTCGGGGCGCGCGCCGGCGCCGAGGCCGCGCGTGAGCTTCTTCCCGATCTGGATCTTCACGTCCGACTTCGAGGCGAGGAGCGCCTGAGCGTCGGTGTTCACGGAGAGGAACTCGACGCCTTCGAGACGCTCCTCGATCATCCGGTTCACCGCGTTACCGCCGCCGCCGCCGACGCCCACCACCTTCATCCGGGCGTTCTGGGACGCGCTCTCCTCGAATTCGAAGATCATTGTGCGGGGGACTCCACTGCTGCGGGTGGAAGGCATCACTCACCCTTGCCGAGGCGGGGCGGCCGCGGGAAGGTGACCAGGTTGTGCGTGGGCCTCGCGCGCCGCGTCGCGAGCCGCCGGTGCCGTGAGGCGGCGCGTCGGTGCGCCGCGGGCCGCGGGGGTCATTCGCGATGCGTGCGGAGTGCGTGTCGCCTGCAGCGTCGCGCGACGCGACGCTCGCAAGCGAGCGCGCAATGTAACGCTTTTTTCTCGCGCCACTAGTGTTCGAAAACGCGCCGAACGATCCGCCTTTTCCACAGCACGCGTCGCGCGAATCAAGTTTTTGACGCGTCGCGAATGACACCTCGCGCGCAGCGTAACCATCCGTCGCGGATGCCAAGTTTCGGGCCATAGGACGGCGTCGAAATACCGTCATTTCGTCGCCGCGGCGGATCGCGAAATCGCGCGATCGTGTGACGCACGTCACGCCCGCACGCGACTCGCGCGCGCGAGCGGCCGCGATCAGAAGAAATCCTGCAGCCAGTTGCGCACGCGTTGGGCAATCTTGTCCACGCCGGGACCGGTCCGCGCGGGCCGACGCGCGCCGCCGCCGCCGGACGCGCCGCCGAGCGCCGCGCGATGCGCGCCGTACAGCGTGAGTCCAACCGCCGTCGCGTAGCGGGGCGTGCTCACCTTCTCCAGCAGCCCGCCGATCGTGTCCGACGGCGCGCCCACGCGCACCGCGCTCGCGAACACGTCGCTCGCCAGCTCGAGGATTCCGTCGACCGCCGCGCCGCCGCCGGTGAGCACCACGCCCGCGCTCAGCTTCCCGCTGTAGCCGGCGCGTCCGATCTGGCGCTGCACGAGGTCGAAGATCTCGTCGGTGCGCTGGTGGATGATGTGCGACAGGAGCTCGCGCGGCACGTGCCGCTCGGCCAGCGTCGCCGTGCCCGGCAGCTCGATCACCTCGGCCGGGTCCACCAGCGGCTCGTACGCGCAGCCGAAGCGCTCCTTCAGCCGCTCCGCCTCCGCCTGCGTGACGCCGAGCCCGTGCACGATGTCGCTGGTGACGCTCCCGCCGCCGTAGGCCACGGTTCCGAGATGCCGGATCTTCCCTTCGTGAAATATCGCGACGTCGGTGGACGCCGAGCCCATGTCGACCAGCGCCACGCCCAGGTCGCGCTCCTCCTCGCTCAGGACGCAGAGCGCGCTCGCCAGCGGCTCGAGCACCAGCTCGCGCACCTTGCACCCCGCGCGCTCGACCGCCTTGCGCAGGTTCATCGCCGGCGAGCTGCCGACGCTCACCAGGTACACCTCGGTCTCGAGCCGCGTGCCGACCATCCCGACCGGGTCGTGGATGCCGGAGTTCTTGTCGACCGAGTACTCCTGCGGGATGGCGTGCAGCAGCTCGCGGTCCGGCGGCAGCGCCTGGGCGCGCGCCACCGCGTTCGCGCGGTCCACGTCGGCCCGCGTGATCTCGTCCCCGCTCACCGCCACCACGCCGTTGCTCGACATGGCGTCCACGTGCGCGCTCGCGATGCCGACGTACGCGCCCTCGATCTTCACTCCCGAGGTGCGCTCGGCCTCCTCGGCGGCTGAGCGGATGGCGCGGGTGGTCTCCTCGATGTCCGCGACCATCCCACGTCGGAGCCCGGTGGTCCGCGCCTGCCCCACGCCGAGCACGCGGACGCCCGGGCGTCGCTCTCCGACGATGCTCGCCTCGGCGACGACCGCGGTGGTCCTCGCCGATCCGATGTCGAGCCCCACGACCACGCTCTCCGCCTTCATTGCAGCCTCGCGACCACCTGATCACGGTACCGAAGGTCCAGCTCGGCGGCGCGCACACCGCGCCGCGAGAGGTCGGCCTCAACCGCCCACACTTCGCCCAGCCGAGCCGGCGTGATGCCGACCCGCGCGCGCACGACGAGCGGCGCCGGCGGCACGGAGTCGGACGCACCAGACTCGGCTCCCACGCGCACGAGCGTCAACACGATCTCGTCACCCGCCCCGCGGCGCGCGTCGCTGATGCGGGCGAACATCGCCCTGTCGCCCGCGCGCACGTCGGCAAGCATACGCAGCAGCGCGCCGTCGCGCTGTGCCGCCACCGGAAGGTCCAGCGGCACGCGCGTCGGATCGATCGGGAGCGACCGACCCGCCGAGTCCACTGCGCGCATCGTGCCGCCGGCGGGGACGAGCGCGACCGGCGCGTTCTCGGTCACGCGGACCGAGAGCGTGCCGGGCAGGCGGCGCGTAACCTCGACCGACGCCACTTGCGGGTGTCGCGCCAGCCGCCGCTCCAGCGCGCCGAGGTCCGTCCACACCGACGACGACGTGTCGAGGCCGAGCCGGGCCATCACGTCCGAGTCGGCGAGGAAGCGCGCGCCGACGATCTCGACCTGCCGCACGCGGAAGAACTCCATGCGCGAGAGTGCGCGCGGCGCCCACCAGGGCGACAGGAGCACGGTGGCCGCGAGCGCGAGCACGATCGCCCGCGCGAGCCAGGCGCGCCACCCCGCGCGCGGGGCCCGGTCGCCGCTCGCGAAGCCGTCGGCGCGGCGGCCGCGGCGCAACGGACGCGCCGCCGGGTCCAGCCCCGGCGGGATGCGCGCGGCGAGCGTCACGCGTCCCCCAGAAGTCCGAGCAGCTCGGGGCCGGTCTTCGTGATGTCGCCGGCGCCGACGGTCAGCACCACGTCGCCCTCACGCACTTCGTCGGCCAGCGCGCGAGCGAGCCCGGCGCGCGGTCCCCGCCACGCCACCACCACGCCGGCCGAGCGCGCGCTGGCATCGATCAGATCGGCGCTCACGCCGGGGATGGGCTTTTCGCGGGCCGGGTAGATGTCCGTGAGGAAGATCGAGTCCGCGCGGGCGAGCGCGCGGCCGAATTCGGCGGCGAAGTCCCGCGTGCGCGAGAAGAGATGCGGCTGGAACGCGACCACCACGCGCCGTCCGGGGAACGCGGCGCGCGCGGCCTGGAGCGTGGCCTCGATCTCCGTGGGGTGGTGCGCGTAGTCGTCGACGACGGTCACGCCCGCGCGCTCGCCCAGTCGCTGGAAGCGCCGCTCGACGCCGGTGAAGCGCGCCAGCCCGGGCGCCATCGCCTCCAGCTTCGCGCCCAAGGCGAGCCCGCTGGCGATCGCGGCGAGCGCGTTGCGCACGTTATGCATCCCCGGCACCTGGAGCGTCACGCTCCCGAGCCGCTCGCCGTCGTACTCCACGCCGAACGCCGAGCCCGTGCCGCTCGGCGTCACGCCGCGGGCCAGGAGCCGCGCGTCGGTCGACTCGACGCCGTAGCGGATCACCTCGGCACTGCTCGGCACCGGCAGCGTGTTGGCCCCCGCGTCGTCGGCGCAGAGGACGATGGCGCGCGCCGGGCGCACGAACTGGGCGAAGGCGCCGCGGATGTCGGCGAGGTCGGCGTAGATGTCGAGGTGGTCGGCCTCGATGTTGGTCACCACCGCGACCGTGGGCGTGAGCGCCAGGAACGAGCGGTCGTACTCGTCGGACTCGACGACGAACAGCCGGTCGGAGCCGTCGCTCAGGTTACCGCCCCACGCGCCCACGCGGCCGCCGGCGACGCCGGTCGGCCCGAGGCCGGCGGCCGCGAGCGCCTCGGTTGTGAGCACCGTCGTCGTCGTCTTGCCGTGCGTGCCCGCGATCCCCACGAGCTCGCCGCCCGACACCGCCTCGCCCAGCGCCTCGGCGCGGCGGATCACCGGCAGTCCGAGCTCGCGCGCACGCGCGAGCTCGGGATGATCCCGCGGCATGGCCGAGGTGACGACGAGCGCGCGACTCGACTCCGCGTGCACGGGATCGTGCGCGCCCACCACCGGCACGCCCGCGCGCTCGAGGTCGGCCGCGCCCGCGGGATTCGTGTCGCAGCCGGTCACGCGCACGCCGCGTCGCACGAACAGCTCGGCGAGGGCACTCATGCCGGCGCCGGCGATTCCCACGAAGTGCACCGGGCGGCTGTCGGATGAATCGAGGAGAGGCATGGCGGGGCGAGGAATCTACACGCCGCGAACGGCGCGCTTCAAGTCGCGCGAGAGGCGCGGTCCGCGCGAGCGCACGGCGCGCTACGCGCCGATCAGTTTAAGTGCGTGCCGCGCAATGTCCTCCGCCGCGTTCGGCCGCGCGCGCGCCCGGGCGCGCTCCGCCATCCGGCCGAGCGCCGCGGAGTCGCCGAGCAGTCCGCGCACCACCGAGTCCAGCCGCTCGGCCGTGAGCTCCGCCTGCTCGACCACGATCGCAGCGCCCGCGGCCGCGAGCGCGTCGGCGTTCTTCGTCTGGTGGTCCGCCGCGGCGGTGGGGAGCGGCACGAGAATCTGCGGCAGCCCCCACGCGCACAGCTCGGCGGTTCCCATCGCGCCCGCGCGCGCGAGCGCGAGGTCGCTGGCCGCGTACGCTTCCGCGATCGGCGAGAGGTACGGCCGCACGCGCACGCGCTCTCCCTCCAGATGGCCGAATCGCTCGAAGTTCCCCCGCCCCGTCGCCCAGATCACGCGCAGCCCCTCGGGGAGTCCGCGCCCGACCCACGCCGACATCGCCTCGTTCAGCGCCCGAGCGCCCTGACTGCCGCCGAAGACGAGCAGCACGCGCCCGTCGCGCTCGGGAAAGCCCCAGCGTTCGCGCGCCGCCGCGCGAGCGGCCGGTTGCGACGCGTCGCGCGGCGGCGGCTCGATCGGGTTGCCCGAGTCGACGAACTCGGTGCGCGAGCCCTTGCGCAGTCCGGCTGCGGCCTCGGGAAATCCGAGGTAGACGGCGCGCGAGCCCGGCGCGAAGAAGCGCGTCGTCAGCCCGGCGTGGCTGTTCTGCTCCTGGAGCACGTACGGGACGCCGCGCAGCCGCGCGTAGGCGAGCGCGAGCCCGGACGCGTAGCCCCCGGTGCCGACCACGAGACGCGGGCGCTCGGCCGCCGCCAGCCGCCCGATGCGCCGCCACGCGCCCACCGCGCCGCGCACCGTCTTCCAGTTCTCCCACGGCCGCTGCCGGTACAGCGGGTGCAGGTCGAGCAGGTCGTGCGGGAACTCGGTCTGCGGCAGCACGTCCCGCTCCACGCCGCGCAGCGCGCCGACGAAGTGCGGCCGCACGCGCGGGTCGAGGCACACGATCGCGCGCGCGATCGCCAGTCCCGGATAGAGATGGCCGCCGGTGCCGCCGCCGGCGAAGAGGACTCTCACTCGTCGCCCGTGGGGTCCGTCGCCTGCTCCCCGTACACCCGCTCGCGCGTGCTGCCGATGTTGATGAGCGTCCCGGTCATGAGCAGCGACAGCACCAGGTTCGAGCGGCCGTAGGAGATGAACGGCAGCGTGAGCCCGGTCGTCGGCAGCAGCCCGATGACGACGCCGATGTGCAGGTACGCGGTGAGCACCGTGGCCACCGTGAGCCCCACCGCGACCAGCTTGAGGAAGCGGGAGCGAGCCGCCTGCGCGATGCGGAAGCCGAGCCAGCCGTACATCGCGAACGCGACGATGACGAACAGAAGGCCGAGGAAGCCCCATTCCTCGCCGATGTTGCTGCCGATGAAGTCGTTGTAGGGGAACGGGACGAAGCCGAACTGCTGGCGCCCGTGCCCGAACCCGACGCCGGTGAGCCCGCCCGACCCGACGGCGATCAGCGACTGCCGGAGCTGGTAGCTCACCTGGCTGGACGCGGCCCCCGGATCGAGGAACACCGTCAGGCGCGCGAGGACGTACTGGAGGCCGACGGCCGCCTTCCACAGCACCGGCGCGGCGAGCAGCGCCAGCGCGATGAAGTGGCCGATGCGCACGCCGCCCGCGTACAGCACGATCGCCATGAGGAGCGCGTAGAGCATCGCGACCGACAGGTCCGGCTCCAGCGCCGCGAGCAGGCAGAGGAATCCGACCACGATCAGGAAGGGCATCAGCCCTTTCGTCAGGCGGCGCAGCGTGTCTCCCTTCTTCACCACCAGCATCGCCGTCCACACGATCACGGCGATCTTGCCGAACTCGGAGGGCTGGATGGAGCCGCCGACGATGAATCGGCGCGAGCCGTGGATCCGCGGCGCGATCCACTGCGGCGTGAACGGGAGGATGATGACGAGCATGACGAAGAGCGTCGCCGCCATCGCCGGCCAGGCCCAGCGCTGCCATCGCCCCGCGTCGACCTTCGCCGCGATCGCGAACGCGACCGTCCCCGCGGCCACGCCGGCGAGCTGGCGGAGCAGGAAGTACGCGCTCGACCGCTCCGCCTGAATCGCCGCGATGGCGCTCGCGCTGTAGAGCACTGCCAGCCCGAACGCCACCAGCACGGCGGTGACCAGCGTGAGGGCCTTCGCCTCCACGCTCATCTGCCACCGGTCGCGTACCTGCAGGTGCCCGGGGTAGCCCGAGACGGGGGCCGCCATCGTCGTCACTTCGCCTCCTGCCGCGCGAGCCGGCGGAATTCCGCGCCGCGGTGCTCGTAGTTGGTGAACATGTCGTAGCTGGAGCAGGCCGGCGAAAGGAGCACCACGTCGCCGCTCGCCGCGAGCTCGCGGGCCCGCGCCATCACCCTCGAAGGAGGAGCCGAGCCGCTCGAGTGGGACGAGTCGCCCGAGGTCCCGCTCGATGATGGGGGCGGATTCGCCGAACGCCAGGACCTTCTTTCCGATCCGCCGCAGCGGCTCGGCGAGCGCGCTGTAGGGCTCGCCCTTGTGCCGTCCGCCGAGCAGCACGATCGTCGGCCGAGTCATCCCCTCCAGCGCGACGAGCGTCGAGCTGACGTTGGTGGCCTTGGAGTCGTTGATCCACTGCACGCCCGCCTGGTCCGCGACGACCTCCAGGCGGTGCGGGAGGGCGCGGAAGGAGCGCAGCCCGTCGGCGATGCGCCTGCGCGCCTCGGGGGTGCGGTGCGCCTCGTCCGCCACCATCACCGCCAGCGACGCGGCGAGCGCGTTGGCCACGTTGTGGTCGCCGAACAGCGAGAGGTCGCCGCGCGCCAGCAGCGGCTCGCCGAACAGCATCAGCTGACCCTGCTCGCGGTCGTAGAAGCCGTCCGCCCTTCGCAGCTCGAGCGAGAACGGGTACCCCTCGCCCATCAGGTCGCTGGTGTACACGCCGTCGATGGGCGGCATGCGAAGCGGCAGGCTCAGCACCTCGGTCTGGTCCGCGTTCAGCACCCACTTCGAGTGTGCGCGCGCGTTCCGGAAGATCAGCGCCTTGTCCGCGTAGTATTCGTCCACGCTCGCGTAGCGGTCCAGGTGGTCCGGGCTCAGGTTCGTGACCACGCCCACCGTCGGCGCGATGCTCGGCGTGTCGTGCAGCTGGAACGACGAGAGCTCGAGCGCCATCCAGTCCGGGTGCTTCTCTCGGAGCGCGATGTCGCAGACCGGCGTGCCGATGTTGCCCGCATCCACCGCGTCGGTGCCGAGCGCGCGGAGCAGGTGCCCGATCAGCGCCGTCGTGGTCGTCTTGCCGTTGGTACCGGTCACGGCGATGTAGCGCGTCTTCGGCAGGAAGTGCAGCGCCGCCTCGACCTCGCTCACCACGGGCGCGCCGTGCTGCCGCGCCACCGCCAGCGGCTCAGCCGTCGGCGGCACGCCGGGGCTCACGACCACCGCCGCCGCGCGGGCGATACGCTCGAGGTCGTGATGGCCGACGTCGGACGCGACGCCGGTCGCCCGCAGCTCGGCGGCGATCTTCTCGACCCCGGCGCTGCGCCCGGCGTCGGACGCGTACACGCTTCTCCCGTGGCGCGCGAGCAGCGTCGCGACCGCGCGCCCGCTCTTGCCGAGCCCGACGACCGCGATCTCGCCCTTCGCGTCCAGTAATAGTGTCGGGATCATTCAACGGTGAGGCAGATTATGGCCGCGGATCGACGCGCACGGAGCAACCGCCGTGATTGGCCACGGATGAACACGGATGCACACGGATCTCTCCATGCGCAATTCGAAGCTCCCTCGCCCTGGTGCTAGGAGTCGTGAATGTCGCCGGGACACATCCGTTCATGCGCATTCATTCGTGGCCAATCACCGCAGCTTGAGGGTGCTGAGGGCGAGAATGGAGAAGAGGATCCCGATGATCCAGAAGCGCACCACGACCTGCGTCTCGGGCCAACCGCTCAGCTCGAAGTGGTGGTGGAGCGGCGCGCGAAGGAATACGCGATGCTTCTGCGCGTACTCGAGCCCGTGCCGGCGCCGGCGGATCTTGAACACCGTGCGCTGAAGGATCACCGACAGCGTCTCGGCGACGAACACGCCGCCGACCATGAGCAGCAGGAACTCGGACTTGAGCAGAATCGCCACGACGCCGAGCGCCCCGCCGAGCGCGAGCGAGCCGGTGTCGCCCATGAAGACCAGCGCCGGGTAGGCGTTGTACCAGAGGAAGCCGATGCACGCCGCGACGGTCGCCAGGCAGAAGATGCTGAGCTCGCCCGCGTCGCGCAGGTAGAACACCAGGAAGTATTCGGCGGCGTCGGTGCGGCCGAACAGGTAGGCGAAGATCGCGAAGGTCGCGAACGAGATCGCCGAGAGGCCGGCGGCGAGCCCGTCGAGGCCGTCCGTGAGATTGACCGCGTTGCTCACGCCGATCAGCACGAAGGTCACGAACGGCACGTAGAGCCACGACCACCACGGGTACACGAGCACGTACTTGAAGAACGGCAGCGTGATGGCGTCGGCCGGCACCGTGCCGCGCCAGGGCGGCTGGAGGAGCAGGTAGACGCCGAGCGCCACGCCGATGGTGAACTGGCCGGCGAGCTTGTAGCGCTCGACCAGCCCGCGGTTCTGCTTTCCCTCGCGCTTCTGCTTGAGCTTCAGGTAGTCGTCGAGGAAGCCGATCCCGCACATCCACGCCGTGACGACCAGGGCGAGCACCACGTAGCGGTTGTTCAGCTTCGCCCAGAGCAGCGTCGGAACGATCGCCGACGTGATGATCATGAGCCCGCCCATCGTCGGCGTGGTCGCCTTGGCCTTGTGCGAGTCGGGCGTGCCTTCGCGCACCACCTGGTGGAGCGCCATGTTGCGCAGCCGGCGGAGGATCGGGCGGCCGATGTAGATGGTGGCCAGCAGCGCGGTCACGAACGCCCCGGCGGCGCGGAAGCTGATGTAGTTGAAGAGCCGGAAGACGCCGATCTCGTTGTGCAGCGGGTACAGGAGGTGGTAGAGCAAGGGAGGCGCGCTGGTGGTGGGGGTGCCCGTCCGTGGATGTCGGCCGACAGTTATCGTCCGCCCTGCTTCGCCCACTCCGTGATGTGCGGCACAATGCGCTCGAGCCGGACGCCGCGCGAGGCCTTCAACAGGATCACCGCGTTCCGCTCGAGGTGCGGCCGGAGGAGCGGCCACAGCTCCTCGACGTCCGGCGCGGTGATCACCTGCTTTCCCGCGGCGCCCGGGGTCAGCGCCTCGAGCGCCGCGGCGAAGTCGCCCACGCCCGCGACGACGTCCGCGGGACCGTCGAGGGCGAGCCGGGCGATCTCGTCGTGCATCCTCGGCGCCTGCGCCCCGAGCTCGCGCATGGTGCCCAGCACCGCCACGCGCTGTCGGCGCGAGTCGGCGCCCGCGGTCGCGAGCAGCTCGAGCGCGGCGCGCGCCGAGCCCGGGTTGGCGTTGTACGCGTCGTTGATCAGCGTGACCTCGCCCAGCTGCTCCCACGCCGTGCGCATCGACGGCTGCGGCATCGCGGCGATCCCGCGCGCCGCGGCCTCCATCGTCACTCCCAGCTCGGCCGCGGTCGCGAGGGCGAGCATCGTGTTGCGCAGGTTGTGCAGCCCGCGGACCGGGGGCCGCACCTCCACGCCGCCGATCTCGATCACGCCGCGCCCGTCCGGCTCGATGCTCCAGCGCGTCGGCCGCACGTCGCCGGCGTCGAGGCCGGCGGAGATGACGTGCCGCGCCCGGCCGCGGGCGGCCTCGGCGACCTCGGGCTGCGAGGCGGGCGTGATGGCCAGCGGCGTGCCGTCGAACACCGCGCTCTCCTCGCGCAGCACCCCGGCCAGGTCGCCCAGCCCCTCCAGGTGCTCCTCGCCGATCGAGGTCAGCACCGCGACGTCCGGCTCGACGATCGCGCGCAGCAGGGCGATCTCCCCCGGGTAGTTCGTCCCGACTTCCACCACCGCCACGTCCGCGTCGTCAGGCAGCGCCAGCAGGGTGAGGGGCACGCCGACCTGGTTGTTCAGGTTCCCGGTGGTGGCGTGGACGCGCATCACGCTGCCGATCGCGGCGCGGAGCAGCTCCTTCGTGCTGGTCTTGCCGTTGGAGCCCGCCACCACCGCCACGGGCCGGCCCCAGGCGCGGCGTCGGTAGCGGCCGAGGGCGCCCAGCGCGTGCAGCGTGTCGCCCACCTCGTACACCGGCACGCCGAGCCGCGCCGCCGGCCCGACCCGCGACACGACCAGCGCCGCCGCGCCGCTCTTCACCGCGTCAGGCAGGAAGTCGTGCGCGTCGAAGCGGTCACCCTCGAGGGCGACGAAGAGGTCGCCGGGGGCGATCGCGCGGGTGTCGGTGGAGACGGCGCGCAGCTCGCGCGCGCCGCGGGGCACGGCGCCGGCGACCATCGGCCCCAGCGCGTCGGCGACGCGGTCCAGCGTCCAGAAGGTCGCCGCGGGCGGGGCGGCGGCGGCGGGCGGCGCGTCGCTCACGCCGCGCCCCCCGCCAGCTCGCGCACGATCTCGCGCTCGTCGAACGGATGGGAGGTGGTGCCGCGGATCTGGTAGTTCTCGTGCCCCTTGCCCGCCAGCAGAATCACGTCGTCCTCGTGCGCGACATCGAGCGCGCGGCGGATCGCCTCGCGGCGGTCCTCGATCCGCTCGTGCGGCGCCCCGCCGTCGCCCGCCATGCCGCGCTCGATGTCGTCCAGGATGGCCTCGGGGTCCTCGGTCCGCGGGTTGTCGCTGGTGACGATCGCGAGATCCGCGCCGCGGACGGCGGCGGCGCCCATGAGCGGGCGCTTTCCGCGGTCGCGGTCCCCGCCGGCGCCGAACAGGACGATGAGCCGCCGGCGCGCGAACGGCCGGACCGCCGCCAGCGCGCGCTCCAGCGCGTCCGGCGTGTGCGCGTAGTCGCGCAGCACGGTGGGCCGTTCGTGAATGATCTCCAACCGCCCGGGGACCTGCGGCAGCGTCCCGAGCCCGCGGGCGACCTCCTCCAGGGACACGCCGAGCGCCCAGGCGGCGGCCGCGGCGCCGAGGGCGTTGGCGACGTTGAAGTCGCCGATCAGCGGCAGCGCGACGTCGACGGCGCCGCCGCCCGCGCGAAGCTCGAAGACGGAGCCGCGCGGCCCGTACTCGACGTGCGCCGCCTGCACGTCGCCGCCGCGCTCCACCGACCCGAAGGTCACGCGCCGCGGCACGGGCGGCAGGCCGCCCCACGCCGTGTCGTCCGCGTTGACGACCGCCACGCCGCTCTCCTTCAGGTGCTCCACCAGCCGCGCCTTGGCGCCGAAGTACGACTCCATGGTGCCGTGGTAGTCGAGATGGTCGCGCGTGAGGTTGGTGAACACCGCCGCGTCGAACGCCAGCCCCTCCACGCGGCGCTGGTCGAGGCTGTGCGACGAGACCTCCATCGCCACACGCCTCACGCCGGCGTCGGCCAGCGTGCGCAGCACGCGCTGGAGCTCCACCGGCCCCGGCGTCGTCAGGCCGCCGCCGCCGGGCACGGGCTCCCCCGCGCTCCCCAGCAGCACGCCGAGCGTGCCTATCGACGCCGCGCGCGCGTCCGCCCGGTCGAGGAGATGCCGCAAGATCCCGACCGTCGTCGTCTTGCCGTTGGTGCCGGTCACCGCGACCAGCGTGAGGTCGGCGGCGGGCTCGCCGTACGCGGCCGCGGCGGCGACCGCGGCGGCCCGGCGCCCCTCGCGCACCACGATCGCCGGCAGCGCGGTGCGCTCCGGGTCCTCGACGATCGCCGCCGCCGCGCCGCGCTCGGCGGCGGTCGGGAGGTACTCGTGGCCGTCGCGGGCGCTGCCGCGCACGGCGACGAACAGGCCGCCCGGCTCGACCCGCCGGCTGTCGTCGGCGATGCCGACGGCGCGCGCGGGGAGCGCGCCCCGGGTGCCGGCGAGCAGCCCGGCGCGGTCGAGCGCGGCCGTGATGTCGGAGATCGCGAAGTCGCTCATCGCCGCGC
>DATFPD010000515.1:0-10938 GCA_035265005.1 Gemmatimonadaceae bacterium | reverse complement strand
CTCGCGTTGTACGTCGTCGGGTACGACTGGAGGTCCCGCGTGCGCTGGCCGCCGACCCAGTTCCCGTCTTTGGCGAAGAGCGCGCCGTGGTTCGGGCAGCGGAAGCCGGTGCTCGTGATGCTGATGGGCTTGTAGCCGGCGTGGGGGCAGACCATCGACAGCGCCACGAACGTGTTCGCCCCCAGCCGGCTGACGGCGATCGGGTTCGACGTGCTGCTGGAGACGCGCGCGATCCCGCCGACCTGCTGGAGCGCCGGGTAGTCCGCGATTCGGATCGTGAAGTTGCCGGCGAGGACGGCCGGCGCCGTCGGCCCCGCGCCCCCGATCTCGCCGTCGCCGCACGCACTGCCCGTCAGCAGCGCGGCGATCGTCGCGAGGGTGGACTGGGCGATGAACTGGCGGCGGTTGGGGCCGACCACGCGGAATTCGGCGTCCCCACCGTGCGCTCGGATCGGGCAGGAGTCATCACACATGCGCGCACCCTCGCTCTTACAGCCGCACCACGGCGGCGCTCCAGCCCGCCTTGTCGGTGTCCTCGAGATAGACCTTCGACAGGTTCACCACGACCTCGGCCCCCTTCCGGCGGATGGCGTAGCGGTCCATGCCGCGTGTCGCCCGCCCCGAGATGAAGGTGCCGTCGGGCTGGTACCTGGACTTGTGCTTCGGGCACTGGAAGCGGTGGTCCTCCTCCTGCCACTTGAGCGCCGTCCGCTGATGCGGGCACGAGAGCCGGAACGCGTAGACCGCGCTCTGGTAGCGGACGAGGATCACTTCGCGCTCCTTGTCGATCGTCACGCCGTCCGCGGACGGCAGCGCGTACGCGGCCTCGCTCCCGTCGGCGTAGGCGGCGGACCCGAGCCGCGTCGCCAGGGCGTGCGCGCGCGCCGGCAGCCCGAGCCCCACCGCGATCGCCGCGACCGCGGCGGCCGCATCACGGAAGAACTCGCGCCGCGAATCGCGCAGGGTGCACCCGGCGCAGGAGTCGTGTTCGACAGCGTGCTGGTCGACGTGCTCGGACTCGAAAGGCTTCATGAGTGACTCCGACATGGTTGGTCTACTATCCCGCGTTGACGAGCAGTGTGCCCGCGAGCACCGCCGCGAACCAGAGCACGAAGCTGCAGACGGCCGTGCGGCGCATGCGCCGCCACCCGCGGTCGGCGTCGCCCGCGCCCGAGCGCAGCCCCGACTCGGTCAGCGCCATCACGCCGCCGTTGACGAGCAGCAGGGCGACGAGCCCGATCTTCACCCAGAACACCGGCGACCCGGCGAGCGCCTCGAGGTCGGCCGCGAACATCAGGAGCCCACTCGCGAACGTCACCGCGAGGCCGGCCAGCACGAGGCGATGCACGCCGTGGATGTACGCGAGCTGCCGGCGCCGCTTCGGCTCCCGGCCGCGCGCGGCGCGGATGGTGGCGCTGTCGGCGACGATCGCGAACCCGCCGCCGAGCAGGAAGCCGCCGAAGTGCGCGAAGGTCGTCGCCGTCTGGAGCGCCGGCGTGTTGCCGTAGAGCGTCGCCCACGGCCCGGCGAGACGGGCCAGATCAGCCAGAACGAACATCGGTCAATCCCTCCTCAGGGGGGGAAGCATCATCAGGTAGCTCACCGTCGCCACCCCCATCGAGGAGATGGCCACGTTCCTGTGCAGTCGCCGCGAGTCGGGGGACCGCTCGGCTCTCTCGGCGAGCAGCCCCGTCGCGGTGAAGCCGGCGTCGGCGGCGAGCATGAGCACTGCGTGCGCGGTGCGCCATTTGCGCCCCGCGGGGTCCTTGCGCGCGTCCCACAGGTTCCAGACGCCGGTGACGGTGTTCACCGTGAAGAGCGCGGCGACGCCAGTGGCCGCGATGCCGTGCCCGGTGGTGGCCCACCCCGGGGCGTCGGTGCTCTCGTCGTAGAGCTTGCGACCCGCGACGTACTGAAAGGCGAAGAGCGGAATCGTCGCGTAGCTCGCCCACCGGTGAATCGTCAGGCGCCGCCCGTACCAGTCACTGTATTCCACCGACTCCGCACGCGTGCTGTCCGCGGTGCCCACGGTGCCCACGGTGCCCACAGCCGTGTTCCAGCTCACGCCGGCCCGCACCGGTGGCGCGAGCAGCAGCAGCGAACCGGCCGGCACCGCCGGCACGCTCACGACGAGACCCCGCCTGGCCGAATCGCCGGGCGCCGAGTCGGGCCGGGCCGAGTCAGGTTGTGCGGGAAGTGCCGCCACGAGGAGGAACGGGACGAGGTGCATGGGCACCATCCTGATAGCCGTGGGCGTGCGCGAGTCGCGTAGACCTGCTCCGGTCAGCGGTTAGCAGCAGATCACGTACTCAACCCCGGCTTGTCTCCAGCAAATGACGACTCAGAACCGGCCTAAGTCACTACTGATCCCAGGCTTGGGTGCCCTGTGGGGAGCCCGGGCGCCGCACGGGAATAGCGTCCCGTCGGCTCCGCCGCTCTTGTCGCCGTCCCGGACTCCCCGCATGTTGCGCGACCACTTCTCCGACCCCCGGCCAGATCCCCAGTGGAGGTGCGGCGCATGCGGCTCGCGAGACCCCTCACGGCACTCACGCTCCTTGTCCTCGTTGCCGCGGCGTGTACGGATCGCCCGGCCTCGACCGCGGCGCCCGACCGGCCCAGCCTCATCGTCAACGGGCAGCCGACCGGCAAAGCCTACCCCAGCGTCGGCGCGCTCATCTTCGACTGGTGGGCGCCGCTCGGCGTCGTCAACGGGGACGACCAGTGGTGCACGGGCAGCCTCATCTCACCGACCGTCTTCGTGACCGCGGCCCACTGCGTGGTCGGCCCCGACACGCCCGCGGGGACGCAGTTCTACGTGTCGTTCGCGCCGGACCTGCTGGCGAAGGGAGTCAAGATCATCAGGGCGAAGGGCTACGCCTACGACCCGCTCTACGGGCACGACCAGGCGAACCTGCACGACCTTGCCGTCATCTTCCTCCCCTCGTCGGCGACCACCGGGATGACGCCGCTGCAGCTTCCGACCGCGGGTGAGCTCGACCAGCTCGCCGCGCGGGGCGCGCTGAGCAAGACGCTCTTCGTGAACGTGGGCTACGGGTCCTCCGCATCGCGTACGGGCCCGCCGAGCTTTGGGTGGGACGGGAAGCGGAACACGTCGAAGTCGGAGTTCATGGGGCTCCAGCCGACCTGGCTCGGCCTGCTCATGAACACGAGCGCCACCGGCGAGGGTGGGGACTGCTACGGCGACTCGGGCGGCCCGAAGTTCCTCGACGGGAACCCGAACAAGATCTACGCGACCGTCACGACCGGCGACTACCCGTGCCGGGCGACGACGTGGGACTGGCGCCTGGACACGCCGGAGGCGAGAGCATTCCTCCGCCATTACGTCGCGCTGCCGTAGCAGACACAGAGGACGCGCACACCGCGGTTCAATCTTTCAGGGCGTCCCGACCGCGGGCTCTTCCCAGGCGACAGAATCCCCGACGCGAATGACGCCGCCCGCGAGCACCTGCGCGAACGCGCCGCCGCCCCAGTCGGGGCGCATCGCCGCCTGCAGTCCGGGGAGCACTTCCTCCATCCGCTCGCACGGCGTGAGCTCGCCGCCGATCACCAGGCGCGCCTCGCCGATGCGCAGCACACGGCCGCGCGTGTGCGCGAGCGCGACGCCGGAGACGAGCAGGTTGGCGCGGCGGCGCGAGGGGTCGGCCGAGGCGTGCAGCTCGGCCATGAAGCGTGCCCAGCTCTCGCGCTCGAGGAGCGTGACCTGACGGCGGCGGCTGCGGTCCACGCTGCCCGCGAGCCCCTGGCCGACCACCAGCTCCGCCTCGCCGACCGCGTCCATCGGGCCGCGGTGCGCGCGCTTGAGCCAGATCGCCTCCAGGCGGCCGGCCGCGGCGCTCACGCCGTGATCTCCACCGCGTTGCCGTCCGGGTCGGCGACCACCGCCTCGAAGTAGCCGTCGCCGGTCTGCCGCGGCGCCGACAGGATGCGAACACCCGCGGCGCGCATGCGCTCGGTGAGCGCCACGACGGCCTCGCGCGAGCCGACCGCGACCGCGACGTGCGCGTAGCCGGCCGCCGGCCCGCCTGACGAGTCCGCGAGCGCCGGGAGGGTCATCAGCTCCAGCCGGCCGCCGCCGTCGGGGAAGGTGAGGAAGTACGACGCGAAGCCGGCGCGCGTGGCGCTCTCGTAGCGGGCGCCGGCGCGCGCGCCGAACCAGCGCTCGTAGAACGCGCGCAGGCCGTCGAGGTCGCGCGTCCAGAGGGCCACGTGCTCGATGCGCATCGCTCCCCGTCAGCGCAGCGGCTTGCCGAAGCGGAAGCTCGTGCCCACGTAGCCGAGCCGCTCGTAGAACGCGTGGGCGTCGGCGCGGCTCTTGTTGCTCGTGACCTCGGCCAGCACGCACCCCGCCGCCTCGAACCGCGCCTCGGCGGCCGCGACGAGCGCCCGCCCCACGCCCCGCCCCCGCGCCGACTCCTCCACCACCAGCGACGTCAGGCGGCCGACCGCGCCGGCGCGGTGGAGCACCGGCGTGATGTGGATGGTCAGCACGCCGAGCAGGCGGCGGCCGGCGCGCGCCACCCCGTCGTCGGCGACGAGCGCGGTCTCGCCGGCGGCGGCGTACGCCCGCATGCGCTCCGCCATCACCTCGGCCGGCGTCGGGTAGCCGAGCTCCCCGAACAGGCGCGCGACCTCGGCGGCGTCGTCAGGCACGGCCTCGCGGACGGTGAACGTCGGGGGGGATGCGGTCATTCGTCTGCGCCGAAGATGCAGCCGTCCAGGAACGCGTTGCGGAACTTCCCCCGCGGGTCGTGGCGCTCCAGCAGTTGCCGGAAGTCCGGGAGCCGCTCGTAGAGCGCGCGCAGCCGCGCGGGCGGGGTGGCGAACAGCTTCCCCCAGTGCGGCCGCGCGTCGAGCGGCGCGAGCCGCGCCTCGATCGCCGGCAGCAGCGCCTGCACGGCGGGCCAGTCCGGCTTCCAGGTGAAGTGGATCGAGACGCACGCCTGACGATAGCAGGGGCTCATCCACAGGTCGTCGGCGGCGACGGTGCGCACCTCGGAGACCTGGAGGAGCGGCGCCACGCGCCCGCGCAGCCCGTCGATCTCGCGCAGCGCGGCCAGCGCGTGCGGGCGGGGGACGAGGTAGTCCGACTGGAGCTCCTCGCCGCTGCTCGGCGTGAAGTCCATGCGGAAGTGCGGCAGCCGCTGGTACCACGGGCCGCGCGCGCCCAACTGCTCCGTGCAGTTCTCCGGCGGGAGTCCGGCGATGGGGTGGCGCGGGGCAGGGGCGCGAGTGGCGCCGAACAGCTCGGGCTCCGGCGCGGCCTTCGCCGCCACGTCGGCGTCGACCCGGCGCTTGAGCCAGAGCTGGGTGAAGCTGGGCTCCCGCCAGTCGGTGAACAGACTCACGCTGTACGCGCTCGACGTGATCTCGTCGAAGTGCGCCTCGAGCTGCCCCAAAGGGAGATGCTCGTAGACGTCCTGCCGCATGTCGAACGCCGACAGCACGTCGAGCGTGACGCGCGTGACCACCCCGAGCCCGCCGAGCGCGACCGCCGCGCCCCGGAGCTCCTCGGCGTCGCGCTCCCGGGAGAGCGTGACGAGCTCGCCGTCGGCCGTGACCAGCTCCAGCGCGGCGATCGCGGTCGAGAGGTTCCCGTTGCCGTCCCCCGAGCCGTGGGTGGCCGTCGCGCAGGCGCCGGCGACGGAGATGTGCGGCAGCGAGGCCAGGTTGGGCAGCGCGTACCCCTCGCGGTCGAGCTCTCCGCAGAGCTGTCCGTAGCGGATGCCGCCGTCCACGGTGACCTGGCGGCGCTCGCGGTCCACCGCGATCACCCGGTCGAGCCGCTCCAGCGAGACGAGGTCCCCGCCGGTGTCGGCGATGCCGTTGAACGAGTGGCGCGAGCCGAGGACCTTGAGCCGGTCGGCGCGGCGCACGATCTCGCGCAGCTGCTCGACCGACTCGGGGCGGTGCAGTCGGGCGGCGCCGTACTGGTAGTTGCCGGCCCAGTTTCGCTCGGCGAGGGTCATACCTCGGCGACCTCCAGTGGCAGCTCGAGGAACGCCGCGTACTTCCGTGCTGCCTCGCGGATGGCCTCGGGCTCGGGGCCGCCGGTCGGGGTCAGCATGGTCAGCTCGACGAACGCGGCCCGCGCCCGCGGCAGGCGCCGCCAGACGCCCAGCACCCGGCCGCCGGCCACGACCAGGTGGGAGAAGAGGAGATTGCCGCGGGCGTCCACCGACTGGCCCTGCACCTCGGTCATGATCGCGCTCCGGTCCCTGTACGCGACGACGTATTCATCGTAGTTAGGCAGCAGGTGGCCGCCGCCACGCGTCCAGCGGGCGGCCTTGCCCGCGAACCAGTGCGGCCGCCCCTCCCACTCCTCGCGCGACAGCGCCGAGCCCGCCGCCTCGACCCCGCGGCGGGCGTCGGCCACCGTCAGCCCGGACCACCACGCGAAGTCCTGGAGGGTGGCGGGGCCGCGGGTGGCGAAGTAGCGCGTCGCCAGCTCGCACAGCGCCGCGTCGCGCTCCATCGGCTCGGCCGGCGGGACGCGCTCCTCGAGCAGCGCGTAGGTGGACTGCTTCCCCCGCCGCGCGCCGCTGACGATCAGGCCGTCCAGCTCGGCGCGCATCAGCAGGTGCGGGAGGCGCTGCGGCTCCGCCGCCAGGTCGATCCCCGCCCGCTCCAGCGCCGAGCCCAGCTCCGTCCGGGTGCGCTGCTGGCCGCCGCGCAGGGCCTTCGTGAAGACGCTCCGACTGCGGCGGAACACCGCGTCGTCCAGCCCCAGCTCGCGCCAGCGGGACGCGCTCGCGGCGCGCACGCGGGGCGCGGTGAGCGCCAGCATCCACCGGATGTCGGCGGGGGCGACGAAGTGCCAGGTCGGGCGCAGCACGTGGGTGCGCAGGATGGAACCGTCGCCCACCGCGCGCTCGACGGTGGCATCGGTGGCGCCGCGGGTGCGCTGGCCCACCGCCCACTTCGCCCCCGCGTAGTCCTGCGCCTGCACCGCCCCCAGCCGCGCGACCACCGCCGCCGGGTCGTCCAGCGTGGGCGCCATGAGCTGCAGGCCGGCCAGCCGGCGTCGCAGGATGTCGGATCGGGTGAGCATGCGGGGTCGGTCGGTCGGGTCCAGCGCGCCGCGAAACGCCTAACGCTGACGGCAGCGCTGGCGGGGCGTCCAGTCGGGCGCGGGCGTGGATCTCGGCCTGGCGGCGTCCTGGAGGATGAGCACGACCGAGCGGCGCCGCCCGGCGCCCGTGCCCGTGAGCAGCATCGGGACGCCGCCAGGTACCAGCACGCCCGGGCCGCCGGCGTGCTGCTCCAGCGTGCCCGCCGGCGTCTCCAGACACATCGACCCCTCCAGCGTGTACCACGCCTCCACGCCCGGATGCCGATGCACCATCGACTGCATGCCGGGCTCGAAGACGCCCTCCATGTAGACCGCCGCGAAGCTGTCGGCGCTGACGAGCGGCAGGGGCCCGATTCGCGCCACGCGCGTCCCGCGCGCCGGGCGCGTCCCGCCGCCGCGAGGGCGCCAGCCGGCGGGCGCGATGGTGTAGAGCCAGATGCGTCCGAGCGATTCGACCACGGTCGAGCGCGGAGCGCGGGCGGCTTCGGCCGCGGCGCGCGTCGGGAAGGTGTCCAGATGCCAGTAGAGCGCTGGACCGGCGGCGGGGAGGCGTCCGAGCTCCTGGCGCGCGACAATGAAGCACCCGAGCTCGCGAGTCGCGCGCTCGGCGACCGGGATGCAGGTGCCGTCGGTCTGCGCGCGGCCGGACGTGCCCGTCGCGGCCACCGCCGCCAGTGCGGCGAGCAGCGGCAGCAGCGGCAGCAGCAGCCGGACCGCGCCGGCCGGCCGCCTCCCGCAGGACTGGACGATGCGATGCGCCACGCGACTCCCGGGCTGCTGCTCGTGGGAAAATCGAAACCGGCCGAGGAGATGACGTCGCGTGTCATCCCACTCAGCCGGCTTCGCGCCCCGGACTTCACACCATCTGAGGTGGCCCGAGTATGGCGCGCACGGACGCCGCCGTCAATGCGGTTGGCGGCTCGGCGTGCGGCGTCCTCGCGCCTAGCGCTTCTTCTGGTCGCCGCGGTCGCCCTGCCCCGACTTCACCGTGGTCTTGGCCTTCCGCACCCGGTCCTGCCGCAGCGAGCGCCTCATCTCGTCCTGCTCGCCGAAGCGGCCGCCCTCGGTGCGGCGCGCGTAGCGCTTGCTGGTACCGGTGTCGAGCATCTCGCGCTTGCTCGAGCTCCGCCCCGAGGACTTGCGCGTCGACTTGCCCGACGACCGGCCCGACGCCGAGCGGGAGGACGAGGAGGACTTGCGTGAGGTTCCGCCCGAGCGCTTGCGGGAGGACGTCGAGGAGCCGCGTTTCGTCGAAGCCATACTTCCTCCGTTCCAGGTGAAGGGATGGCCCCGTCTTGCACTCGGCGTGCCGCCAACCCGCGCGTCGAGTCTCCGCTCGGCGCGCGGATGATCAGCCGCGACTGGCCGTACGCTCGCGGACCGTCGTCGTCGGCCGCGACGCCGATCGCGCCGCCGATTTCGCAGCGGGCTTCGCCGCCGGCCTGGACGACGACGCCTGCTTGGATGTAGCAGGCTTCGACGCGGCCGACTTTGGCGCCGACTTCGACGCCGCCTGCTTCGGCGCAACGAGCTTCGACGCCGGCTGCTTCGACGCCACGGTGGCGCGCGGCCTGGTCGTGGCCGCCACCGCCTTCGGCGCGGCGGCCGCCACCGCGTGTACGCGCACCGTGCCGCGCGCCTCGGCGTTCACCTCGGCGGCGAGCGACTGCTCGGCGGTCGAGCGGCCGAGCGTCCAGCGCGTGGTCGCGCGCCCGCGCTCGTCCGTCATCACGGTGCGCGGCGACGCCGAGCCGCCGGCGTCGGCGGTGAAGCGCACGCGCGCGTCGGCCACCGGGTTGCCGTAGGCGTCGGTGACGGTGATGGTGACCGGCTTCGCCAGCGCGCGGCCGGCCGCGGCGCTGTCCGGCGCGCCGGCGAGCTCGAGGTTGGCGGCGGCGCGCGGCCGCGCCACGGCGGTCACGACCACGGGCGACGCGATTCCGCGCACGCGCGCGGTGAGCTTCTGGGGGCCCGCGGCCCGGCCGAGCGTCCACCAGACCCGCGCGATGCCTAGCGAGTCGGTCTCGGCCGTGCTGTCGGCCACGCTGCCGGCCGACGGGGCGAGCGCGACCGAGGCGCCCGCCACGGGGTTGCCGGCGCGATCCAGCACGCGCAGCACGACCGGCCACACGAGCGCGGCGCCCGCGGGCGCGCGCTGGGCGTCGCCGGCCGTGACCGCGACGACAGTCGGCGCGCCGGCCAGCGCCCGCGCGAACACCGACACCGTCGGCACCGCCGAGCGCGCGCCGCCCACGAGGGCGCGCAGGCGCTGCGAGCCGGCGTGTGCGCCGAGGCGCCAGCGGGCGCGCGCCTCGCCGGCCGAGTCGGTGCGCACCGCCTCGGCGGTCACCGTCCCGCCGCCCTCAGCGGACGTCCACGTGACCGGCACGCCCGCGAGCGCGCGGCCGAGCGAGTCGGTGAGGCGCACGCCGACGGGGAGGGGGAGCGCGGCGCCGGCCGGCGCCGCCTGGTTCGCGCCGATCGCCTCGGCGCGCACGTTCGCCGCCACCGGGTCGGCCTCGGCGAACGCGGCGGCCACGCTGTCGAGCGACTCGACCGCCGCCGTGATGCGCTGGCGTCCGGGCGTGTCGCCGAGCGTCCACCGCGCGCGGGCCCGCCCGTCGGCGTCGGTGACCGCGACCGCCGGCTCCGGCGTGCCGCCGTCGGCCGTGGTGAAGTGCACGTCCACGCCGCCCACCGGCTGCCCGCGCGTGGACATCACGCGCACAACGAGCGGCTGCGCGAGGCGCGAGCCTGCCGCCGCGCGCTGCTCGCTGCCCGAGAGGAGGGCGAGCGATGCCGGCACCGGCGTGACGTCCACCGGCAGCCGCTCGCTCACGCCGTCCACCGTGGCGACGACCGTGCCGCTGCCGGGGGCGACGCCGGTCGCGAAGCCGGCGCTGTCCACCGTGACCACGCCGGTGTCGGCCGAGTGCCACGACGGGACGCGGCCGGCGAGCGTGTGCCCGCGCGCGTCGACGCCGAAGGCCTCGAGGCGCACGCGGGTCCCCTCGCCGACGCGGGCGAGCCCCTGGTCCGCCGCCCCACCGGCGCGGAAGCGCACCGCGACCGCGCGCGGCCGGACGGAGATACGCGCGCGCGCCATGCGCTCGCCCACGGCGACGACGACCGTCGCCGTGCCGGCGCCGCGCGTGATGACCGTGCCGTCGCCGTCGACGGTGGCGACGTTGGCGTCGTCGCTGCTCCAGATGATCGGCGCGCCCACCAGGGTCCCGCCGTGCGAGTCCTTCGCCGTGGCGACCAGCTGGATGGTGTCGCCGATCGCGTACGCCGTGTCCGCCGCCGGCGCGACGCCGACCCAGACCGCGGCGAATCCGCCGACGGCGAGGTGCGCCTTCTCCGGCCCGCCCGTCAGGCCGTAGGTGCGCGCGAAGGCGACGATCGAGACGACGGCGGCGCAGGTGGAGACACAGGTAACGACGACCTTGCCGACGTTGCGGCCGACGCCGTGCACTCCGTGCGTCCACCGCCGCTTGATGGCCCGGGCCGAGCGAAGGGTGAGGCTATCCGACATGATTCCGTCCGAGTGGGTTCGACTGCCCATCAGACTGGCCGCGGCGGCCGCGGTCACGGGACGGGCGGGCGCCGGACAGGGTGACCGGGCGGAAGGTGACGCGCATCACGCGCGCGGGGCGCCCGCTGTACACTTCGGAGGACGGCGGCGCGAAAGGCGACGCCGCCGCGATGGCGGGCAGTTCGTCCCGCCCGGGGGCTGTCAGATCGGGGGCGCGCGTGTCATCCTGAGCGGAGCTCGCTCTCCACCAGCGTCAACCCATGCTCGCGCTCCTTAAGCTTCTCCAATCCATCGTCGCCGCCCTCCACTCGGA
>DATFPD010000514.1:0-11790 GCA_035265005.1 Gemmatimonadaceae bacterium | reverse complement strand
ATCGTCCGCGCCTATCGAGAGATCGGCGACGCGGTGGCGGCCGTCCCCGGCGTGCGGGCGCTGTCGCTCGCCGTGACCGTGCCGCTCTCGGGGAGCTCGATCCACAGCAGCTTCGTGGCGGAGGGGAAGCCCGTGGCGCCGGGCGAACGCCCCACGGCGGCGCTCAACATCATCTCCCCCGGCTACTTCGCGACGCTCGGCATCCCGATGCTCGACGGCCGCGACCTGGTCCGCACCGACGACGCGTCGTCGCCCGAGGTCGTCATCGTCAGCCAGTCGCTGGCGCGGCAGCTCTGGCCGGGAGAGCGGGCGGTGGGGAAGCGGATCGACGCCTGGGGCTCCGGCGGCACGCCGCGCTGGATGGAGGTGGTCGGCGTGGTGGGCGACCTCCACGGCGTGTCGCTCACGGAGACGGCGGAGCCGGCGCTGTACGTTCCGTACGCGCAGATCGAGATCAGGCTGTGGCAGGCGATGCAGCGGTCGCTCGTCATCGTCGCGCGCACGGCGCCCGAGCCGGCGACGCTGCTCCCGGCGATCCGCCGCGCCGTCACGACGGTGGACCCGTCGCTCCCGCTGGCCGACAACACGACGATGGAGGAGCTGCTCGCCGGCTCGCTCGCCACGGCGCGCTTCAACACCCAGCTCCTGACGACGCTCGGCCTGATCGCGCTGCTGCTGGCGAGCGTCGGCGTGTACGGCGTCGTCGCCTACTTCGTGAGCCAGCGGACGCAGGAGATCGGCCTGCGGATGGCGCTCGGCGCCACGCCGGGGCACGTCTGGCGCCTCGTCGTCAGGCGGGGGATGGCGCCGATCGTCTGGGGCGTGGCGGTCGGGGCGGGGATGTCGCTGGCCACGGCGCGGCTGCTCCGGGGCCAGCTCTACGGCGTGGGGGCGAACGACCCGGCGACGCTGGCCGGGGTCGCCGTCCTGCTGCTGGCGGTGGCGGTGCTCGCCACCTACGTGCCGGCGCGGCGGGCGATGCGCGTGGCGCCGGCGGTGGCGTTAGGTACGGGCTGAGGAGGCCGAGACGGGAAAGGCGTTGAGAGCTCTCGAGCCCGGGGCTGTTGGTGGGCCCTTGATGAATCAAGGGCCCACCAGTGCACGCCAGGATAGTCCTGCCCTCGGTGCCTCAGTCCCTCAGTTCGCCGGCCTGTCGGCCCGTGTCCAGCGCCGCCCGTCCCACTCCCAGGTGTCGGCCAGCACGCCCTCGTTCGTGTCGCCGCCGAAGAGCACGACGCGCCGCCGCCCCGCGTCCCAGGCCATGCGGGCGCTGCGCCGCCGCGGGGGCGCCGAGTCGGTGCGCGCCCACGCCCCCGGCGCCCCCGGCCCGGCGCCCGGGCGCCAGAGCCAGGCCGCGGCGGACGCCGGGCCGGGGTCCCAGCCGGCGTAGAGCATTGCGCCGTCCGGGGTGGCGACCGCGGCGCCCTGGGGGCTGAAGCAGGGGCCGGGCGTCCGCGTCGTCAGGCGCGACCAGGCGTCGCCGCGCAGGTCGAACAGCGTGGCGCGCTGGAGCCCGCGGCACTCCGCCGCGCTGTCGTCGAGCGCCATCACGAGCAGGACGCCGCCGCCGCGCGGGGTGCCTAACAGCGCGTTGGTGATGCCGGCCGGGCGCGGCCCGTCGTACGCGACCCCCATGTGCGTGCGCGCCGGCGGGCCGACGCTGTCCACCAGCGCCCACCGGCGTCCGTCCCACTCCCAGCTGTCGGTCATCAGCCGGAGCTGGCGGTCGGGGCCGAAGACGCGCCCGCCGTAGAGCACGAGCCGCTTCCGCGCCGCGTCGTAGGCCAGCTCGCCGTCGCGCCGCCCGGGCGGGCCGTCGGCCGAAAGGCAGCGCCACCGCTCGCCGTCCCACGCCCAGAGCGAGCGCGGCCACGGGTCCGCGGGGTCGTCCGTCCCGCCGCCGAACATCACCACGCGTCCGGCGTCGGCGTCGTACGCCATCGCGTGCCCGGACCGTCCCTCGACTTCCTGCGTCGCGCACGACCGCGCGGCGGCGGGGGACGCTGTCAGCGCTCTACCGCGTTGCCCGCCGAGGGCGAGGATCACCGTCAGCGCCACGAGTTGCCGGACCATCTCTCACTCCGTGCAGGGTCGCGCGCACGGTGCGCCCGCGTCTCGGCCGGCGCAACGACCGGGGTACGAACCCTGGGTGGCCAGGGATGGGGGATGCGGGATGGGGGACGCGGGACGCGGGCGGACCGTTGCGTGGTGCGAGGCGGGCGACGTGGCCGGGACGTGGGAGGGGCGTCGCGCGCGACGCCCCTCCGGCATCCCGATCATGAACCGTCCCGTGCGCATCCCCCATCCCCCATCCCGCGTCCCTCATCCCGCATCCCGCATCCCCCAAGGCGAGCCCGACCACGAGGCACAGGCGGTGCATTGAACGGATGTCGCACACGCAAACACCTCTCGGGTACAAGAAGGTCATGAAGCTCAGAATCGATCGCATCGCGCGGGCGACCGTGCTGACTGTTGCTGGGGCGCTGCTGCTGGTCGGCGGCTGCCGAAAGTCCAGGGGCTGGAAGGAAGAGCAGGGGCCGGTGACGCCGGCGTGGACGCCGAAGCCGACTCCCGTGCACGGGCTGGCGCCCGAGGCGCTGCGGTCGGCCGTGCAGGCCCGGCTGGCGGCGCCCCAGCGGCCGGCCGGCATTCGCCCCGACCAGTGGGTGCGCGTCACCGGGCTCTACGCGGCGTACGACACCCTGCCGCTCTGGCTGGAGGAGGGCGGCCCGCGCGACCGGGCGCGCGCCCTCGTGAGCGAGCTGGCCAAGGCGCCGACCCACGGGCTCCGGCTCGGGGACTACCCGCTCGACGAGCTGCACCGCGCGCTCTCCGCCGTGCGCGACGCCGGCCGGTCGCCGAGCCCCGAGCAGCTGGCGACCGCGGACGTGCTGCTCAGCGCCGCCTACGTCGCGCTCGCCGAGGACCTGCTCACCGGGCAGGTGGACCCGCGTACGGTGTCGCAGGGGTGGCACATCAACCCGCGGAAGGTGGACGTGGACAGCGCGCTCGCCGAGCGGCTCAAGCTGGAGCCGCTGGACCGCGCCATCGCGCAGCTCAGGCCGGACAACCCGGACTACGACTCGCTGCGCGTGCAGCTCGACATCTACCGCGAGATCGTGGCCGCGGGCGGGTGGCCGGCCGTGCCGGCGCTGCCGAAGGCGAAGCTCCTCAAGCCGCGCGACACCACGTCGGCCGATCGGCTCCGGGCGCTGGCGAAGCGGCTGCGCGTCGAGGGGTACCTCGACGGCGAGGACGTCGCGGCGGCGCCCGCCGACAGCGCCGCGCCTAACGTGGAGCGGGCGGTGTACGACGAGCGGCTGGCCGCCGCGGTGGCGGCGTACCAGGCGCGCCACGGGATCGCGGTCGACAGCATCCTGGGGGGCGAGACGGTGGAGTCGCTCAACCTCCCGGCCTCGTACCGCGCCGGCCAGCTGGCCACGAACCTCGAGCGCTTCCGCTGGCTCCCGCGCACGCTGGGCGAGCGCTACGTCGTGGTGAACGTCCCGGCGTTCCACCTCGAGGCGTACGACGCCGGTCGCAAGGCGCTCGACATGCGCGTCGTCGTGGGCATGGAGTACAAGGACCGCGTGACGCCGGTGTTCGCCGACTCGATGGACGCCGTCGTCTTCCGCCCGTACTGGAACGTGACCGAGGACATCGCGGTCAAGGAGATCCTGCCCGACGTCTGGAAGACCCCGGGCTATCTGGCGAAGCACCAGTACGAGGTGGTGCGCGGCCAGCGCGACGACGCGCCGGCGGCCGACCCCTCCATCCTGAGCGAGGAGGGGATCCGCTCGGGGAAAGTGCGCATCCGCCAGCGCCCCGGCGACGAGAACGCGCTCGGCTACGTGAAGTTCCTCTTCCCGAACGACTACAACATCTACCTGCACGACACGCCGCAGCGGGGGCTGTTCGAGAAGGACGTGCGGGCGTTCAGCCACGGCTGCATCCGCATCGAGAAGCCGGCCGAGCTCGCGCAGCTCGTGCTGGGGTGGGACGCGGGGCGCGTGGCCGCGGCGATGGCCGACAGCACCCACGACAACTGGCGGGTGAAGCTCGACCGCAAGCTCCCGGTCTACATCGTCTACCTCACGACGTACATGCGCGACGGGCAGCTCTACTTCGGCAACGACCTGTACAACCGCGACGACGCGCTGGTGAAGGAGCTGGCCGCCGGCGCCGCGCCCGAGGCGGCGGCGGTGAAGACGCTGGAGGAGCTGAAGGGGCTGGTGGGGGGGTGAGCAGGACCGAGTCCCGATCCAGTGCTACCGCCGCACCGGCTCCCCGAGCTGCCAGTCGCACTGGACGAGCGCCTTCAGGTCGGTGTCCTTGTAGCGGTCGGGCGATACGCGGCACACGGTGCCGTCCTCGGCGACGAGCGTCTCCGGCGGCTGCTTCGTGACGATGCGCTTGGTGGACCAGCCGATGTTCACCCCGGTCGAGACGCCGTAGCCCTCGGGCATCGGGTGGACGCGAAGGGGGGAGCCGCGGGCGACGCAGCCAGCGGCGCCGCCGCTGCCCATGATCGCGGCGGCGAGGAGCAGAGCACGGAGTATGGGGCGGAGCACCGGATTCCTCACGGCGAGTGACGCTGGGTGGGGGCGCCCGCGTCGCGTCGTCGCGAGCGGGCCGCTCCGTCAGGCTAAGGCCTCGGCGGCCGTTGCGCCATGCGTGTCATGCCGTGGCAGCCCGCAGTGGTCGGTCAGTTCGAGGGCGACAGCAACGGCAACAGCAACGGCTTGGACAGGATGAACTGCGACAGGATGGACAGGATGGTGGACAGGATGACGGCCTGTCGGGAGATGCCGCGTCCCCGGGGCCCTCATCCTGTCCACCATCCTGTCCATCCTGTCGCAGTTCATCCTGTCCAAGCCGTTGCTGTTGCTGTCGAAGCGATCCTCGAATCACTGCATCCAGGTGTGGTGTTTTGGGGCTCCAGAGGCTATATTAAATGAGCGGCGCCGGTGCCAACGGCACTTACGGTTTGCCGCACAATCCGGATGCGACTCGAAGGGCCCCGGCTTTCGCGCGGGCCCTTTTTCTTTTCCACGTCGCGCCGGCGGTGTACGTCACACATTCGCGCCGGTCGGCACGCAGACGGGCCAGGGAGCGGTCAGCTCATGCATACGAATGGCGCACGAATGGACGAAGGGATCGCCGGCTTCGACTTCAACGAGGGCGGCCGGACCTACACGTGCTCGGTGGGGCCGCTGGGCTCCGGGCGCGGCGAGGCGTGGTGGTGGTTCCGCGTCGCGGAGCAGGCCGGCGGCGGCGGCGGCGTGCGCGGCGCCAGCCTCTCGGCGCGGGAGCGCCAGTGGCTGCCTGACGAGCCGGCGAACCGCCCGGTAGTCGAGAGCGCGGTCCAGGACCGCCACCGCTACGCCCCGTTCCGGGCGGAGGCGACGGACACCCGCGGGTCGGTGCAGGCGCGCGTGGTCGCGTACTACGACGACCTGGTGGCCCGGCGCAGTCTCCCCTCCAATCACTACTGGCGGCAGCGCCCGCGCGCGCCCCAGCCCCAGACGACCGCCGTCCCGCCGCGATAGCACCGCCTCGCGGCGGGCGCCGTGGGGCGGCCGCCCGTCGGCCGCCCCACGGCTCCTTGTACCAGAGCAGCTGCGCCTCCTCCGGCAGCTCCTCGCAGGCGAAGCGGCGGACGGCGCCGAGCGCGGATGGCGAGGTCCATTGAACAAGTCTCGGCGCGTGTGATGGAGCGCGGGGCCCGGGGTCCAGAGTAAGCCACGTTCCGCCCCCGTCCCGGTTCTCTACCGCACCAGCCGCAATTCCCCTGTGATCGCGTCCACCGCCGCGTCCTCGGCGGGGCCGATGCCGAGGCAGGTCGCGGTGCCCGCGGCGACGACCGTGCGGCCGGCGTCGCGGATGAGGGCCGCCGGCAGCCCCGCCTCGGCGGCGCGGGTCTCGAGGGTGCGCAGTGCCGTGGCGCCCTCGCAGCGCAGCACCACCTTCGGCATGCCTTCCTCCAGCCACGCCCGCCGCGCCTCCGGCGGCGCCTCGAGGAACGCCGCCAGCGCCGCGTGGGCCGCCTGCGCGGCCAGCTTGCCGCGCGGGAGCATCAGCAGCTCGTCCACCACGATGACCTGCTTCACGCCGCGCGCGCCCCGCTCACGCGCCGAGGAGGACGCGGCGCTCGGCGAACGCCCCGGGGCGCTCGGCGGCGTCCAGCATCCACGCGGCCACGTCGCCGCGCCGGACGGTGGACGCGAGGCCGTAGCGGCCGGCCGGGCGGGCCCTGCCTAACGGGGCGCCGTCGACCAGCGTCACCGGACGCACGGCCAGCCAGTCCAGCCCGCTCGCCTCGAGCTCGGCCTCCATCGCCGCCAGGTCGCGGTAGGCGACGCCGACGTTCCCCGCCGCCACGAGCTTCCGGACCGGCCAGCCGAGCCGCGCCAGGCTGTCGCCGACGCCGCCGGCGCTGATCGCAATCAGGCGACGGACGCCGCGGCGCCGCATGGCCGGCACGAGCAGCCGCGCGACACGCGCGGTGAGGTCGGGCGGCGAGCGGAGCGGCGCCCACGGGCTGCGGCCGGCGCGCCGCAGGCCGAGGCAGGAGAGCACCCCGTCCCGCCCCGCCACCGCGTCGTCGAGCAGCGCGGGGTCGGTGACGTCACCCACGCGCACGACGACGCCCGGCGGCGGCGGCGCGTACCCGCTCGACGCCCGCACGACCGCCGTCACCTCGTGCCCCCGCTCGGCGGCGAGGCGCACGACCCACCGACCAACGCCTCCCGACGCGCCGAGAACGAGAAATCGCATGGCGCGCAATGTAGCGACTGGAGAAGGCCACGGATCGAGCGAGGGACTTCGAATGATGCGCAGACGGATTGGCGTTCATCCGTGTCGATCCGTGGCGCCTTCGGCTCGTCCTCTTGACTTCGACAGGACCCGGGTGAATCTTCTGTCGAAATCGGAAATACTCCCGCCACCCTCGCGCGCACGCATGGGCGAGTCATCCTCGGAGCCGCTCCGCGGCACCATCGACCTGCTGGTCCTCAAGACGCTGACCTTCGAGCCGATGCACGGCTGGGGGATCACGCAGCGCATCGCGCAGGTCAGCGGCGGCGTGCTGGACGTGAACCAGGGGTCGCTCTACCCCGCGCTCCAGCGGCTGGAGCAGAAGGAGTGGATCGACAGCGAGTGGCGGACCACGCAGCACAACCGGCGCGCGAAGTACTACCGGCTGACCCCCGCCGGGCGGCGCGCGCTGGGCGCGGAGACCGAGAGCTGGCGCCGGCTGACCGTCGCGGTCGAGCAGCTCCTCCGGGCCACCTGAGCGGAGAGGAGCCACCGATGCTCGGCAGGAAACGGATCGCGATGTGGCTGCGCGCCCTGGCGGCGCGCTCGCGCGTCGAGGCGGAGCTGGACGAGGAGATGCGCTTCCACCTCGACATGGAGGCGGAAAAGTACCGGCTCGCCGGGCTCCCGCCTGACGAGGCGCGGCGGCGCGCGGTGGCGGCCTTCGGCGGCGTCGAGCGCCACAAGGAGGCGATGCGCGACGGGCGCGGCGGGCGCGGGCTCGAGCGCGCGGCGCGGGACCTCCGCGTCGCCTTCCGGCAGCTCCGCCGCACGCCCGGCTTCACCGCGGCCGCCGTGATCACTCTGGCGCTCGGCATCGGCGGCAACGCGGTCGTCTTCGGCGTGGTGAACGCGGTGCTCCTCCGCCCGCTGCCCTACCCGAGCGCGGACCGCATCGTCGCGATCGGCCACCGCAGCCGCGGCGGCGACATCCCGGAGCGGCTCCCGCACTCCTCGGCGGCGTACGTCGTCTACCAGGGCCCGAGACGCACCCTCGAGGCGATGGCGCTCTACGACCCGGGGCGGGGGAGCCTGACCGGCGACGGCTCGGCGCCCGAGTGGGTGGAGACGGTGCACGCGACGCGGAGTCTGTTCGACGTCCTCGGCGTGGCGCCGGCGCTGGGGCGCACCTTCGCCGCCGAGGAGGACGCGCCGGGCGGGGCGGCGGTGGTGGTGCTGAGCCACGCGCTCTGGCGGCAGCGATTCGGCGGCGACCCGTCGGTGCTCGGGCGCACGGTCGTCATCAACGGGAACTCGTACACCATCGTGGGCGTGATGCCGCGCGGCTTCGCGTTCCCCACGCCCGACGTGCAGCTCTGGCTCCCCTACAAGCTCGACCGCAAGGACCTGGGGGGCTTCAACACGCCGGGGATCGGGCGGCTGCGCGCCGGTGTCACGCCGGCGGCCGCCGAGCGGGAGCTGACCGCGCTCCTCCCGGGGATCACGCAGGTGGTGGACTTCATCCCGGCGCAGGCGCTGAAGGACACGCGGCTCCGCGCGGACGTGCACCCGTACGCCGACGACGTGGTGGGGAGCGTGCGGCCGGCGCTCTGGACGCTGTGGGCGATGATCGGGCTGGTGCTGCTCATCGCCTGCGTCAACGTCGCCAGCCTGCTCCTGGTTCGCGCCGAGTCCCGGCAGCGCGAGGTGGCGCTGCGGGTGGCGCTCGGCGCCGAGCGGGGGCACCTGCTGGCGCAGTTCCTCGCCGAGAGCGTGGTGCTGCTCGTCCTCGGCTCCGCGTTAGGCGTGGCGCTGGCGCGGGGCGCGGTCTGGCTGCTGCCGCTGCTCGGGCCCGGCGTGCTCCCGCGCGCCGGCGAGGTCGGGATCGACGGGGCGGTGCTGGCGTTCACCGCGCTGGTGGCGGCGGCGGCGGCGCTCGTCTTCGGCGCCATCCCGGTCGCCCGCCACCGGAACGCCTCGCCGGCGTCGGTGCTGAGCGGGGGCGGCCGCGCCGCGACCGCGGGGCGCGGCGCCGGGCGCGTAAGGCAGCTGCTGGTGGTCTCGCAGGTGGCGATGGCGACGGTGCTCCTCGTCGCCTCGGGGCTCATGCTGCGCAGCTTCCAGCGGCTGCGCGCGGTGGACCCGGGGTTCCGCCCCGAGGGCGTGCTCACCTTCCGCATCCCGCTGCCGTTCTCGAAGTACCGCGAGCCGCAGGCGGTGGCGCGCTTCCACTACGCCATGCTCGACCGCCTGCTCGCGCTGCCGGGGGTGCAGGCCGCCGGCGCCACCGGGCGGCTGCCGCTGATGGGCCCCACGACGCTGATCGACCCGCTGCGGGTGGAGGGCGTCCCGCCGCCGGTGGGCGCGGGGAGCGTCCCGCCCGTGGTGGAGATGCGCGTCGCCACGCCGGGCTACTTCGAGGCGATGGGGATCCCGCTGCGCGCGGGGCGCCTGCTCGACCGCTCGGACACCGACCGCCAGTCGGGCGCGGTGCTGGTGAACGAGACGGTCGTGCGCACGCTGATGCAGGGGCGCGACCCGATCGGCGCCCGCGTGGCGCACGGGCTGGCCGGGCTGCCGGGGGCGCGCGCCTGGTCGGACGTCGTGGGCGTGGTGGGCGACGTGCGGGGGGCGTCGCTGGAGGAGGCGCCGGTCGGCGCCGTCTACTACGCGATGGTGAACCGCCCCGGGGTGGACATGGACTGGCTCGCCCGGTCGATGGTCTACGCGGTCCGCACGACCGGCGCGTCGCCGCCGGCCGCGCTGCTGCCGGCGGTGCGCCGCGCGCTGGGCGAGCTCGACCCCACGCTCCCGCTGGCCGAGGTGCGCACGCTGTCGCAGGTGGTGGACGCGGCGCGGGCCAAGATGCGCTTCACGATGGTCGGGCTGCTGGCCGCGGCCGCGGTGGGGCTGTTCATGGGCGCGGTCGGGCTGTACGGCGTGCTGTCCTACGTCACGGCGCAGCGCACGCGGGAGATCGGCGTCCGGATCGCGTTAGGCGCGAGCCCGCGCTCGGTCCGGATGTCGGTGCTCGGGCGGGGGATGGCGGTGAGCGGGGCGGGGCTGGCGGCCGGCCTCGCGCTGGCGCTGGCGCTCCGGCGGCTGGCGGCGCCGCTGCTCTACGGCGTCAGCCCCACCGACCCGGCCACGCTCGCCGGCGTGTCGCTGGTGCTGCTCGCCGCCGGCGCGCTCGCCACCTGGCTCCCGGCCCGCCGCGCGGCGCGGCTCGACCCGGTGCAGGCGCTGCGCTGGGACTGACGCCGCCGCCGGGGCGCCGTCAGGCCATCGGCGGGATGGGCTCCGGGCCGATCGTGAACGGGAGGGCCGCGTCGAGCGCGGCACGCTGGCGCGCCGGCATCCGGTCGCGGAAGTAGCGGATGGTGAAGCCACCGACGAGGTGCCCGCCCTCGACGATCTTCCAGTCGCTGATCGCGTCCTGGCGCACGCGCCGCTCGTCGCCGGCGCGCACGCCGCTGTCGGGGTACGGGTTGTTGTCGACCACCCCCACGAACTCGTTCCCCTCGCAGCGGATCTGGCTCAGCCACACGTGCTCGGTGCCGCCCGGCACGGGGAGCGCCGTCTTCACGGCCGCCGACGCCACGTTCGCGCCAGGCGCCGAGAGGCGCCGCAGGAACTCCGCGACGGTCGCCACGGCCTGCGCCTTCGCCGCGTTCATCCCGGGGTCGTCCGCCGGCAGCACGACGACGTTGTTGCCGCGGCCGCCCAGGAACAGGCCCAGCAGCAGGCGGATGGGAAAGGTGACGATCGCGAGCAGGAGCGTGAGGACGATTCGGAGGAGCGCCATCGGACGACGGGTGTGGGAGGACGGGTGGGGGTGGTGCTACCGAATAAGGACGTCCATCGCGCGGCTCGGGTCACGCGTGTCACCATTCGCGGGGATGACGAGCGAGCGTTCTCCGTGGTGAACAGCCAGGCGGCAACCGCTCCAGGTCCCGACAGTCGCCCGGTCCGCGGGCCTCGTGCGGGATGACAGGGCGGGCGCCATCCCGCGAGCTCTTCTCTGTGCCCGTCCTCCGCGGTTCAAGCCCGGCCCGGAATCGTCCCGGCCTCTCCCGGCTCCTGGAGTCGCAGGAAGCCCCGGATCTCCGCCGCCCGCTCGCGCGCCCGCTCCTCGCCGTGCGCCGGCTGCGCTTGCAGCGGCAGGACGCGGCTTCCGGAGAGCCAGAGGCGCAGCTGGAACATCGGGTCGCCGTCGCTGTCCTTCGACCGCGCGATGTCCACCGCCCGCACCTCGTCGAGCGGGAAGCGCGTCACCGCCGAGCGCCGCGCGAAGGGGCGCCGCACCTCGTGCGTCCCCGCGTTGCCGGCGCGGTCCAGCTCGACGCGGGTCGCCGAGTGGCGGAGGATCATCCAGACGCCGGCGGAGAAGTGCGCGAGCCCGATGCCCAGCGCCACCAGGCGCTCCCACGCGCGGAGCGTCGCCCAGTTCTCGGCGATCCACGGCATCGCGAGAACCACGGTGCCGCTGACGACGAAGACGAACCCGAACAGCCAGAGGCAGCCCGGCGTGTCCTCGATGACGAGACGGTCACCGTCGCCCGTGATCCGCACTGCCGCCTCGTCAGGCGTCCCGCAGCAGCGCCTCGGCCTCCGGCGTGAGCACGAAGTCGCCGGCCCGCTCGCCGACCGCCGCCTTGAAGAGGCGGTTGAGCGCGTCGCCGTAGACGTCGTCCCGCTCCTCCCCCGGCGGCCCCATCGGCGCGTGCACCACCGGGCCCGCGCCCACCTTCACCAGGACGCGGCAGCGCGGATCGAGCGCCTGCCAGCGCGCGGTGCCGCGCCCCTGGGCGTCGCGCAGCGCGTCCACGGCGTCTCGCGCGCGCGCGCGCGGGAAGACGAGCAGCGCGCCGTCCCCAATCACCTTGATCACGCGCCCGCCGGCGTCCGCCGCCGCGCCGGCGAGAACGGCGTAGTAGTCCGCGAGCGTCTCGACCGTCGCCGCGTCGCCGCGCTCGGCGCAGGCGGCCGAGGCGCCGGCGACCTGGGTCAGCGCGAGCACGAGGTGCTCGACCG